>JBEEGQ010000300.1:0-16379 GCA_041166945.1 Verrucomicrobiota bacterium
CTGTTCCGCCCACCGCGTTGCACTATGATCCCGCCCACAAGTTGTTCCGGCTGGATACGACGAAGGATGCGCTGGCCAGCGCACCGCATTTCAAGAACAGCGAATGGCCGCGGCTGGACGATGCCGACTATGCCCAAAAAGTCTATCGCGCGCACAATGTGGAGCCTTATTTCACTGCCGACGTCGATAACACCGCGCGCAATGTTCGGGATCGAAAGTCGGCGACCTTGACCCCAATCGATCAGGGAACAAGCGCGGCGGACATGGATACGACCCGGCGGATCCGCAAGGAAATTGTCGGCCAGGATGGACTCTCCGTATATGCCCGGAATGTGAAGGTCATCACCTTGAATGGCCGCGTCACGTTGCGGGGCCCGGTTCATACGGAGGAGGAAAAAGCCCGGATTTCCGACATCGCCAACCGCATCGCCAGGTCGGAGAACGTGGATAATCAACTGGAGGTCAAGCGGGACGCCAATGCCAAGTAGCCCGGCTTGCTTCAGACATCATTAAGAAAAACTCAACCAAGAAAGATCATCCGTCATGTCAAAAAAATCTGTTCTGTGCATCGCAAACTCGGTCACTCAGGCCGAAACCATCGTCAGCTGTCTTAAGGACGAAGGATTCTCCTCCAACGACATTTCCGCCTTGTTCCCCGACAAAACAACGACGCGGGATTTCGCTCACGACAAGGGCACAAAAGCGCCCGAAGGCGCCACAGCCGGCGCTGGAACCGGCGCTGTCCTCGGTGGCACATTGGGATGGCTTGCCGGAATCGGCGCACTTGCCATTCCTGGAGTCGGTCCGCTGGTGGCCGCAGGTCCCATTGCAGCGGCACTGAGCGGCGCGGCAGTCGGCGGCGCCGTCGGTGGCATCACGGGCGGCCTCATCGGCATGGGCATCCCTGAATACGAAGCCAAACGCTATGAAGGAAAAGTTCGCGAAGGCGGAATTCTGATCTCGGTTCACACCGAAGACAGCGACGAAGTCAAAACGGCGAAGGAGATCTTTGAACGCTGCGGCTCGCACGACATCTCCACCGCAGGCGAATCCAATGTCAGTTCCAAGGAGAACGCCTCCGCGTCGCGTTAACCACGCAGCACTATTATCAAACACAACCCACATAACGATGAAAACGCTACAAGATCTTTTCCTCGACGAATTGGCCGACATGTACGACGCCGAGAATCGCCTGACGAAGGCCCTGCCAAAAATGGCGAAGGCGGCGTCTCATGAAGAACTGCGCGAGGCATTCAACAGTCACCTCGAAGAAACGGAAGGGCACGTTGCCAAGCTCGAACAGGTGTTCGAGGCGTTCGGCAAGAGCGCCAAATCCAAGAAGTGCGAAGCGATCGTCGGTCTCCTTGAAGAGGGCGACGAAATCGCGTCAGACAACAAGGGAGAGCCGACGATCAACGCCGCCCTTATCTCTGCGGCCCAAAAGGTCGAGCATTACGAGATCGCCTCCTATGGCTGCCTTCGCGAATGGGCGGAGCAGTTGGGGAATGAAAAGGCCAGCCAGCTCCTGGAGGAGATCCTCGAGGAAGAGAAGGCCGCCGATTCCAAACTCACCGACCTCGCCCGCCAATGCTGCAACGAATCGGCGGAAGGGGACGAGACTGAAAAGCCGACCGGTAATTTCGGCCGCGCCACGCGCCCGGCGTCTACCCGGATGCGCACCACTGACGAAAACGACTGACCACTCAACCTTCCTGCGGCGTCGTGCCACAGGAAGTTTATTTTATGACAAAAACAACTGATACCTCTGCTAAACGAAAGAACGACATGAATAGCCGATACGAAACACCCGAAGCCGTGCGTCACGACGCACACACACTGGCCGAAAATGCCCGCTCGATGATCGAAGCGACGGCTAACATCGCCGACGAAAAGATCACGGAAGCCCGTGAACGTCTTGCCGAAGCGCTGGAGCGCGGAAAAATGACGTATGATCGGGTCAAGGAGAAGGCCATCGAGAGCGCCAAAGCTGCCGATGAAACCATCCGCACCCATCCCTATCACACTGCCGGCATCACATTCGGCGTGGGAGTTTTGCTTGGCGTTTTGATAGCGCGGCGCGGCAACGGAAATTGAGGCGCCCTATGGACATCGACCAGGCGGAAGAGGCTGGAGAGTCATTGGGAGATCTATTGGGGGCATCAGGCCGCGTGGCCCGACGCACGCTCGATATCGGCGCCAACCGGGTCGAATTGCTGATGGTCGAAGTGCAGGAGGAGCGAGAGCGCCTCCTGCGCTCCTTCCATATTGCGCTGGCGGCCGCGGCCTTCGGCATTTTGGGAGGGTTCGCCTTGACCTTCGCTCTCGCCGTCCTGTTATGGGAGCACGGAGCAGTCGCGGCCTTGTTCTGCACTGCCGGCATTTGTTTGGGCGTGACGATTTACCTGGCTGCGCGTGTCAATGGAATGCAACGGGACACTCCGATGTTCGGAGCCACAATGGATCAGTTGCGAAAGGACCGGGCATGTTTCGACGCCATTCATTAAACAACCTGCTGCTTCGCAAACAGCTCCTGATTAGCGAGGCAGAGGTGCATCGGGAACAGATGCGGCACGACCTGCGGCTCATCCGGGAAGAATTGAGCGATTGGGGCAACAAAGCCCGGTCGTTTGGTATTTTCGCCTCCGTGCTGGGCGTGGTCGTGGGAGGCGTGACCGCATTGCGCGGCATTCGCAAAACAACACGTCGCAATGAGAAGCGGTCGCTGATTTCCCGATTGTTCTCGGGTGTGCGACTGGCGTCCACAATGTGGCAGGGTTGGAGCAGCATAAAGCACGCTCGCGAAAATTCGGCACATTCCCACAACAGCCGACTGTGACCCGGCTTCGGAGAATGCCGCAGTTGGGTAGGTTTCACACAGACGCCCTAAAGGGTGGACACCAAACGGGAGCGCCAGCTCGATCACTTCGGTGTCCACCCTTAAGGGTGTCCGAACGCCGTGCCACACCAGAGAAAAACACCCTAAAGGGTGGACACCAAGCGGGAACACCAAACGGAGAGCCCCAACTCAGGCAGTTCGGTGTCCACCCTTTAGGGTGTCCGAACGTCGAACCACACCAAGGAAAAACACCCTAAAGGGTGGACACCAAGTGGGAACACCGAACGGGGACACCAACCTCTAATGGGATTTCCGTGCGGTAGGCTGGGCCTGAGAAGCTCGCATGCCGACGCGGCTTGAGGGGGTCGTCTCCTTGGGCACTTCGGGCACTTTTAGAGGGAGTGATCGAGAACTCTGCACCTGTCCGATGCTGGCAGTGCCGCGTTCTGGCGTCTCGTCGGAGCCCGCAGTCCCGGCGTCAATGCTGGATTGCGACTGAGCCTGGTTGGGTGTTGCCGGCGTGGTGGATCGTTGTTCGCGCAGCAGTCGCTCGGCTTCGAGCCAATGTTCCACTTCGTGGCCTTCCACTTTTCCGCTCGCCATAAAAAGTTCAAACGCGCGCGTTTGGATTTCCTCGTGTGTGGGAGGCGTTTGGACAGGGCGGGCCGGCGCGCTGCTCGAGACGGGCAAACGGGATGGGCTCTTCATAATGGCTTGGCTCCAGGTTTCGACTTGCGAGTGCCGAACAACGGAACATTGGGCCGCTTGGACGCACTGCCGTCGCCCTTGGTCTTCGCGACCGCGGGCGTGCCTCGGACCCATGTAAACTGGCAATCTTCGCAATAGCATTCGTGTCTCAGAAGCCCGAGCGTTACAAGGGCATGAGCGACGAGGGTTGGCAAAACGTTTTTACGGGTCATCTGCGGATAATGAACCCGGGTGGATTTGCAGGAGGGACACCGGATGGCGGAGCGCAACAATTCCTGGCTCTCGGGTTGTGCCGCCAGAAAATCGCGGACCGCCGGGATGTTTTCCTCGGGCACCTGCACGCAAATTCCGGCGACAGGGCGGGCGAGGAACCAGAAGCGTTGAAGCTTCCGTTCATCGTAAAGGCGGACCTCGAACGAATGCTGTTCAAGGAAATGCACCAGGGTTTGGCCGGGTTTAAGCGAGTCGAAAGCCGCCAAGCGGCCCCAGACAATCGAATGATGGTTTGTTTTATTCATTGATCCCTTTCCAGCGTTCGAAGGGGAGTGACTCCTCCAAGATCGCGTATTGAGGCCCCGCCAGAACCGAGTCAGCCTCCGAGACAGCCTCCTGTTGGTGGCCGGGCTGAAAAATCCATTCGTCAGTTTCCTGGCCTTCGCGCTCCGCTGCGGCGGAAACCGCCATGGCCTCTTTATCCAGTCGCACCGCCCGACCGCCACGTGGTGATTCCGGATTGGGAGCTGGCTTTTTAACGGCATCGATCACAGGAACCATTGGGGTCGTTACCCGCGGTTTTTTTTCCGTTTCCGCAGCGGCCCGCCATTCACACGGATTGGATTGAATCAGAAAATATTCGGCGCACAGCCAATCCTCGAGATTTGTGCCGCATTGTTGGCCGCCATCGAGGTACAGCTGGTAAGCCAGGGATGCAATTTCGTCGGGCGACGGCGATGCAGCTTGGGCAGGCGGAAACGGCGTGGCTGGCATGCAGGATCTACTTGCAGTTGGCGTGCCATTAGTAGGATCGATAAACACCCTATTTTCCTAAAGTTTAATCAGGCGCAAACTTGCGGAACGCAAAGGTTTTATCGCCAGCGATTGCAAAAAACAGGAGGTTCATTTCGACGATTTGACCTGATAGCAGCGGCGCCTCGTGGGCATTCCATAAACGTGCAGCTTGCAACTCAGCGAGATGATTTTCGCATTTTGCACGGCTTTAAGGAGGATTAAAGCAGCTTTTCAAGCGATAGGGCTTGGCATGCCGTCGGCTTTCAGTCGGAGCTGTGCTCCAGGCTTTTTGTGTCCGATTCGAGTTCGCCATCGCCGCCGTGTCCGCTCGCCCGAGATTTCCAAGAGCCGGCTGCGCGCGAAGATGATTCGTTCTCCTAACAAGCAAGTTTACAAGAATGTCGTCTTGATCTGGATATCGCTCTCGATTGCGAGCGTGATCCTGTCCGGGGCCAATTGGTTTCAACTATCGCGCGAATTAAAAGCCGCCACGCAGGCGACCATTACCCAGGATTCCATCAATGCCCTGTTTCAATCGCTGATCGATGCGGAAACGGCTCAACGAGGATTTACCATCACAGGGGACGAGACATTTTTGGAGCCGCTGAACCAGGCGGAGGCGCGGTTGCCCGGGCAGTTCGACAAGTTGATCGGCTTGGTGCACCGGGATCCGACCCTGCTCAAGCGTGCCACGGAGCTGCGAGAATTGGCCGGCGTCTCTCTGGCGCATCAGCGCAACACGGTAAAGCTCCGGCGGGAGCACGGTGCAAAAGCAGCCGGTGACCTGGTGAAATCGGGTCAGGGAAAACTCATCACGGACGCCGTGCGTCAGAAAGTGAACGAGCTCCGCGAGTTTCAACCGACCCTGGCTTCGAGCACAAGCCGCCATGCGCAGGGCAAATTACTCCAAGCGAGCCTGACGAGCCTGGTCGCCGGCGCTCTCGGCATTGGAGCGGGCCTGCTGGCGTTTTACTTGGCGCGTGTGGGGTTGCGACAGGAGGTGCGGGAGCGCCAGTTGCTCCAGGCAACCTTGCAGGCGGAGCACGACAGTCACGAGAAGAGCGCCTTTGTCGCCAACATGAGCCACGAAATTCGCACCCCCATGAATGCAATCCTGGGTTTCAGCGAATTGCTGTCCGCCGAGATCCAGGAACCCAAACATCGCCATTACCTTCAGTCCATCCGCGCCAGCGCCGGTGCCCTGCTGCATTTGATCAACGATATTCTCGACATGTCGAAAGTGGACGCCGGGGTCGTTGAACTGCATCTGGAGCCCACGGACCCGCGCGAGGTGTGCGAGTTCATCACGACCATGTTTGGCGGGCCCGCCGCAAAAAAAGGCATCCAGCTGGAATGCCATGTGGCAGACAACCTGCCGCGCGCGCTCCTGCTGGATCGTGTGCGCTTTCGCCAGTTGGTGGTCAACCTGGTCGGCAATGCCATCAAGTTCACCGACCGTGGTCGCATCCAGACCGACATCAGCTGCGAACGGCAAACCGACGCCACCAGCCGGGTCACCCTGGTGATTCAGGTCGAGGACACCGGAGTGGGGATCCCCAAGGATCGGCTGGATGCCATTTTCAAGCCGTTCGTCCAGGCGGGCTCGCACGTCGATAAGGACCGGATGGGCACCGGGCTGGGGCTCGCGATTGTTCAACGGATGACCCGATTGATGGGCGGCACGGTGACCGTTGCGAGCGTAGTGGGCCAGGGTTCAGCCTTTCATCTGCGGTTTCCGGACATCGTTGTTTCCGCGCGGCTTCCCATTTCAGAGGCGGCCGATCCGCTGGGCCCGGCAAACTTCGACGATTTGCAGCCGGCGAAAATCCTCGTGGTGGATGACAACGAAACCAATTGCGAGCTGGTCCGCGGAATCTTCGCGGGAACCCATCATCAACTCGAGTACGGCATCGACGGCATTCAAGCCGTGGAGAAGGCTCAAAGTTTTCGTCCGGACCTCGTGCTGCTGGATATTCGAATGCCGAAAATGAACGGGCGGGAGGCCGTCGAGGAGATCCACAAACGGGCGGGCCTCGAACTGCTGCCCGTGATCGCCGTCACCGCATCCAGCCTGTTGGATGAGGAAAAAAGCCTGCGCCAGGTTTTCAGCGGCTACCTTCGAAAGCCGTTTACACGACGGGAATTGTTCAATGAACTGTCCGTTTTCCTTCCCAAGCGCGCCAAACCGCAAGAACCAGAGAAGGTGGTGGGCCCCGCCCCGGCGCTCGAACGGTCAGGCCAGCCGCCTGAGGATTGGCGCGAACTGGCCGCGCAACTGCGGGGCCTGGAAGTCCAGGAATGGCCGGCGGTGCGGGACACCCTGGCGGTGAATGAAACGCGCGAATTCGCCCGGCGCCTCGAGACGCTTGCCCGGAAAAGCTCGTGCGAGCCCCTTTTGGATTACGCGCAAACCCTCGGGCATCATGCCGAGACATATGCAGTGGACTCGATCGAGGAACAACTGCAAGGTTTCCCGGTTGTAATAGCCCGCGTGGAGCGCTCCGCCAATGAAACTTGACGAATTAAATTCCGGCACCGAGGACCGCCGCCTGGATGTCGGCGCCGATGGACCTGTCCGGGTGCTGGTCACCGACGATCAACCCACCAATATCCAGGTGGTGGGTGCGATGCTCGGGAAACTCGGATATGAAATCATCCCGGCTTCCGACGGGCCCACCGCCCTCAAGCGGCTCGCCATTCGCCTCCCCGATCTAATCCTGCTGGATGTGCTCATGCCGGGAATGGACGGGGTCGAAGTCTGCCGGCGAATCCGGGCCAACCCGGAATGGAACGATATCCCGATCATTTTTCTTTCGGCTGCCGATGACAAGGACCTGATCGTCCGGGCATTGGAGGCGGGAGGAGTGGATTACGTCACGAAACCGTTCAACCATGGCGAGATGGTGTCGCGTGTCCGAACGCACCTGGCTCTCAAAGCGACGCGGGACAAGCTGAAAAGTGTTGCGGAGGACAAGGACGAGCTGATTGGCATCCTCGCGCACGATTTAAAGAATCACCTGGGCGGCATGCAGATGAGCGCGACGCTGCTTCGGGAGCGGATGACACAATCCGGCGATGCCCGCCCGGCCCAGTTGTGCGAGAACATCTGCCATGCCACCGGGCAACTGCTGGCGTTTGTAAAAGAGTTCCTCGCGAACTCCGCCGCGGATCACGGCGGGTTCAGGGCCAAATCCGAAACCGTCAACCTGAGCGACACCGTCACGCGCACCGTTCAGGATTACCGCGAAGCGGCGCGACGAAAGAACATCGATATCCGGATGGAACTGCCGCCCCAGCCGATGCAGGCCTGCGCGGATCGCAACGCGTTGAGCCAGGTGCTCGACAATCTCCTTTCCAACGCCGTGAAATTTTCGTCACCCGGCACGCAGATCTCGGTGATTGTGCGGTCCACGCCGGCGGGGCCGGAATGCTGCGTGCAGGACCAGGGACCCGGCTTCACAGCGGAGGATCGCGCGAGCATGTTCCGCCGATACGGCCGGCTGTCCGCCCGGCCGACGGGCGGCGAACCTTCCACAGGACTCGGACTGAGCATCGTTAAAAAACTCGTGGAAGCCATGAAGGGCGAAATGATTTGTGAAAGCGCTCCCGGTGCGGGCGCCACGTTCATCATTCGCCTTCCGCGGCTTCCGCTTTCCCCTTGAACCATTATGGACTTTCTAGTTGTTGATGATGACAAAACGTTTCGTGACGCCACGTGCTACCTGATCGACGACGAGGGCCATTATGGCGAAGGCGCGCACACGGGTGAACAGGCCATCGCCGCGCTGAAGGAGGAACGGTTTGATGCCGTCCTTCTCGACCTCAACCTGGGCCAGCGCAATGGGCTGGATGTCCTCAGCGAGATCCAAAAACTCCAGCCGGACCTGCCGGTCGTTATGTTCAGCGCCCAGGGAAGCGTCAAGACCGCTGTCGAAGCCATGCGCCGCGGCGCCGTGGATTTCCTCGAGAAACCTTTTCAGCGCGAGCATTTCGTCACGGTCCTCGCCCGTTTGAAACGCCTTCACGAAATGGGGCAGCGCATCGAACGCCTCGAGCGGGAAGTCAAGGAGACCCGCCAGCAAGCGGTCGAGCCCATTTTCGACTTCACCACCCCGACGATGAAAGAGGTCATGGAAGTCCTGATGCGTGCCGCCGCCACTCCCGCTTCGATACTGATCCTTGGCGAAAGCGGCACCGGCAAGAGCGTCGCCGCCCGCGAAGTGCATCAGCACAGTCATCTCGCTGACAGACCCTTCGTCACAGTGAGCTGCCCCAGCCTGTCCAAGGAGCTTCTCCAAAGCGAATTGTTCGGGCACGTCCGCGGTTCCTTCACAGGCGCTGTCAAGGACCACTGGGGCAAGGTCAAGGCGGCAGAGGGTGGCACCCTGTTCCTCGACGAAATCGGCGATCTGCCCATGGAGATTCAGCCCAAGCTCCTCCGACTGTTGCAGGAACGGGAATACGAGCGCCTCGGCGAAAATACGGTCCGCCAGGCCAGCGTCCGCGTCATCGCCGCCACTAATCGCGACCTCAAACAGCGCGTTGCCGACGGCACCTTCCGCGAGGATCTTTATTTCCGTCTCAATGTCATCGCCGTCGAGATGCCGCCGCTGCGCACGCGCCTGGATGACCTCGTTCGGTTTGCCGAGCATTATGTTCGTCATTTCGCCAATCAATGCGGCCGTGAACTGCAGGGTTTCAGCGATGATGCCATGACTGCGTTGCGCCAGCATGCGTGGCCGGGGAACCTGCGTGAGATGCGCAACGCGGTGGAACGCGCCGTGATTCTGGCGCGCGGCGATCGGATCGCCTCATCGGATTTTCCGTCCGAGATGCGTTCAGCGAATGTGGCAACCGCCAGCGATCAAGCCGTGGGCTCGATGATCAGCCTGGAAAAGCTCGAAGAATTGCATATTCGCCACATCTTGAAGCACACGGCCAATCTTTCCGAAGCCGCGGCCATCCTCGGAATCGATCAAGCCACCTTGTACCGGAAACGGAAAAAGCTGGGGCTGGAATAGCTGATGTTGGCTGCGTCAGCGATGGGTTGCCAACAACACTTCAGTTGGCTGTCCACGCTTTAGCGTGTTTTGTCGGCGTGCGAAGGGTCCGAACACCCTGAAGGGTGGACACCGAGCGCCATGAGTCGAGGAGAAATCGTGGAAAGGGCGATGTCCGAATGGTTTAGGGAGCGTTGCAAAAAAAGTGGAGAACCTGCAATTTGCCCTATTCTGCATGAAACATTTTCGTGAATTAGCCTGTTTTTCTGTTTTTCTAAGTGGCATACTTCTCGCTTAACTGCGCTTGGGCCGCAGCAAGATTTAACCGGAAAAAAAGTTATGAGACTGGAAGAATTAATGGCAGACGAGTTCGAGGATATTCAGGCAGGCGAAGTGCTTGCCCATCAGGGAACGATGCACCGCCGGCCGGCCGCCGCGCGTGAACTCGAGTTTCGACGGGACGATTTTCGACATCAAGCGGAGAATGGGAGTTATCGTTTGAAAAACCCGCTCCACGCGGGTTTGGAGCCGGTCTAGGAATTGGCTCCCGTGGCGGCGGCTATCGGACGGTGCCGGTCGAAGTTTGAATGTGAGAATAGAGTTGGAATCCTGAAAGCCCCTGGGGGTAGGTCAGGGACAGCAAGTTGGCAGAAGCGGATTAGCGGTACGGCGGAGCGGGGAGGAGGTCAACCAGGTTTTCGTCAAGGCGTGTGTTCGTCCCCCGAATCCGTGCGGTGAAGCGAGGACTTCGGCGTCCTGGGTTCGTCGATCGGGCTTGGGGCGCGGCGACGGTTGGAAAGGTTTTCCGGAAGACGCTTGCCGACGGGGCGCGGTTCGCCGGATTCACGCTCGCTACGGTCGGCTGCCTCCGGGCCGGCATGCTTGCGACTGGGGGTGGTCCCCTCCTGTTCGCGATCCAGTGGCGCGTTCCCCTCCGGGCGGGCCACGACCGGTTGAGCCCGCGGCCCGGTGGAATGCGGAAAGTTGGAAAAGGTATTGTCAGCATTCATAGGCTTGGATTGAATTTAGAGGATTAAGGCAACTCGTCCGCAGGGCTGGAAAATGGGAGGGTTGGCAGGCTGCTCAATCCTCCTGGTTTTCATATACTTCCTGATGTGCCTGGTGGGCGGCGTCGATGCTCAGCACCGGTTTGCCGTTGGCTTGGTTGACATGATTGTGGGCGCGCACAGTCCAATTGAAGAACGCATCCCGGGAATCGAAATCCGGAGGACACCGCCTGACAAACTCCTCGAAGTGCACCCGGCATTTCGGGCACGGCAATCCCTCGAGATAGGCTTCAAACCACGGCGGTTCGTCATCCATCGGAAGCGGCGACAGTGCGCGCGCGTGCAATTCCTTCCACTTGATCGGTCCCCATACGGACTTGGGCATCCACTCGAGGCACCGATGGTCGATGGCCTTATTTGCTATCATAGATGTCGAATTTGGAACCGCAGCCGGTTGGTTTGTCGAAGGCATTTAGCTTGTCACATGCCAAGCTGGGATGGGCTCTGCCAGCCACATGTTCTATTCGGTTTTGTGAGCATTCCGCCTTGGGTTTCCTTTCCGGTGCGGGCAAAACGCCTTAAACCGCTGCAAAAAGCCGCGGGCAATCACACCCCGTGCATCACGAATCTGTTGGTGGGAGCCATTTCGCACGTAGCGCAGACTTCCAGTCTGCTGTATCGCCGACTTCCAGTCGGCAGGTGCGTGATAATCCTGGCGCAAAAGGCAACACCCAGCGCGTGCGGATTGGAAATCCGCGATACAGCAGACTGGAAGTCCGCGCTACAGTGGCGATGAGTTTCATTGGAGTTTGTTACAACCTGAGGAGGAGGGAAACCTGGTCCACCGTTCGCACCCGAACGGCGCGCGGCATTTATGCCGCCTCAAGGTGGATAGCGATTAGGCCATCCAGTTTCTCCGGGCGGTGGGCAGGGCAGGTTTGCCGAAGCGGCATCAATGCCGTGGTCCGTTTCGCGCGGCCGCGCGACAGACCCGGACGGCCGCATCAAGGTGGACAGGCGTTTCAGTTCAGATGCGTTACTGGGCAGGGATTAAAAAAAAGAAAGAGTTGACGACGTTCCGCTTTCCCCTTAATCCAGAAACGCAAGGTCCGGATGGTTTCCTGAAAGCTAGTCGTATCGCTTTCCAACGGCATGCCGTGCTGGCGGTCTATTTCCGCCAGAGGTTCGCGGCGAATCTTCGGGCCTTGAAAGTTCAGCAACCCAAAAGAAAACGACACTATGAAAATGAGTTACAAGCACTCGATCCTTGGGGGCGCGACGCTGGCGATGGCTTTTGCCTTCTCAGCCGCCGCCGCGGACCCGGATCATGGTCTGTACTTCAATGCCGAAGCCGGAGCCAATTGGGCTTCAGACGTGACCATCGGTGGTGCAGGTTCAGGAACCGCCGAAATGGACATCGGCTTTCGGGCCGGCGCTGCCGTGGGATACAACGTCAACAAGTATATTGGCGTGGAATTCGATACCGGCTGGGTTTGGAACAAATTCAAGAACGTTGACGGATCCTTGTCTCAGATCCCTCTCATCGTGAATGGGGTATTCCGATATCCCCTCTCCCAAAAATGGGAAACCTATGCCGGCGGCGGTGTCGGCGGCTCCTATTCCATCCTGGATCTCAATGGTGCTGTCGACGACAGCGACGGAGACTTCGTCTTTGCATGGCAGGTGCTTGCGGGGTTCCGTTACAAAATCAAGGAGAACATGTCCATCGGGCTTGGCTACAAGTATTTGGGCACGACCCGTGGAAACTATGACGTGGGCGGGGTCAACGTCAGCATCTCCGATGTTCACAATCATACCTTCGGGGCCGTCTTCAACCTGAAGTTCTAAACGCCCTTTTGCCATTCGATTCGAATCGCAAACCCCGCCGGGAATATTCCGGCGGGGTATTTTGTTTGTCACCCAAAAAGCAGGCCGGGGACTGGCTTTCACCAATCCCCGGCAATGTTCCTTCTGATTTCTCTTTTTTAGTTCCCGGATACGACTCGGGAGGGATCAATCGTGATGATTTCCGTCATGGTCATCATCGTCATCGTCGTTTTCGTCGTCGTCATCATCACCGTCCTGGGACGACTGGATGCAGTGGAGGAGGGAACGGACTTCGTCTTTGATTCGATCGCGACCGTCGCCGGTGAGCCAATCCTGTCCGCGGCCGTCGGCCTTGGAAATCAGATCGCCAAGCGCCTGGGTCAGGTTGTCGATGTTGCCCGCCTGGGCCGCATCGGACGCAGCGGCGAGCATAGCGAGAAGGGTGGTGCGATGATCTTCGCGAGTGGAGCTGCTCGAGCCGGTCAGCTCCCGCGAACGAAGGTTGCGGATGGCTTTGGCCAGGTCATCAAAGTTGCACCGGATGGCTTCGCCAGGACCTATCACTTTCACGCTGAGGTCGCTGCCTGAAGTCGCCTTGAGTTTGGCCTTTGTTGTTGTCGGTCCGGTGCGGGCCACAAATCCCACCGTGAAACTCGAGTCGCCTGCACACAAGGGTGGCGAGAAGCTCACCACCAGGTCATTGTCATCCCATTCCACTTTCGAAGGGCCTGCTGAGCCTTGGCCGCCGGTTCGGACGACATAAACATTGTCGGTGTTGGTGCCGTCGTTGTTGAGGTCCAACCTCGATACGATAGGTCCGATATGAAGGCGGAAGGATTTGATGCAAGCGGGCGAGCCGGGAGTGGTTGTAATGTTGGTCCGGCAAGTAGCCACATTGGTGCGATAGGTCACGCGGTTGGTCGCGCAGGCGATGTTGGCTCCCACTGGCACTGGATTTGTCTGGCAGGTAACAACCGTCCGGGCGGGTATGCGGTTGGTCGTGCAGAAGACATTGGTGATGGAGGGAAATCTGTTTGTAAAACAAACGACTGCGCCCGTGGCGGCGTTGGTGATGCACTGCTGGACATTGGTGCCGGCAACCACGTTTGTAAAACAGACCATGGCATTGGTCGCCGCGATCCGGTTGGTGGTGCAGACGACGATGTTGGTCGGACAGACCACCTGGTTCGTGCGAATCTCCACCCGGTTGGTCTCACACTTCACGACATTGGTGAGACTGATAGGATTATTGGGATCCGCGACAATGCCGCCCAGGTCGATCTGATATTCATAGCCATAATGGCGGGCGGCAAGCGCTCCCGTCTCGCCGGTAATGACCCGGGAATGCACATAGCCGGTGCCGGTGGTGCCGTTGATGGTAAAGGCACTAATCCGTTCGCTGGCGGTATTGGTGCAATTCGTATTAAACAAACAGTTGATGCCGGGTGAATTGACATCAACCACATTGAGGTTGGCCGCCTGGGTGGCCATCGTAAGGGCGCCCAAGGCAACAATGACTGCGATCTTCTTCATGTTTCCTTTCGTTAAGTTAATTTAGTCGGTTTCATAGGCTTCCTTGCCGTTGATCCTAACCAATTCCTTTTGGTCTAATTCGTGGAAGCTACCTAGCTGCCGATATGCCATCCGGGCCAATCCCCTTTTAAGGCGGAAATCATCCTCCAACTTTCAACGTTCCCTCTCATGAAGGGCAAAATGCATGAAAATTGGTGCAATCTGCATAGCACCTTCCTCGACATTATCCCGCAAGCACTTGTCTACCCTCAAGGCACTCGTGTGCGCTGGCTCGAAACGCCCACGCTATTATGCTATCGCAATTCCAGCTGGCCGTTGACGACGCGCGAATAATAGCCTTCCCGCATCACCAGCTCACTCGGCGTGCCGGTCTCCACCACTCTGCCTGCTTCGACTACCAGGATTTTGTCGACCTGTTTGATGGTGGTCAGGCGATGGGCCACCATCAGGGTCGTTCTCCCGCGCATCAACTGAAAGAGGCTGCTGACGACGAGGGATTCACTTTCGACGTCCAGGGCGCTGGTCGGCTCATCCATGAGCAGGATCGGGGCATCCTTCAGAAAGGCGCGCGCGAGATTCAACCGCTGGCGTTCTCCGACGCTCAACCGCGCTCCTCCGTCGCCCACAACCGTTTTATACCGCATCGGCAAGCGATTGATGAACTCATCGGCGTTGGCGGCGCGCGCGGCGTTTTCGATTTGTTTCATCGTGGCATCCGGTCGTCCGTAGGAAATATTCTCGGCCACCGTTGCGGGCAGGATGATGGGTTCCTGCAGGACCAGCGCGATCTGGGCCCGGAGATCCTTCACGCGCAGCTCCCGCAGATCCACGGCCTCGAGCAGCACGGCTCCCTGGATCGGATCAAAAAAGCGGGGGAGCAGATTTAACAGGGTTGTTTTGCCGGCGCCGCTCGGCCCAATGATCGCCGCGGATTTGCCGGCATCGAGTTGGAAACTGACGCCCTGCAGGACCGGACGCCCCTCCTGATAACCAAATGAAACATCTTCGTAAGTAATGTTCCCGTGCGCCTCGAGTGACGGGGTTTTGCCCGCGCGTCCGCGTTTGGGAGCGGATGCTCCCTTTTGGCCGCCCCGTACGGAACGGGCGCCGGGCCGATCCGTCACTTCATCGGGCGTGTCGAGAATCTCATTGACGCGGCGGATGCTCGCGCTGGCGCTCGAGAGGGTGGCGCCCACCTGCGAGAGTTGGTTGAGCGGCTCGAATAATTGGGCGAGGTAGGCGAGAAAGATGAGCAGTTCGCCGAGAGTCAACGCACCCGAGATGACCTGTCGAGCGCCGAACCAGGTTACCGCCGCGGTGCTCAGGCCCAGGATGACGGAGATGACGAACCAATACAAAACCTCGAGCCCGTGCTGCGACATCTTGTTCTTTTGCGCGCGCGCCGTCTCGGTTTTAAACCGTTCCTGTTCGTGCTGTTCGCGGGTGTAACTTTGGATCAGCGGCATGGCCAGGATCCCCTGGTGAATCAGCGAATAAACCTTGCTCTCGGATTGCTGCGCCGCCAGTCCGCGCGCGCGCATTTCGCGGCTGAATTTTTTAATCGAGATCAACAGGAACGGCACCGTGGCCAGCCCCAGCAGGGTCAATTGCCAGTTCAAACGAAACATCACGAAGATCATCAGGATCAATGTGAATAGAGACGTGACGCAGACCAGCAGCCCCTGTTGGAACACGGTCTGGAACGCGCACGTGTCCGTGCCCGCTCGAAAAATAATATCGCCGGCCTCACTGCCGTGATGGAACCGCAACGACAGCCGCTGGAGCCATGCGAAAACATCATTGCGCACCCGCCGCAATCCCCTCAGGCCGATCCCGATGGAGACATACTGCTGGATTCCCGAGATGGTGGCATGTCCGAGATGCAGGGTGAGCAGCGCCCCGATTAGAAGGGCGAGCTGCGCGGATTGGCCCCAACGCGTCACGTCCTGAGGGACCCAGCGCGGGTATGGCTTGTGTGCCAGCACATTGTCGACGAGCAATGCCATTGGCCATGGCTTCAGGACATTTAAGCCGATGCTCACCAAAAGCAGGGTGAGAACAAATGCGATGCGTGCGGCATCTGACCGGTAATAAGCAAGAGCGCGAATGAAGATTTTCATGCGTGCCCCCGGCTGTGGTTCATTCGATGCGCGTTCACGTGAGTTGACAGAGGACGCGATGTTCCTTGCGATCGTCGCGCAGCGGAATTTCCGAGCCGCTGATAACGTTGCCGTCCAGGGTCAGGGTCATGGTCGAGGTGGCAGGCTTGGCTGCGGCAACCACTTTGATGCGGTAGATGGTTTCGCGGTGGCGATAGGTGATTTCGCAACCCGGCCATCCGGGGGGGAGGCGCGGGGTGAGCCGGAGTTTTTCACCGCGCACTTCCAAGCCGAGCAGGGTTTCGATGATCAGCCGGTACAACCAGCCTGCTGAGCCGGTATACCATGTCCAGCCGCCGCG
>JBEEGQ010000301.1:0-23060 GCA_041166945.1 Verrucomicrobiota bacterium
GCCAGTTCAAAGAAATTCCCCACCGCACCCGCTACTGGAAGGCCAACCCCCGGAAATCTTGACTCTTATCTAAGCGCCATTCGGGTCAGTCCCTACTATTTGAACTATTTCGTTTTGATTCCATCCCCAAAAGATTCGCAACGTAGGTTCCGCTCCCCATCCGGAGCCGCGTCGCGATCCATTTCAATGGAACGCTGCTGTGACGCCGCAGATGGCGAGCCATTTGTATTTTCTCGGAATCGCCTTTGCGGTGCCCGGCCAGATCTTCCTCAGTCCAACCGCGCGTCCGCAATTCCGCGTCGAGAAGGCGGGCCGCCTTGTGCTCAGCGGTCTCGCGTCGCTGCTGGCCGAAGTGATGGACGCCCGATCGCTCATGAGTTTGCGCCAGCAGTTCGTCGCGGAATTCCTGGTCTCCCAGATACCATCCACGGCGCAAAGCGCGCCAATCGTCTCCGGCGACCTGGCCACGGCGGTCTTCCATGCTTTGCGCAAATTGGCGCCGTCCGGCAGCACTGTCTTTGGGAATTGCCATTTCACCGAGGAGACGATCGACGCGCAACCAACCCGGACGTCCCGCAGGAGCTTTGAGATATTCGCAATAGCTGCTCCACGGAAAGTTCCGGAGCGGTTGATCGGCGGTCAGCAATTTGGCGCGGACCGGATTCAAATGCACATAATCACAGACAGTGCGCAGATAACCGTCGCCGCTGCCATCGACCACCATGGATTTGTAACGACCGCTGAACAAATGGCCGGAGAGTTTATGCCGCCGGTTAAAACGGCTCGTGTAGGTCCCCAGAAACCATTTCATCCCCGTCGCCAAATTCGCCTGCGGCGTCTCAATGACGAGATGAAAGTGGTTGCTCATCAGACAATACGCATGCACCTGCCAGTCCGTGCGCAAACAGGTTTCACCCAGCGTCTCCAGAAACGAACGACGATCGACGTCTGCCTTGAAGATAGGCTCGCGCCTATCCCCGCGGTTTAGCACGTGATAAATTGCGCCCTCATATTCGACACGAAGTTGGCGGGCCATGATTTTGATAAAATCCATGGAGCTGAATGCTGTCAATGAATTAGTTCAAATAGTAGGGACTGACCCCTTGGGAGGGCGGTTTGATGATTTACGAGGGACATGGAGGCGGCCAAACTCGGGGGGTTGAATCGGATGCTGGAATCACAGGATAAGATTCGCCGGCTGCTGGCGGTTGGAGCGGGCCTGATCCTCGCGGCGTCCTATCCCAGACCCGGCATTGCGGGGCTCGCCTGGGTTGCGCCCGGAGCCCTTCTTGCCGCCGCGTTCGGTTTGAGGGGACGACGCGCATTTCTCATCGGCTGGCTGGCCGGATTCGCTCATTATCTGGCGTCGCTTTACTGGCTGCTGCACATCCCGGTTTTGAAAATCGCCCCGTTCATCGGCTGGGTGGTTTTGTCGGCGTACCTGGCTCTTTACTTCGGTGCGTGGACATGGTTTTGCTGCCGCTTCTGCCCGGCACCGGCAGCCGATGCCGACCCGCCCGTGGCGCCCCAACTCCAGCGGTTCGCCGCGACACCATGGATTCAAAGGACCCGCTGGACGCTCCTCTGCGCGGCGGCGTGGGTGGCGCTCGAAATGATCCGTGCCAGGTTGCTCACCGGTTTTCCATGGAACCTGTTGGGCGTATCCCAGCACAAACTCATCCCGCTGGTTCAAATTTCATCCATCACCGGCGTCTACGGCGTCTCTTTTCTCGTCGCCTGGTTTTCGGCGGCGCTTTTTTCTGCGGCCGCACTATTCGCCGCGGGCGGGCGCGCCATGCGATTTGCCAAGCTCGAGGTGGCGCCGCCGTTGCTGGTGACCGTCCTGATCCTGGCGGGAGGATTGCGGGCGGTGATGCGAGGGGAACTCGGCGCGACGAGCCTGAAAGCGGCTCTTGTCCAGCCCAGCATTCCACAGCGGATGATTTGGGATCCGAGCGAAGCGGCAAATCGTTTCCTGAAATTGCTCGAACTCTCCGAAACCGCAATGGCGTCGAAACCCGACCTCGTTGTCTGGCCTGAAGGGGCGGTGCCCGGTTTCCCGCGATCGGACACGAATCTCGAGCGTGCCATATCGGGTTTTGCCCGGCGGCATCACACCTGGCTGGTGTTCAGCGGCGATGACAGCATGCCGTCGAAGACGGGCACCGCGAAAGAGGAGGACGATTTCAACGCGGCCTTTCTTGTCAGCCCGGAGGGGGAATTCGTCGCGAGCTATCACAAGCAACGGCTCGTGATGTTTGGGGAATATATTCCGTTAAGCCGCTGGCTCCCGTTTTTGTCGAGCTGGACGGGGATGGGCAACTTCGAGGCCGGGGAGAGTCCCCAGGCGTTCCGCGCGCCGGCCCTGGGCTGCAAAACATCGGTGCTGATTTGCTTCGAGGATATTTTCCCGCAATCGGTCCGGAGTTACGTGGAAGAGGACACCGATTTTCTCATCAACCTGACGAATGACGGCTGGTTCGGAGAGAGCGCCCAGCAATGGCAGCATGCGGCCAACGCGATGTTTCGAGCCGTGGAAAACGGCCTGCCGCTGATGCGTTGCGCCAACAACGGCTTGACGTGCTGGATAGACGCGCAGGGACGAACGCACGGAATTTTCTTTGACGGGACAACGGACATCTATGGGGCAGGCGTGAAGATCGTGAACCTGCCACTGGCCGGCCAGAGAAAGCGCGTGCCCACCTTTTATCGCCGGCATGGCGATGTGTTTGGATGGACCTGCGTCGCGCTCAGCACGGCGGCGCTGCTGGGAACGTGGAAAAAGCGGTCCAGGAAATAGGGCCGCGGGCGGCTTACTTCAAATCCAATTCCCGGTACCGCACGGGACCGGCGAGCTTGCGGTCGAGCAGCGAGGCCTCGAGCGTTTTTCCGGGAATCGCGTGGGGCGGCTGATCGGGGACCTTCAATTCCGCGAACGGTTTTTCATCGACGAGCGCCTGCCAGGCGACCAGGCAGAGCCACGCGGCCTGCGCGAGGGAATGTTCCTGCTTCACCTGCTGGCGCAGCCAATCTGTCGCCTCCTTCTCCCGTTTCTCATCGTTGGCGGCGATCAAGATCCCGCTTTTGTCGTAGCTATGATTTCCGTCGTAATGAACGCGCACCAAAATATCCTGCGCCGGGGCATCGCCCAGTTCGGCCCAGATGGATTCGACGATGAACGGCGGGGAAAAGATCTGCTCGAAATTATTTTTGAGCATGGTGCTCAGGGCAAAGCTGATCAACCGGCGGAGCGTCACGTCCTGGGTCGAGCGGTTGAATCCTTCCATGTGGGCGGCCTCGATGGCGGCCTGTCGGAGTTTCTCGATGTCGACGGGATGGCCGAGCGCCGCGAGCCCGTGGCGATCGTAAATTTCAAACACCTTGGAATGGCCGATGCCGACGCCCAGAAGGAGGATGCCTTCCGGGCGCGAAAGCGCGAACACCGGGGAACCGCCCTTCATTTGCTCTCGAATATATTCCCGACGATTGCCGATGGCTTCGAGCCAGCGATACGGTTCTTCAGTCATGGCATGTTTTTTTTGCCCCCAAAGCCCGATGGGGCGAGTTGGATTTCAGAATGGCGATCGTGTGGGGATGCGGCGACGCGGCCGGGTCCTCATTTTTTTCCGTTATTCTTCCAGAACTGATCCT
The DNA here is from genome assembly GCA_041166945.1 of Verrucomicrobiota bacterium. GTDB lineage: Bacteria > Verrucomicrobiota > Verrucomicrobiia > Limisphaerales > JADJPG01 > DASTLJ01. The sequence continues at coordinate 3,652 of JBEEGQ010000301.1, forward strand.
GTTCATCCTGCGAGAGGCTGCGGATGCCGGCAGGCGAAACGAGCTTGATGGTCGCGAAACTTTTCTTTTCCGGATGCACCCCACCGGTCGCCGTGTCGAATTCGGCGGCGGTGATCAACAAACGGTTGGCGAGATTGACGGCCTGGGCAAGGTTCATGTCCTCGGGTTTGGGGTTGCCCCATTTTTCGAGAAAACTGAGGACGGCCTTGATGCTGCCGCTGCCGCTGCCGCTGCCCGCGTAGTTAACGGCTTCAAACTGGGCGCCCAGCGGATCATAAAAATGAATTTGAGGGATGGCCTCGGGCGAATTGACCTCGACGCCGGCAAAAATGGGGGCGACCACGCCAAAACCCTGGATGGTGCCGGCGAGGTTATTGCGAAGAAGCTGGGAGAGGGATCGAATTTTCGCTGGCAGGCTCATGGGCTGGAGCTGGCTGCGACGATAAAACTCAAAACTCGTCTGGAGCGTTCTTGCCATCTCGAACGCGGTCGCGGGAACGCCCGCGATGGCCATGAGCGAATGGCTGTCGAGCTCGAGGATCTTCTCGGTTTTATCCGAGAACACAATGTTGCCTGCGGTGGCCCGGTGATCGCCAGCAATGATGACCCCCTCGCCGCAATGGAATGCGAAGACGGTGGTCGCCTGGAGCGACTCGACCTTGGAATCGTGGGAGCCGGCCTGTGGAAACGACGGTTTGGGCAGCAACGCCAGGAAATCGCCGTTCATTGGCCGGTGCGCTGGCGGTAGCGTTTGGCCTGGTCGGGATCGACCTTGCGCATTTTTTTGAGGAGTTCCTCGGTGTTGGGTTTCTCCACCTTGGGAGCGGCGGGACCGTCTCCGCCTCCGCCACCGGTGGGAGCCGGCATGGGCGGCGAAGGTTTTCGCATCTGGTCAGGCATAAATGTCAGCAGGATTCAAAAGGTTCGGACCATTGTCACCCGATTACACCGTCTTCGCAAATTTCAGTTGCGCCAAATCTTCCACCGTCTGGGCAGTCCCGATGATTTTCAGGCTCTGCTTGATGAGAGTTGGGTCGAAGAGATTGCGCAGATCAAGTTCGATCTTCTTGTGGGCGCCCTTGAGCAGGATGTAATCCCACTGGGTGGCCTGGACCGAACTGCCGAACTTCTCGATGCAACGTCCCCGCACCGCCGCCCGCGTCGTCGACGGCGGACAAAGGCTGTGGCTCGTGATGTCGAGTTTCGGATAGGGCAGCCGAAAGGTGTTTTGTTCCCAGAGCGCGTAATAAAGCCCCTCCTCGCGGTTGAGCAAATGATAGGTCAAATCCAGGCTGCGCAGCCACGGATCGTCGTGGGAAAGATTCTCCGCGGCCCGGAACTCCTCGATGAGCTTGAACTTGGCGCACCAGTCGAGCCGATCGGCGCACACCAGCGGATCGCGCTCGAGATCCCCGAGGACTTCATCCCATGCCACGACCACGGCCGCCCAGTCGGGATCGAGTTTCGGACAAAACTCGCGCACGAGCTCCAGGTAGGTGTGCTGGATTTCCAGCGCGGTGGTCTTGTAGCCATCGAAATCCCGGCAAAGCCACTTCCATGTCTTGTCGCGGGAAATGGTCTTGATCGTCTGCACCGGATCCGCCACGCGCGGGACCCGATCCAGCGGGCAGCCGTTGAGCAGGGCCTGAAGGACAAGCGATGTGGTCCCGATCTTCAGCCACATCGAATACAACGACATGTTGGCATCGCCAACAATGACGTGGAAACGTCGATAGAGCTCGTTGTTGGCGTGAGGCTCATCGCGGGTGTTGATGATCGGCCGGCGTTGCATCGTGTCCACACTCTGCAACTCGCTGAAAAAATCTGCCCGCTGGGATACCTGAAAGCCCGGCCCGGTGAACTTGTCCTCCTCCTCCCATCCGAATTTGCCCGCGCCGCAAACGATCTGGCGGGTGACAAAAAACGCGACCATCGCCTGGCTGAGCGTTTCCCAGGGGATCCGGCGGGGCATCAGGTAATTCTCATGGCATCCGTAACTATGCCCGCGAAAATCGGTGTTGTTCTTGTAAAGCAACACCGGGTTGTCCGTGTTTTGATTGAGATTCTTGGCGCATGCCATCAGCAGGGCATCCCCCTCGTAATCCTGCTGGAGCAATTCCAGGAGCGTGCTGCATTCCGGCGCGCAATATTCAGGATGCGCGTGGTCGTTGTAAAACCGGGCGCCATTGCGTAGAACCAGGTCACTTTTGATCTCGCTGAATGTCAGCGCGCGCTGGGCGTCCTGCGCAAAGTAATTCGCCTCGTCGCTGTCCTGGAGAAGTTCTTTTACCCGAAAGCCGCGCGCGTCACAGTGCGGATCCTCGCAGGAATAATCCCATCGCATCCGCACTCCGGGGGCCGTCGCGCTGCGAACCAGGGCAATGCTCTCGGCGACGACGTCCACGCCCTCGGGGTTGGTCCGGGTGATCCCGATTTCCGTTTCGGTGCCGAATTGGATATCCATAACTATCTCGGTCGTCCGCGCGCTCTGCGGTGCTGTTGCTTTGTACGCCCGCGGCGCCGGTTGCGCAAGCGGCGCGGCCACTGGTTCGACCGCCAAAGTGGTAACGGTATTCGCAGCGGGGCCTTGAGCGAAAAACTCCCGCACCCGTTGGCGCTCTATAATCATCACGCCAGAGGCACGGCAAACAGGCGCGCATGATCAAAAAAAACCGCGCCCCATTCAGGGCGCGGTGTGAACAATTTCGAGTTGGAAATCGGCGCGGGCCGATCCGATTCACGGATTCTGCGGCGTGGCGGCCTTGGGAACGATCTGCGCCCCGCCATTTTTTTCCAATTCCACATCGAGGCTCGGATCGGGTTTGGTGCTCGGCGATGGGCGGTTCAACAAAGCCTCGGCGCCTTTCCGGTTGGCGGTGGCGTAAACGCCCTGGGATGTCCAGGCGATGCGCTGGTTCACAGCCGCTTCATCCCGCAACAAGGCCACTTGGGCGCGCAACACCGCGAGATCATTAAATTGGCGCAGGAGGTCCGCCTTGTCGGTCTGCAATCGGGCCAGTTCCTTCGTGAGATAGCTGCGATCGCCTTCGGCTGCGGCGAGCTTGCGCTTGGTCTCCGTGATCTGGCCGTCGAGTGTGTTGATTTGGCCCGCGAGCTCTCCAAGTTTTTTGGTCATTTCATCCTTCTCGGCCTCGAGTTGGGTGATCCGGGCGCCCTTGACCTGCACGTCCGCTTGAACGGTTTTGATCTCGTTCTGCGCTCCCTTGAGCTCAGTTTGCACGGCCGCATATTGGTTGTTGGCGCGAACGAGCTCGTTGGAGACGGAGGTCAGTTCGGTGGAACGGACGTCCAGTTTTTCCTGGACGAAGCCGGTCAATTTTTCCTGCTCGGCAAGCTTGGCCCGGGTTTCGGCAAGTTGATTGGTGGCGGTATTGAGATCCGTAAGCCGCGTCTGGCCCTGGACCCGTTGATATACCACCGCTCCGAGCAATCCTGCGCAGGCGATGGAAAGTATAATGACAATTGGTTTCATATGTTTTGTTTTCGTTAGTTGTTGGGGGGATCGACGCTTGAAGCCTCGATCCTTGAGACCGCAACGGGGTGCCGTCGCAGTTTACCGTCAGTTGGCGACTCGGTGACGGTCTGGCACGGTTATTCTCGATGCGTCCGTGAAGATTTCAACAAGAATGTCAGGTTTTTTTCCCTGCCCATCCCGACCCCCTTGTTTCTGCTTCTCTTCCCCTAATCGCCATCGGCGCCGTCCAACAAGGCCGCCGCCCCCAAACGCTGCGCCACTTCCTCGGAGATTTTTTCAGCGGAAACCGCGGGAACGCCGGGCACGCACTCCGTCAACCGGCCTAATGCCCATCCCAAACATCCCGCAACCATGTCCCGGTGTTGCCGCCGAAAACGCCGCAAGTCCGTCCACTGCGGTCGCGTGCCGGCGCAGATATATCGAAGGGTCCGCTCCGTCAATGTCCCCTCGACAATGTCGCGGGAATCGTATTTTCCCTGGAGGTAACAATAAGTCAGGAGCGTCAGCAGCATCTGCGGTCGCAGCGGCGCTGTGGATCCACTGGCAGCCCGCAAGCGCCCGGTCTCGATGGTTTGAACCGCGGCAAGGCTGATAACGAGAAGGTCCGTTTCCGAGTGGATCCCAGGTGTTTCGGACCCCGCGTTCCCGATTTCCGGGTGGAATTGATTTTGGATCGTCATGTTTCGCTTTCCATTTGTGGGAACCCCTGTGGTTCCCGATTCTTGTCTTTCTTCAATGGAAGCTTCGCGTGAAGGGGTAACGATCCCATGGCGCCCATGTGACGATTGTGAAAAGGATTATCCGACTTTCAACAAACGAACGGCGCCTGGGCGCGCAGTTCCTCCGGCGTTGCCCCCGTGGCGCGCAACGCCCGCAGGCTTAGTGCATCATGCCGCTTGGAGAGTCGAAGTCCCCCCGCGTCCGTAACCAGTGGACAATGGAAAAATTGAGGCAGGCGCCATTGCAAGGCGCGGTAGATCAGTATTTGGCGCGCTGTGGACAGCAACAAGTCCGCGCCGCGCACGACTTCCGAAATCTCCATCAACGCATCGTCCACTGTGACAGCCAGCTGATACGAGGGAAGCTCATCATGGCGCCAGACGACGAAATCTCCGAAGTCGCGGCCCGCCACAAATGCAACGGCTCCCGCGCCGGCATCTTCAAATGCAACAGTTTCACCGTCCGGCACCCGAAACCGCCAGTTCACCGGAGCCTGTGCCGGCTCACTGGACACCATGCGTTCCAAGCCAGGCATCCTCATTGGCGGCATCAGCACCGCCGGTGCGCCGATGCTCAGCGGTCTGCAGGTGCCGGGATAAACCGGCTCCTCCTCCCCCGAATGCGGGGCGCCGAGAGCGCGCAAAACGTCACGCCGGGAGCATTGACAGGGATAAATGAACCCGCCGGCGAGCAGTTGCCGAAAAGCGTCCACATAAAGGAGGCGCCGTTCGCTTTGGGCATACGGCCCAAATGGTCCGCCCCTGTCGGGACCCTCCTGCCACACGCAGCCAAACCAGCGCAAGTCCTCGAGCATTGCCGCGACAAAATGAGGGCGGCAGCGATCGGAATCGATGTCTTCATTGCGCAGCACGAGCACTCCTGACGCAGCCAGCGCCCGTTGTTGCGCCGTCCAAAATGTTCGGGCGTGTCCAAGGTGCAGAAAGCCGGTGGGCGATGGAGCCAGCCGTCCCCGATACGGTTCTGGCCGGATCATTCGAGCTTCAGCGCGAAATGGTGGGCGGTGATATCCATCCGATGGCGCAAATAAAATCGGTGCGCATCGAATCGTTGGACGCCGGAATCGAGGTGCAGCTGAACGCAACCCGCCCCGCGCGCCTGATCGGCCAGCCATCGAATCAACTGACCCCCATGACCCCGCGATCGGTTGTTCGAAGCCGTAACGAGATCATCCACGTAAAGTATTTTTCCCCATGCTAAAAATTCGCAGATGCGAAATCCGGCGACGGCCGTCACGCGTTGGTCGTCCCTCACGAATGCCAGTTGATAGCCGCCCTCGCGTTCCTGTCGGCGCACGCGTTCTACAAACTCACCCTGCTGGAGATGCGGGCGCAATTCGGAAAGCACGTCAAAACAGCCGAGGATGTCGGCGTCGGTTTGCGCAAGCAGCGGCATGGTCACGATGCGAACGTCGTAGCCCACTGCCGAACTTTCCGCAAGGGCTCGCGGGAAGCGGCGCAGCGTTTGGGATTTTGCAACGCCCTTTACAAAAGCGGCCGAATTTACAACCTTCGTCATGGATCCGCGCCAGCACGGCGTCGGTTTCACCTTAATTTATGAAAAAGAAATTGCTGATCACCTTCGGGGTGCTGCTCCTTCTGTTGGTCGCCGCGCTGATGGTCGTCGCCATGTCGCTGGGGAACATCATCAAACGGGGCGTCGAGCGGGTCGGACCGGGCCTTACCCGGACGGAGGTAAAACTGGCCAGCGCGGAGCTTTCGCTGCTCAGCGGCACCGGAACGCTGAAGGGTTTTCTGATGGGCAATCCCGAGGGGTTCAAGACGGCTTCCGCGATCCAGGCGAAATCGGTCAGCGTCGGGGTGCAGCCCAAATCCCTGTTCTCCGACAAGGTCCACGTTACCCATATTCGCGTGGAGGGCGCGGAAGTGACCTTCGAGGGGACACTGGGGACCGTGAACAACCTGAGCAAAATCCTGGAAAACGTGAAAGCCGCGGCGGGAGCCAGCGCGCCGGCGGCGAAGCCCGGAGAAAAACCGAAGCCCGAGGGCGCCTCAAAAAAACTTCAGGTCGATGAATTCACGATTACCGGCGCGAAGGTGAATTTGAGCATGACGCTGTTGAGCGGCCAGTCCCTCGCGGTGCCTCTGCCCGAGATCAAATGGACGGCGCTGGGCACCGGTCCCGAGGGCATCACCGCGGCGGAGTTGGCGGAGAAAATCATGGACCGCGTCACGCTCGAGACTCTAAAGGTCGCCGAGAAGGCGATTCTCGAATTCAGCAAGAACGCCGCCGGCGCGGTGACGAAAGGGGCGACCGACGCGCTGAACAAAGCCACAAAGAACGTGGGCGACAACATCGGGGACCTTCTCAAAAAGAAATAGGCCGCCGGGAGGCGCTGGCGCGGGTGCAAACGCCCGCTTTTCATTTCCCCCGGCGCTGTTTAACCTGCTTCCGACAGCCATCATTGAGTGAATCGCCGGGGGCGGCATCGCGTCTGCCCCTTATCGCACAATTCAGCAGAAGACCAGCACAGCGACATTTATGAACAAGCCGACTCTCACCGCCATCGCCCTGGCCATCGCCGGGGCGTTCACCAGCGTCGAGGCGAAAACCGATTTTGGAAAAGAGGTTTACCCGGTGCTCAAGGAAAATTGTTTCAAGTGCCACGGCACCGAGAAGCAAAAGGGCAAACTGCGCCTGGACTCCCGCGAGGCCGCGCTCAAGGGCGGAAAAAACGGGCCCGCCTTCGTTCCCGGTGACGTGTCCAAAAGCGAAATGATCCGCCGCATCAACCTGCCAAAAACGGACGACGACTTCATGCCGGCCGAAGGCGAGCCGCTCGCCAAGGAAAAAATCGAACTTCTCAAGGCATGGATCGCGGAAGGCGCCGAATGGTCAGCGACTCCTGTGGCGGACGAAAAAACAGGGCCGGCCCGCATCCCGGGACCGGTGTTGCCCCCAGACTTTAAACCCTCGGCCGCGGAACAGAAAGCCATTGCCGGCTTCGCACAAAAAGGCATCGATATCCGGCCGGTGGCGATCAACTCCCCGTGGAGAGAGGCCAACCTCCGGCTGCACAGCACTAATATTTCCGATGCGACGCTCGCTCCGCTGAAAGATATCCTGGGGCTCGTCGACTTGAACCTGGCCACCACGAAGGTGACCGACGCCGGCCTTGCCCACTTAAAGCCACTGGTCAATCTTCAACGGCTCCATCTCGAACTCACCGCGGTCACCGACGCCGGGCTCGCCCAAATCAAAGCATTGCCCCACCTGACTTACCTAAACCTTTACGGCACCAAGGTTACCGACTCCGGCTTGGAACAATTGAAAGGGATGAAATATCTCCGCGGACTCTATGTTTGGCAAACCAAGGTCACAGACGCCGGCGTCAAAAAACTGAAAGCGGCGCTTCCGAATCTGGAAATCTCCACCGGCTGGGATGCCACCACGATCGCAAAAATGGATGAGAAGACAGCGCCGGCCAAAAAAGACGATGCGGCCGCCGACAAGAAGAAAAAGGCGCCGAAGCCGGCCGTTAAAAAAGAGGATGCGCCGGAAAAGGCTGCCGACAAACCCGCTGACAAACCTGCCGAGAAGCCCGCTGTAAAACCGGAAGAGAAGAAAAACTGAAGGCGGGGCAGTGACCCCCGAAGCGCCTCCCCATCCCTCTCCTCCATTTCCGAAATGGAGGAGAGGGTGCCCGGAGGGCGGGAGAGGAGAAGCTTCCCTCCAACGCTGGTTATCACCGTCCGAGGCGCCGAAAATCCCGTATCGCGACCATCAACGATTGGTGACGAGCAGGGTCGTCGATGCGTCGGTCCGGATGGTGGAGCTGGGGGGAGGAGGCATGGGAGGGAGCAAGGGCGCGCCGAAACCGGGCGGAAGGGGAGGCATGGGAGGAAGGTTATTGACGAGGTGCCTCCAGCGTTCGCGGTCTTCCGGACTCATCGCCTGCCATGCCTCGGCATTGCGGAGAAACTGGCGGCGTTCCTCAAGGGGCAATTCAGCAAACTTTTTAAAACTGCCGAGAACCGCCCCGCGTTGCATGGCCGGCAGCGACCGATATTTTTCGAGGGTTTTTTCCATTTGCTCACGCTCGGCCGCCGTGAGGGGAAGCGAGCCCAGGTCTTTTTTTGGCTGGGGCAAGGTGGACACGCGCTCGAAACGCGCGACGATTTCGGCCTGTTTGGCCACTGGATAAGCCTGCCAGTTTTTCAGCGCCTTGTCGGCCGCGTAAACCTGGTTGGATGTCCATCCATGCAACGGGATCGAAAAGTTCGGCGGCATGGGTGGCATCGGGGGGACGATGAGGCCGGCCAGCCGGACGGCGCGCTCGCTTTCAAGGAGCCTCTGTTGATCCGCGGGCGGTTTGCTGTCCCACGCGGCGAGCCCTTCACGCACCAGCTCGCGGTAGACCTCAGGAACAGCGGCCAGTTTCTCGGCCCGGTTCGTCACCGGCGTTTGAAGCAATGGACCCAGATATGAACGAAGTTCGAGGGTGCGGAGACGCAACTCGCGGTCGGACGCGGAAAGCTCGAGGTAGGTTCGCAGACTATTTGTAAGCACGCGGCATTGCTCGGGACTTTTGCCTTCCAATAATTTCTCCCGCTCTGCCGGCGCCGCATCGATTAACTTGCGGAAGTAACCGACAGGCGACGGCGGAACGGGAGGCATCGGAGGCACGGTTTTTTGGGGGGGCACGCGTGCCGGTGGGTTGGCACCTGAATCCGGATTTTGCGCGGGTACTTCCGATCGATAAAGAGTCAATACCAGCAGGGCGCCGGAAAAACTTTTCAAATGCGGATGCATGGCGCGGAAAATCATTTGCTCAAAACTCATTTGCTCAAAACCGCCAGGAGCTCCTCATCGTCAGGTTGCGGCAGGCGGCGAATGGCGTCGAAATCCTGAAGCACGACTGGATCGGAAGGGGCAGCGGCCTTGAAAAAATCGGCGAGTTCCGTGTTGCGGCGCTGTTGGGAACTGGTCTGGGCCTGTTGCACGGCCAGCCAGCCCAGGCAGCCCATCACCGCAAGCCACACGACCCCGGTGGCGCGCCGGGGAAACAGGCGCCGCCACAGATCTCCAAGGAATGCGCGAGGACGCGGAGAAACGGCCTGCCGACGGGCTTCGTTGAGAACGAGTGTGGTGAAATTGGATGCCACCGGAACATCCGGCAACCGGCTGAGCATGGCGTCGAGGCTGGATTCGTCCTGCCAGTCCGCCCGCCAGGCGGGATGCTGCGCCAGACAGGCATCGAGCCGCGCTTTTTCCGCCGTGGTCAGTTCGCGCTGCCAACTTGTTTCCAACAATTCCTGGTACTCCGCTTCGTTCATGTTGTCTCTTTCTATAAAACCCGGTTTCAGGTCAAAGTTGCTGCGCTTGTTTGCTATCGTCCTCGTGCCAGACCCCACTGCGCAAATACGGTTTCAGACGTTCCTTCAGGGTCTCCCGTCCCCGATGAATCAGGGATTTGGTGGCGGAAACCGAGCAATCCAGAATTTCCGCGATCTCCTCATACGAATGTTCCTCGCCGCGACACAGGAGGATGGCGGTGCGCTGTTTCTCGGGCAGGCTGGCCATTGCTTCCTCGATTTTGTCGGTCAGCTCACTTTGGAGGATCGATTCAGGTGGAGTGAAATTCTTGACGTCCGCCACCTGCCGGCGCGGTTGATCGTCGTCCTCGAAGGCCGGTTCATCCAGGGAATCGGCCGGATGCCGGGAGCGACGCCGGATTTCGTTGAGGCAGAGATTCCGGGCGATGGTGAAGAGCCAGGTGGAGAATTTGGCGGCAACCTCGTAACGATGGGCCGATTTAAAGACTTGCAGGAAAACATGCTGAGCCAGGTCCTCGGCCTCGGTGGCGTCCCGCAAGGTGCGATAAACGACGTTCATCACCGGTTGTTTATACTTATTGACCAGTTCCTCGAAGGCGGCGAAGTCGCCGCCTTTGACGCGCAGCATGAGAGCGGCATCAGGATCTGGGTTAAGCGCCATCGTGGGTTCCAGCCTATCAAACTCCGGTCCGGCGACAAGGTTGCGATCCAAACCAGGGCCCTTGGGGTTTCCGCCCGGTTAAAGCCTCCATTTTGGGCCTGTTTTTGAGATTGTCATCCGGGGTTCGGATGCTAGGCTGGGTTTGGCCGGCTCAATCCGGCGCCGTTATGCCTCAAGACAACCATGATTCCAGCGGGGACGACCTTCTCCGCAACTCGACGCTCTACAAGGAATTTCAGGCGGAGCGCGATGAAATCCTCCGGCACAAATGGATTGAGTCGGAAAAATTGGGCCACGATATCGGATTCGAACAGGCATTGACCGATTGGATCATCAAACATCGCTCCCGCTGGCGCAAACACCGGCATCAGGCCGCACAGGCCGGTCACCGCAACAACTAACTGATTCCATCGCCAAACTGATTTTTGAATCCCATTCCTAAATCCAATTCCTGACTCCGGCTCCTTTAAGGTGGTCCCGCGAGACCGCCAAGGATCAATGGATCGCCACATTCTGAACGCCGTCGAACGGGCTCCCCGCCCGCTCGATTTTTTTTATGCCTGAACGGGTCGTCATCCTCAACGCCCAGGCCATCCACCGCGTTCTCACTCGCATTGCCCACGAGATCGCCGAGCGCAATGACGCCTCTAACATGGTCGCCATCGTCGGTGTCCAGCGCGGAGGCATCCATCTCGCCGACCGCGTCGGCGCGCTGCTCCAGGGAATCTGGGGCCATCCAGTGCCCGTGGGCCGCCTCGATGTGAACATGCATCGCGACGATCTCGACCGGCACGCGGCGCCCAACCTCCATCCCACCGTCATCCCTTTCGATCTGCACGGACGAACGGTCGTCCTCGTCGATGATGTGCTTTTCAGCGGGCGCACCACCCGGTCAGCGCTCGACGCGCTGAATGACTTCGGTCGTCCCCGGCGTGTTCAACTCGCCGTCCTTGTGGATCGCGGCCACCGGGAGCTGCCGGTCAAGGCGGATTTCATCGGCAAGAATGTCCCCACCGCCGCCCACGAACGCGTCGAGGTGCTGTTGAAGGAGGATGGCGGTGAAGACGTGGTTTATCTCGAACGCGCATGATTTCCTGGAACCGCAAGCATCTGCTCGATATTGAGTCGCTTTCCGCGGACGAAATCAGCCTGGTCCTCGACACCTCGAAGGCATTCAAGGCCGTCGGCGAGCGGGCGATCAAAAAAGTGCCGGCGCTCAGGGGCAAAACCGTCGTAAACCTGTTCATCGAGCCTTCCACGCGCACCCGCATCAGCTTCGAGCTGGCCGCGCTTCGGCTCACCGCCGATGTGATCAATTTTACGGCGGAAGCCTCTTCGTTGAAAAAAGGGGAGACGCTCAAGGACACCGCCCGCAACCTGGAAGCGCTCAATGCCGACATCATCATCATCCGGCACAGTGCCAGCGGCGCGCCGCATTTTATCTCGCGGTTCCTGCGCGGCAGCGTCGTCAACGCGGGCGACGGCGCCCACGAACATCCCACGCAGGCGTTGCTCGATACCTTCACCATCCGCGAAAAGAAAGGGCGCATCGCCGGGCTGAATGTGACGATTCTCGGGGACATCCTTTATAGCCGCGTCGCCCGCTCCAACATCTGGGCGCTCCTCAAGCTCGGCGCCAATGTCACCCTCTGCGGGCCCAGCACCCTCGTCCCCCGCGTGTTCGAACAGATGGGTTGCCGCGTCACTTATAATGTCGATGAGGCGATCGCCGGAGCCGATGTCATCAACCTGCTGCGAATCCAGCACGAACGGCAGCGCAAGACGATGTTCCCCGGGATCGGCGAGTATGCCAGCATCTTCGGCTTGAACCAGGCGCGCTTCGCCAAAACCAAACCCGACGTGCTCATCATGCATCCCGGGCCCATCAATCGCGGCGTCGAAATCAGCAGCGAAGTCGCCGATTGCGAACGGTCCGTCATCCTCGACCAGGTGACCAACGGGCTGGCAGTCAGGATGGCCGTGCTCTTCCTGGTCACGGGCGGCAATGGACCGCAGGGTGTCCTGGCCTGAGGTATTTCAGCTGGCTTGATCAGAATCAGCCTCGGGCCGCGGGGAATCTTTCCGATTTAACTTTTCAGCGGCTTCAGTAGCTTATCGCCGGCCAGCGCGCGGGTGTGACACCCGGTGGGATGCTCGGCTCACAAAATTTGCGCGCCGCTTGCCCATGAAGACCGTTCTGTTGATCGACGATGACACCGAGTTGCGGGAGGCGCTGGGTGCCTATCTCTGCCAACGCGGATGGGAGGTGCATTCCGCAGCCGACGGCGATCGGGGATTGAGCCTGGCCAAGCAACTCCTGCCCCAGGTCATCCTGTGCGACATGTACATGCCCTGCGGCAACGGTTTCCGCGTTTGCGCCGCGATTCGCGAGGAGCCCGCGCTCAAGGCGGCCTTTCTGGTCGCCATGTCCGGGAATATGTTCGATGACACACGCCGCAATGCCCTCGAGGCGGGCGCCGACGAATTCATGCTCAAACCCCTCCAGCCGCGCCCATTGCTGGAACTCCTCGAACGCGTCTCCGCCGCGCGCGAGGGTAAACCGATCGAAACCACCCCGCGCATCACCTCCACTCCGCCCCCGCCGGTCGCGGACTCCACTTCAAAGCCCGTAAACTTCATCCGGTTCTGGGGCGTGCGCGGCTCCATCCCGACTCCTGGGCCCACGACGATTCGTTACGGCGGCAACACGGCGTGTGTCGAATTGCGCGCCGATGGCGAACTGATCATTCTCGACGCCGGCACGGGCATCCGGCCCCTCGGAATGGAGTTGATGAAGGAATTCAAGGGCGAGCCGTTAGCCATCTCCCTCCTGATCACCCATTCCCATTGGGACCACGTGCAGGGTTTTCCGTTCTTTCCTCCCGCTTACAATCCCAAAAACCAGATCGGCATTCACGGCTTTGAAGGGGCATGGGCAAGCCTCGAGGGCGTTTTCTCGGGCCAGATGGAAAGTCCTTATTTCCCGATCGGCCTCCAGCAGATGCCCGGCAACATCCATTTCAAGGAATTGCGCGAGCTCGAATTTAAAATCGGCAAGGTTCGAGCGGAGGCTTCGTTCATCAATCATCCCGGAGTCACTGTCGGCTTTCGTTTCAATACCAGCACCGGTTCCATCGCTTACCTGCCCGATCATGAATCGTGTTTCCGTATGCGAAGCCTTTCCACCAGCCAGGGGCCCGTTAAACCCGAGGAACTCGCGTTCGCCCGGCGTGAAGATGAGAAAACCCTCCGGTTCATCCAAGGGGTCGATGTCCTGATCCTTGATGCCCAGTATGACGTCGAGGAATACCGATCGCGCGTTGGCTGGGGCCATTCCTGTGTCGACGACACCGTCGAACTCGCGTCGCGCGCAAAAGCTAAAAAACTTTTTCTGTTCCATCACGATCCGGCGCACGACGACGACAAGCTGGATGTGATGGTCGCGCACGCGCGCGAGATCGCCGCATGGCACGGCAACAACCTTCAGGTCGAAGGCGCTCGAGAAGGACTCCTGGTGCCCCTCGTTGCCAACGCCCCCGCCCCCGCGTCCAAGTCCGCATCCCCGTAACGCCGCGCTCGGTGTCCACCCTTTAGGGTGTCCGGACCTTCGCCAGCCCACGCAGAACACGCTAAAGCGTGGACACCAAGCAGGGTCACCGTTATTGGAAGAGCCCGATGGGCGACTCGTTTTGCGATAGAAATTTGCCGCCGTGAAACACGCTCTGAAACGCACCCGCCTGCCAGCGACGCAGCCGGTAAAGGGTCGCAAACTGAAAATCGGGCGCAGCGCCCCCCTGCCCGCCCACCAATTCGCCGCCACGACGCACATTGTCGACCAGCCAGGCAGGCATCCGAATGTGATACGGGTTGCGCCGCACTTCCCCCGCATGAAATGACAGCGCCGTGATCAGGTCCACCACCTGTTCCTCACTCGATTCCACCATCAAATTGGGCGTCCGCATCGCCCCCCAGAATTCTGTTTCAACGATCCAGCATTCGAATGACCCGCCCAGCGTGATCAATGCATCCACCACCAGATGATGCGTGCCGATGTGGGTGACATTCCAATCATCGTCGTGCGGCACAAAAATCGCCCGCGGTTTCGACTTCGCCAGGATATCGGCGATCTGTCCCACGGATCGCGCCCACGCGGCCGGCGCCGCAGCGCGGTCCCGCGGGTTGATCCCCTCGAGCCCGCCACCCGGCAGCGCTGGCACAAGCCCGAACCCGATGTAATTGCAACAGCGCGTGAGTTCATCCCAGCGCTCCTGCTGTCGCGCCTTGTTGCTGCCTTGCGTTACCGCGACATTCACGATGTTCCATCCCAGCTCGCGTCGCAGCCGCAATGGCAGCCCGCCGATGATCACTTCATCATCCGGATGCGGCGAAAAAATGAGCGCCTGCGGGGCGTCCGGCGGCAGTGGAGAATGCCCTGGGGCCGTCACGCCGCCGAGTGGCAGGGCTTTCGCGTCGCGAAGATTTTTTGCGAACGCCGCGATGAAATCGGAATAGGGATTCATGGAGAAACTTGAAATTGTAAAATTAAAATGGGTTGGGCGTTTGCATCAAACGACAGGCAGGCTCGCGGCGGCCATCGCCTGGCCATGGCGTTTCTCCTTCTCGTCGGGCGAATGAAATGAGAGGCGCGCGGCCAGGTCCGGAAATTCCTGCGCCAGCACATTGCGGGCTTCTCGAAGGATAATTTCGCCGCCGTCGCCCGTGGTGACGCGACCCAGGGTGAGGATGTGCCGGATTTTATAAAAGTCGGCGTAATGCGCCACGGCATATCCGAAGCAGACACCGATGGTCTCGTAAATCTGCGCTGCCCTTTGGTCGCCCTTCACCATGCATCGCTGGACTTCCACGAGGCGCTCGGGAAGCGGCAGGTCTGCAGCGATCGGAAGCCCTGCCTTCGGAATGAGCCGCCCGACCGCTTGCTGGGAAAAATATTGGACCCCGCAGCCGCGATCGCCCGACCACTCATCCAGGGGGGCGTCCGGATGAAGGTCCACCGGCGCAAACGCGAGCTCGTTCAGCCAAGGGGTGATGTTGCCTTCCGCCGTGACGTACCCGGCCGCCAGGCTGGAACCCATCGCGATGCCCAGCACGGCGTTGTCACCGATGCTCATCGCCCCCGCCAGCGCGGTCACCTCGCCATCATTCACCACATCGAACGGAATATCCTTCCACGCGGCGCGCAACTCGACAAAGAGCGGCTTTACCCGCGACTCGAACAGTCGCTCGGGCACGCCCCGAAACAGTGACGCGACCTGCACACGGTTGTTGACATAAACGCCCGCCGAACTGCCACCGATGGCATCCACTCGAGGAAGATGTTGGGCGGCCTTTTGCAACGAATCCTGGATTTGATCGAAGTGCCACTGCGGGTCGGAATGCGATCGTGGGTCCCACAATGTTTCTTCACTGAAAACCGTGCGGCCATCGATCACAGCGGCGACTTTTCGATCGCTGGCGCCGAGGTCGAACCCAATCCGACATCCATTCCAATGACGCCCCAACGGCGCCGTTCGCTCGCGCGCCGGGGGAATTTCCGACGCCGGCGTCACGGCGATCTCGAAAGGCCGTTCATAAATCCGGGCGCCCATCAGCTGGCTGTCGAAACGGCCCGTGGTCGCGCCTCGATAATGATCCTGAAGCTGTTCGCCAAGATGGGGCGGTCCGGAGAAATGAACCTTGCAGCCGCCGCGCGACCAAAGAAGAAATTTCAGGAACCGCTCGATGTAATGGAAATTGCCTGCTGCCTCCACCAGAGCCGGGTCGGCAATCCACGTGTCAAAGACCGAGACGCCGCCATCCGCGCGTTCGATGGCGAAACGAACTGGAACCGGACGGCGTGCAGCAGCGACGCGAAACGCGCGGTGGGCCAGGACTGCCGGACGAAACGAGGTTTCCAGCGGGGGAACAACGCGCGGGGGAATGAGGGTGAGGGCGCTGTTGCTGTTGGCCATTACGGGTGCCGAGTGTGAGTCACCCGGCCCCGGCGTGCAACATTCGGCGGTGGCGACTTCCATCCTGCCCGCGCGGAGCGCGGTTGGCACTTATCGCACTTCGATCCTTCCCAAATAGCTCAACATCACCGTAAAAGTTTATTCCCTTTTTGGCCCGTATATGTCAGGCTGGGGACGAACCAAACAGCCGCTCCCGATGCGCTCAGGCGTACAGTGTCGTTTCTTCACACGCTCGCCGATGAGCCCGTTGCACGTCCCTCTGTGCGCATCGATTCCACGTTGAACTATGAAAATCATCCGTTTCATCCTTCTTTTTGCCAGCCTGGCGATTTCAGCGGGGCAGCTCCCCGCGGCGCAATTAGTGGATCGCGCCGCCACGACATGGCGCTGGCGTCCCGGCACGAACGAAGCATCCACGCCTGTCGGCAACTGGCGTGTCCGCGGGTTCAATGATTCGGAATTCACGACCGCCCCGGCGCCCTTTTGGTTCGATTCGACGGGAGACACATCGACACTCATTGGCGGCACGCAGATCAGCGGCATGCAAAGCAACTACGCGAGCCTGTTTTTGCGCGTCACCTTTGTGCTCACCAATACAGCCGAGATCGGATCGCTCAAGCTCGGCGCGCTCGTGGACGACGGATTCGTTGCCTGGATCAACGGCACCGAGGTGCAACGGGTGAACATGGTGGGTCCGGCGGGCGACCCGGTCTTCACCAACACGCTTGCGAACAACGCGACCGAACCCGTGAGCTTTACCTTTTACCCCTTGACCAACCCTCCCAATTATCTGGTGCTCGGCACGAACGTTCTGGCCGTCCAGGTTTTCCAAAGTGCCGTCGCCAGCAGCGATTTGGATTTCGATGCCTCGTTGGAAGCGACGCTGACCGAAACCGTTCCACCCACGATCGCGAGCTCCAGTCCCGGCGCCGGGGCCACTCTCGCAGGATTGTCATCGATGACAGTGACCTTTAGCGAACCGGTTTCGGGAGTGGACGCCGCTGATTTGCTCGTGAACGGTGTTGCGGCGTCGTCAGTGACCCCCGTGAGCGCCTCGGTTTATTCGTTCGGCTTCCCCCAGCCAGCCTACGGGACCGTTTTCATCACATGGAGCGCGGGCCATTCGATCGTGGATCAGGCGCAGCCGCCCAATCCCTTCAATGCGACCGGCCCGGGAGCGACCTGGCAATATAATCTAATCGATCAGACCGCGCCGACCCTGGCGACCTTGTCTCCCGCTGCCGGTTCCACAATTAGGGCGTTAACAAACATTGCGGTGCTTTTCAGTGAAGATGTCCTGGGAGTAAACGCCAGTGATCTGAAGATCAACAACAATGCCGCGACGGGCATCTCGGGCGGTGGCAGCGTTTACACATTTTCATTTCCACAGCCAGCCACGGGCGTCGTGCAGGTGGCGTGGGCGGCAAACCCGGGCATTACCGACACGGCAATTCCCGCCAACAGCTTCGTTCCTGGGGCCAGCTGGCTTTACACGCTGGATCCAAACTCAGGACAAATCGGCGGCCCTGTCATCAGTGAATTCATGGCTCTGAACTCGGCAAATGCAGGCGCGCCCGGCGCCTTTCTGGACGAGGATGGCGAGTCGTCGGATTGGATCGAAGTCCAAAACACCGGCAGCGTGACTGTCAACCTCCTGAACTGGTCGCTCACGGATGATGCCGGGAATTTGATGAAATGGCAGTTTCCGTCGACCAACATCGCCTCGGGAGGATTCGTCGTGGTTTTTGCTTCCGGAAAAAATCGCCGGGTGCCAGGTGCGCGCTTGCACAGCAATTTCCAATTGTCCGGTGACGGTGAATACCTGGCGTTGGTGCGGCCCGACGGCAGCATTGCGTCACAGTTTTCTCCAGCGTATCCGCAACAGGTCCCGGGCGTTTCGTATGGGCTCGGCGTGCTCTCCACCAACTCGACCCTGGTCACCACGAGTGCCACCGTGCGGGTGAGCATTCCTTCGAGCGGCGCCGATGGAACGAACTGGCTTTATGTCGGTTTTGATGACGCCGGTTGGACACCGGGGACGAACGGAGTGGGTTTCGGCACGACCAACGCGGTGGCGGCGGACTACAGCGCCGGCGTATTGCCGACCGCGCCGCTCGGTTATTGGCGCCTCAATGAGAACAGTGGTACCATTGCGGCCAACCTGGGGACCGGCGGATCATCGTTGAACGCCGTTTATACAGGCAGCCCGACGCTGGGCACGGCCGGACCGCGGCCCCCCGCGTTCAATGGATTCGAGCCGAACAACAACGCGCCGACTCTGAATGGCGCCAGCTCTTACATCGCTGGTCCCCCTTCCCTCTTGAGCGCCCGGAGCGCATTTACCGTCGGCGGCTGGATTTTCCCGACGGCCACGCCCGCCGCAAGGACTGGATTATTCGGTCAAAACGACTGTGTTGAATTCGGCTTTATTAGCGGAACTACCCTGGAATGCTGGACTCCGAGCGGCGGCTCCGTCACAGGCGTTCCTTATCCGTTTCCTCTCAATCAATGGCATCACGTCGTGGGAACGGCAGACGGCACAAACATCAGGATTTACGTGGATGGCCAGGTCGCCGGCACGGGTGGAACTGCGACAGCCAATTATGGAAGTTCCTCCTTTAACTTCAACATTGGCGGCGGTGGCGTCCAGGATGCCGCCGGTAATTTCTTCCCCGGTCTCATTGATGAAGTCGTGGCCTACAATCGGGCGTTGTCTGCCTCCGAAATTCTCTCACTCTATCGGGCCGGCACAAATGCCTCGGGAATTTCGGTCGTGCCTTTCGTCCGCACCGATGTCACCGCGGCCATGTCCAACGTCAATGCCAGCGCCTACATCCGGCTGCCATTCAACATCGATGAACCAGGGAACGTGCAGCAGCTTTCACTGCGGGCCCGCTACGATGATGGATTCGTCGCTTACATTAATGGAATCGAAGTGGCGCGCGCCAATGCCCCCGGCACTCCGGCGTTCAATTCCACCGCGACCACGAATCACACGGTTTCCACGGTGGACCTGTTTCAGTTCGGCGGCGCCATGCTCCGGCAAGGAGCCAACGTCCTGGCCATCCAGGGCCTGAATCTCGCCGCGAACGATGAGGATTTCCTGTTCCACGCGGAATTGACCGCCACCCACAACGCCGCCGCCAGCGGCACCGCTGTTTACATGACAGGCCCATCGCCCGGCACTGCAAACGGTGTCGGCGTCCCCGTTCTCGGACCCAACATTCTCCATACTTCATTCACTCCCC
>JBEEGQ010000302.1:0-9090 GCA_041166945.1 Verrucomicrobiota bacterium
TCGTTCTCGTTCCGTTGCTCTCCACCCCGCATTGCTGCGACGCAGTTACGGTTCGATACCGCACGGTTCAGCACCGCACAGAGGCGGACTTGCACCGCCCAATCCCAACGCCATCCCAGGCGCACGAACGGGGCCGTCCCGGCCGCAGCAAGCTCCGCGCACACCGGGATTTTCGGAATTGTGAGAACGCCGTGCAGGTCGCAGCGCGATCGTAGCGCCGACTGGCAATCGGCTGTTTCGCCGGTTGTTAACCGGCGGGGGCCGTCCGATGCCAGGTTTCCGTCGGAGATCACAGGCCGTGTGGCCTGAAGCGATTTTTCACCGGCCGGTTGGAAACCGGCGATACAGCAGACTGGAAGTCCGCGTTACGATCGGAGAACGTTCTCCTCGCGACAGCGTCCGGCGTGCGCCCGGGAACGGCCGCACAGGAAATTAAGATCCGGCAGGCGGCTCGGGGGGTGGCGGGGACGGTTGAGTCGCTGCTGCCCGTTTTCGAAGACGGGCCCGTTGCTGGGCCAGCTTCAGCCATTTTTTTGAACAGGCTTTGCAGCGGTAACCCTTCCCTTCCGCTGCATTGACCTGATTATAAAAATCGGTCGCCAGCGGTTTAATTTCCCCACACTGACAACAACGCCGCTGGCCTTCCCGGGCGAGAACAGTATTGATGTGATGAGAAGGGCCCGCGCGCAATCCGTACCGGGCGAGCAGGGTCAGCACGCTGCGGCCGCTGATGCCGAGAATATTTTCCATTTGATAGCGTGTCTTTCCCTGGGCCAGCAATTCCTCCACCCGTTCCTTGGGGATCGTCAGTTTATAGCTGCCGGCCCGCGACGCTTCCTCCTGCATTCCCATTTCGACCAGGGCGCGTTTCACCAGATAGACAGAGATGCCGACCGTCTGGCTGATTTTGGAAAAGGACATGCCCCCCTTTCTTAATTCGATGATCCGAGCCTTCAACGATTCGAACACTGACGGAGTCGTTCCCGGGATCCGCGGATACGGTCCTGTGGGATCGGAAGCGGAGGGTGAATGGCTCATGTGGGTCGTTGCGCGAAAACTGATGTGCGGCGATTGCCTGCATTCATGGGAAAAACAACTTTGAGGAGGGCGCCGGATTAGGGCTTGAGCTCGCCGGAGCGGGCGGACGGGGGAGATTCGAGAATCTCCTGGACGAGCTTTAGAAATTCGGCCGCCTGAAAAGGCTTGGCGAGGGTGCGGACTGCTCCCAGGCGATGGGCGGTGTCGAGGATGTTGCCCAGGTCGGGATTGCCCGAAATGGCAACGATGGGAACTCCCTCGAACTCCTTGCGGAACCGGCGGATGGTTTCCATCCCTTCCATTCCGGGCATGACGAGGTCCGTGATGAGGAGATCCACGCGCGAGGCGCGGGAGTAGGCGAGTCCGATTCTGCCTTCCTCAGCGGTGACCACATCGTGGCCTGCGGTCCAGAGCACCTGCTCGAGCAAAGACCTCATCTCGGGGTCATCATCGATGACTATGATTCGTGCCATAGGCGTACTGGTTCTGACGACGCACGGATGCGCCGCCTACGCCCCCTCTCACTTGCCACCCATTACCAATACGAAGAAAACAGGGAAACCTTTCAAGCTATTTTTGAAAATTCGTTGACCGGCGCGTACATGACAGAAAACTTCAGACGTGCGACCGGAGCAGTTTCCCAGAACAGCTTCCCCTTCGAGGCTTCGCTATCTTTGTTTTCTTCTGTCGATGTTTTCACACGGGCGGGGTCCCGGCATGGAATTCAACAGAAGCAAACGAAGGAAGCGAAGCGACGCGACCTAATTACAAGGTGCCCATCTTCGCCATAAAGTTCGCACTGCCTCGACAGCGTAGCGCGCGCGTCCTCGCGTGCGGGTTCTGTCGGCGTCTCGCCGCCAGAGGCTTTCGTGGGGCACCTTTGGGGCATGGGATCCTGCACCGGGACGGTGCCGGAACTCGCAGCCGGGACGGCTTCGCTACAGGAGCACCCTCGGGTGGAAGCCCGTGCATCGCAATACGGAATCAGACAGCGGGGTTGGACACGACGGGGTCGTTTGGATAATCTGAAGCCACATTGCTTATGAGATGCGCCGCGTTTCGTGGTTGTTCCGCTTCCGGGCTGCTGCTCCTGTTCCTGGCGCTGAATCTTGCCGGGGCGGATCTGGTGGATGTTCCCCAACTCGGCGTGCGATTGCCCCGCGGGTTTCGTGTCACGCTGTTCTCAGACGCCGAGATGGCCAACGACATCTATGCGATGACCCTCGATGCGCGGGGGAATGTCGTCGTCACCAGCCAGGGCTACGTGCGCACCCTGCTCGATCGCAACCAGGATGGCGTGGCGGATGACGCCGTCGAATTCGCGCATACTCGAACGGGCGGCATGGGGCTTTGTTTTGACGGCTACAATCTCCTGTTCGTCGGCGATGGCGGGCTGTGGCGGTTTACCGATGCCAACGGGGACGGCGTCGCCGATGGACCGGCGACAAAACTTTTCTCGATCGAATTTGCCGAGCACGGCGGTCACGCGGTGCGCCGCGGACCGGACGGCGCCTGGTATGTGATGGCGGGCAACGATGCGAAACTGACCCCGGCGCATGTCACGGCGCCCTCGTCGGCCATTCGACGAATCGAAGGCGGCGCGCTGCTCCGCCTGGGCGCCGACGGAATGGAGGTCGTCGCGCACGGTTTTCGGAATCCCTACGATTTCGACTGGAACGATTTCGGGGACATCTTCACCTACGACAGCGATTGCGAGAGCGATTATTTTCTGCCGTGGTATTCGCCCACGCGCATTTATCATGTGGCGCCGGGCGGTCATCATGGATGGCGTCTTGAAGGTTATACCCGGAGCTGGCCGCGGCCCGATTATTACAGCGACACGGTGGGGATCCTCGCGCGGGTGGGACGGGGTTCGCCGACAGGGGTGGCGTGTTACCGGCACAGCCAGTTCCCGCCGTATTTTCACAACGGCCTGTTCGCGCTCGACTGGACGTTCGGCCAGGTGTGGTTTGTGCCGCTGCAACCGCAGGCGACGGGTTCGAGTTACGGGGGCGTGCCCGAGGTCTTCATGGAGCCGATTGGGAATTCGGGTTTCGCGCCGACGGACATCGCGGTGGCGCGGGACGGATCGCTTTTCATTTCCATTGGAGGCCGAAAAACGCGGGGGGCGGTCTATCACGTTCAGTATGTCGCGCAACCCGAGCGCAGTTTCATGGCGACAAACTGGTATGAACTGGCAGATACGACCGCCGCCGCGGTGGTCAATGCGCCCCAACCGCTGGAGGAATGGTCCCGGACGCTCTGGCTGCCGTTGGCCCTGCAAGTGGGCGCGCCCGGCTTCGCCGCCATCGCGTTGGACCGGCGCGAGAGCCCGGAACGCCGGTGCCGCGCCGTGGAATTGTTGACGGAAGTATTTGGGGGCATGACGCCGGCCGTCGCGGCGGGTTGCGCGCAAAGTCCATCCGGCGCTGTTCGCGCGCGCGCGGCGTGGTCCATCGGACGGTCACCACCCGAAAACTATGTCGCGTTGCTGCTCGGCCTGGCGCGGGACACCTCGCCTTACGTTCGAACCGCCGCTCTCGAGGCGTTGAGGGAACATGCCGGGGAACTGGAAGCTCCAGTTCTCCAACAGGCGCTCGCCTTGAACATTGCTTACGCGGAAAAGCGCGTTCATCAGGCGGCAGCAGGCCTCGCCGCGATCCTTCCCGACGCGGCCTTCAGGGCGTTATGGACCCAGCAACAAAAGGATGGCCTGGCGCAGGCCCGGCTCACCCTTACCCTCGCCCTGCTCTCGCGCACCGGTGGCGAAACCATTAACACCAACGCCATCGACGCCGCGCTGGCCGTCCTGTCCCTGAACAAGATCGCGGATCAACAGTTGCAGGCCCTGCGCTTGATCATTCTGGCCCTGGGCGATTTTCATCTGCGCAATCCTGCCGTCGAGGTTAACACCGGCTACGAGACGCCGATCGCCTTTGAACCGCGCGCTCCGGTCATTGTGAAGATACAGCGCGCCGTGACGCCCTTGTTCCCGACGCGGGATACGGATGTGAACTTCGAGCTGGCGCGTCTGCTTGCGATGGTGCGGGCCGAGGATCCGGCCCTGCCCGACAAATTTCTGGCGCAAATCAGCCCGCGGAGCACACCCAGCGACGATTTCCATTATCTGGCCGCCCTCTCGAGATTGCGGGCGCCGATCCCGAGCAATTCGCTGGCAAAGATTGCCTACAACATCCTCGTGCTCGACACCAAGCTGAACGGACTCGAGCAGCGGCCGAAACAAAACTGGTCCACGAGGCTGGCGGAAGTGTTGCAGGAATTGTTGAAGAACGAGCCCCGCCTTGCTGACGCGCTCCTGCGCGATCCGCAACTCACCCGGCCCGGCAACCTGCCGCTCGTCGCGCGGATCGGGTCGGCGCGTTACATGGCCTGCGCGAGAATCTTTCTTCGGGCCGTGCAACAAAACACCGCCTACCCATGGACCGCCCCGCTAATCGATCTGCTGGGCGTTCTGCCGCCCGAAGAGACTGCTGCGCTGTTCCGGCGACAATGGCCCAACATGGCGCTCCGCGATCGGCTGGCCGTCGAGCTGGCCCACAAGCCCGAGGTGGTCGATCGCGATAAGTTTCTCGCGGGATTGGCATCGGCCGATGTCCCGACTGCGGAGGCGAGCCTGGGCGCGCTGCTGGCGTTACCCCCCGACGGAACCACCCGGGCTCTGGTGCCCGCGATGCGATTGCTGCGGACGCTGCTCGATGAGCCCAAACAGGAGGCGTTGCGCGCCTCGATATTGAAGCTCGTCATCCGCGAGTCAGGCCAGCCTCTGAAGGCGATTGAAAATCCCGGCGACCTCCGTCATTCGTACCAACCGATCTTCGACTGGTTCGCCACCAAGTACCCGGGTCTCGCACGGGAGCTCGATGCCGACGATCGCGAGGATCCTGCCAAGTGGAATTCATTCCTCAAAACGGTCCAATGGCAGAAGGGAAATGCCGCGCGCGGAGAAATATTGTTTCAAGAGCGCGGCTGTGTGATTTGCCATGTTGGGCCGCGTCCGATCGGCCCGGATCTCGGCGGGATCACCGGACGGCTTTCGAACATCGACCTGTTCAACTCGATTTTATTTCCCAGCCGCGAAGTGGCGCCGCCCTACCGGACCACTCACGTTCGATGTCGGGACGGATCGGCCTACACGGGCATGGTGGCATTCGACTCGGCCGACGGCTTGATTCTCCAGACAAGCGCGACGGCGACGGTGCGGCTGGCGCAGAGTGAAATTGTCAGCCGCCAGCCCAGCTCGGTTTCGTTGATGCCCGCCGGCCTCCTGGCCGGCATGACGCCATCGCAGTTCGCCGATTTATACGCCTGCCTGATGACGCTTCGCCCCGGCCGTTGACGTACCTAGGTGACGAGTGACGAGTGACGAGTGACCAGGGGGGGAATGACGAATTACGAATGACGAATGGGGGGGCGGTGCCGTAGCAGACGAGGTGACGAGACTCATACTGATACTCTTCCTCCCACGTTGCCGGTTTAGTAGGAGCCTCCTTACGTCGGCGGCGATCTGGTGGGGAGTAATTGTAATTTAGCCCTTGGCACATCATGCCTTCCAACCGGCGCGGGGCGTGGTGCGGATAAATTGGTTGGCGTCCTTGACGTTCGTTACTTCGAGCTTTTTCGCGTTCCATTCGATCCGTTTCCCGGCCCGCAACGCCACATTGCCCAGCAGCACGATTTCGGTCACCGGCCCCGAAACGTCGAAATTCGAATAGGCCTTGGGGCCGCCTTTGCACGCGGAGGTCCATTCCTCGTAATGACAACGATCCCAGTTCGCCGGCTTGGGCAACGTTTCAGGTATATGCTTGAAATCCTTGAGGGTCGCGCCGGATTTAAAGGTGCCGGCGCCCTCGTAACTGCCCCGGAATGTGTCCTTCGTCCCAATCAACAGGATGCCATTCGACGCATGTGTCGATACGGGGAACAACTCCGCGGGTGGAAGCTTTCTGCCATCGTACCAATGAAACTTGAAGGCGGGCTGGCCGGCTCGCGCCGGGAAATCCCAGATGATGTGCGACCACGCGGGCCCGGTTTCATCATTGGCCCCTTCGCTTGTGGCCTCGACCGCCACCGGATCGCGGAGGTCCATCACGAGCGCCGGCAGGTTCAGCAAATGACATCCCATGTCGCCAATGGCGCCGGTTCCGAAATCCCACCAACCGCGCCAGGCAAAGTGGCCCCAGGCGGGATGATAAGGCCGGGCGGGAGCGGTGCCGAGCCAGAGATCCCAGCTCAGCCCTGGGGGAACAAGCGGAAAAGTGGCCGGCCTGTGGATGGCCTGTTTCCACCACGTACCAGGGCGGTCGGTCCAGCAATGCAACTCGCGCACATCCCCGATCGCCCCGGCTTTGATCAGCTCGGCGTCGCGCCGGAGTTTTGGATGGGACATTCCCTGGTTGCCCATTTGCGTGGCCACTTTTGCATCGCGAGCCGCTGCGGCGATGGCGCGTGCCTCCCAGACGGTGTGAGTGAGCGGCTTCTGGCAATAGACATGTTTGCGCTCCTGGATGGCGCGCATGGACGCCGGGAAATGGGTGTGATCGGGCGTGGACACTGTGACGGCGTCGATCTCCTTGCCAAGTTTGTCAAACATCTCGCGCCAATCGGCAAAGCGTTTGGCGCTTGGGTACTTCTCCCCCGCCTTTGCGAGACGGGTGGCATCGACATCGCACAAGCCGATGATGTTTTCCGAATCACAACTCGTGATATCGACCCATCCTTTTCCGCCCACACCGATCCCCGCGATATTCAAGCGGCCATTGGCGCCGCGAATGGAGCTTTTGGCAACGTATGGAAAAGCAAGAAGCGCTGCGAGCGAGGCCGAGCGGCGCACGAACGCGCGCCGGTTGAGTGACGAACGGAATGGAGAATGCATCCGAATCAGACGCGCGCCCGTCCGTTTGCTTCAATGTGAGGCGGTCATTCCGGGATCTGTTGCTGCGCCGACATCCCGTCCACGTTGTTGTTGGAAAACCGAACCGGCAGCAGCACTCCGGAGAGATCGCGATTGTCGAACCATGCCCGCTGGTATCCCGGCCGCAGCGCATCGAGACAGATCGGGTAGGTGGGCGGCGGCGGCGGAATCACCACTAGATGATCGCAGTCTTCAACCGAGTCCGTCGACGGGATCAAGCCTGACGGGCAGGAGCGCACCCGCAAACTGCCTGAGCTGCCCAGCGCCACAATGTTGCCGCCAAACAATGCATGCTGGATGTTCGAATAATAAAATCCGATGTCCAACGAGGACGGGCGCGGCGCCCAGTCCGCATAGCGGATGATGTTCCTCAACATGGTGACGTTCGTGGTGGTGGAGGTGGGCCCGACATAACAGGTGTCGCAAATCCCAAAGCCCCATCCAGTGGTCCGGCCGGACAGAACGATCTCATTGCGGAGGCAGGTGATCGATTCGAAGCTCGCGCCGGGATGGGTGGAGATATTGATCCCGGAATCGACATCGAGGAAGAGGTTGCTGCTCAGCAGGACGGACCCCGGATGATCATTGCCAGCGGCAGGATTCGAGTCCGGCTCGTAATAAATGGCCTCGCCGCAATTCATCACAACCGAGTTTTCGACCCGGGCGGCAGCGTATCCGTGTGAATAACTGAAATACGGCCTCAACCCTGAAATCGTGCAACGACGAACCACGGCATTGGTCACGATCACGCGGTCATTTCCGTTCATGTTCAACGCTGAAATACCGTCGGTGTTGCTGGTCGCCGGGTTCGAAATGACACAATCCTCCACGATGATGTTGCCGATACGGACAATTTCCGCCGGACGATTCGGGCAGATAAACATCGGAAAACCTTCGCGACCCGCCTTGGTGCCAAAGCCGATCACCTTGAGGTGGGTGAATTTCAAATTGTTTCCCGAGACGCTGATGGCGCCTACCATGCCCTGCGTTCCGGATCCCCACTCCGTGGTGTTGTCGCCGTCAAATGCGCGCAGGATCGAAAAATTCCCAAAGGGCAGGCTGTTCTTCGCGGTGGGCAACAGGATGCTCACCGCATCCATGTTATTTTGAAGGCTGATTTCGCGAAGGCTGTAAAAGTTCACTCCCAGATCGCGAGCCGTCAGAAGAATCATCAGGCGCGTCGTCGTGACGGAGTTGGTCAACAGGGCGGTGCCGAACGTTGCCGATTCGACCCCCTCCCCCATGGGATGGCGAACGAATGGGACGTCATGATACTGCCCGTCTGTGTCGTCCCAGGCCCGGATCAAATAATTGGCGGCAGGCCCCAGCCGGCCGACGCCGGTCATCAATTTGCAATTCCAGTAAAGATTGACCTGACTGACCTGCGTGCCGCGTCGCAGCGGAAATTCGATCTGCGCCTGGCTTTCCGATCCGCTGGCCCAGGATGTGGTTAGGCTTCCGTCCGCCACCTGGACGATCGAGTGATCCGAATCCAGCCGGCTCTCCGCACCGCCGGGCGTTTTTGCGGATGGAACGCCCGTTGTGCCGCCGGAGATTTCAATTTCAGACAGGCTGTAAAATTCGATGCCCGCCGCGCGCCGGTTGAGCTGGATGACAAGTTCCTCGGCGGCCGCGTTCACGTTCAGGACGCTGGTCTGGCTCGTGCCGTTGAAGGTGGCGCAATTGGTGACAAACGTATTGTTGATGGATCGAACTGTGCACAGATTGAAATTGGTGCCGCGGCCGATCTTTAAAGGCGGAGATATGCCGGGAACCGTTTTGTTCGCCCATTTCAGAGTCACGGTGTTGACGACGCCCGTTGTCACGAGCGGAACGCGTATCCAAATCTGTTCCCCCTGGTTGTACTTCGGGAGGTTGGCGGCATTGCAATCCAGAACCATCTGGTGCACTTCAAACCCGTCGCAAGGCGAGCCGTACAACGGGGTGAAGATCGTCTCCTCCTCCCAGGCGCTCCAAATATCCACGAGACGCACCGTGGTGGCATCCGGCCCAACGCTGCCCGACCCGACATGTTTGCAGCCGGGGTTGGCGGTCGACCGTTGGGAATAATGCCATCCCCGCGTCTCGAACACTCCGGGCGCGTAGAAAAAACAGTCGTA
>JBEEGQ010000303.1:0-11840 GCA_041166945.1 Verrucomicrobiota bacterium
TTTTACACGGCCTTCCTCGGGGCGTTTCCGGATGTCAAATTTGCGCTGACCGATATCGTCGTCGGCCCGCAGGGTGTTTTCGAGGCGGCCACGATGACCGGCACCCATCTGGGCCCATGGAATGGCATCGCTCCCACCGGCCGCCCTGTGAAGTCCATGGTCCTGATCTTTTTTCCGTGGGATCGCAAGGCTGGAAAATTTTCGGGTGAAAAGATCCATGTCGACATGGCGCGCCTGGTGACGGAAGGCGCGCGATGAGCGACAGCGGATTCCAGATGGTGCGCCTGGCGAATGGAACAGCGAGCGTTCACTCGCTGGAATATGACGAGACGATGCACCCGGGGCTCGGCCCGGCGGCGGAGGCCGAGACGCTTTACGCCCGGCAACTTCGCATCGTCGACCGGCTCCGGGAGCATGGCGATGGTTTTGTGGTGTGGGATGTGGGCCTCGGGGCGGCGGCAAACGCCCTGGCGGTGATCCGCGCCGCGGCCCCGTGCGATGCGACGCTGAGCCTGTCCAGTTTCGACGCGTCCGATGGCTTGTTGCGCTTCGCCATCGAGCACGCGCGCGAGCTGGGTTATCTCGATGAGTTCATCGAGCCGCTTCAAACGCTCGTGGAAAAGCAGCATGTCTCGTTTGTGTTCGGCCGGTTGCGGGTCGATTGGCAACTGACGCTTGCCGATTTCCCTGCGTGGATTTGCTCGGGCGAAACGGCGCGCGTGCCGAAGCCGCATGCCATTCTTTTCGATCCCTATTCGCCGGCCCGCAACCCCTCCATGTGGACGGCTACGCTTTTCGAGGATCTTTTCTCGGTGCTCGAACAAAGCAGTCCCTGCGCGCTGGCGACGTATTCACGGAGCACGATGACCCGCGTGGCGCTGCTGCTCGGGGGCTTTTTTGTGGGCGTGGGAGAGGCGACCGGCGCGAAGGAGGAGACGACGATTGCGTCCAATTCGGTCTCCTTGATCCCGCGCCTGCTCGATTGGCAATGGCTGGAGCGCATCAGGAAATCGACGGGCGCGGAGCCGTTGCGGGAGGCCGTCTATCGGCAGGCGCCGCTGACCGACTCGACCTGGGCGCGACTCGAGGGACATCCGCAGTTTCGGAAAAGTTAAAGGCCCGCAGCTTGCGCCGCGGGCCTTTCGTTGGGGGCTGGCTGACCGCCGTTGAGCGGCGGAAAATCAATTCCGAATGGCGCCGAGGATATTGCCGCGGAGAATATTCCCGTAAACCCGGCTGTCTTCGCTGCACGCGCGGTTGTCGCCCATGACGAAATACTGCTGCACGCCGAGCTGATACCATTTTTCGAGCGAATCGCCGGTGGCGGTGAAGGTCCCTTTCGGAAGGTAGGATTCGTTCAAGCGTTCGCCGTTCAGATACACCTTGCCATCCTTCAAATTCAGCCAGTCGCCGGGCCGGGCAATGATCCGCTTCACCGCAAAGTCGTCATGGCCGGGATCCTTGATGACCACGAGATCTCCGCGGGCGGGACTCTTGAAAATGTAAATCCAGCGGTTCAGGAAATAGCATTCCCCGTCACGCAGGGTCGGGGTCATGCTGCGGCCCTGGATGACCACCGGCGTCACCACAAAACGGCTGATGATGTAATAAGCGCCGAGGCACAGGACGCCAAACACCAGCAACAGGCTGAGCTGCCGCATGAAGCTGTTGGCCGGGGCGGCGGGGCGCGCGGCAGCTGGCGGGACGGAGTCAGTGCCCGGGGCGGAAACGGTCAGCGGCACGAAACCGTTGGGAATGTAGCGGCCTTGCTCGTCGGCCATCCGCAGGGGCGGGAGGTGGCAGCCTTCCCAAAGGGTGTTCGGCGTGTAGTCGGTTTGCGGATAGGTTTGCATACTCTCGGGTTGTTAAATTTGCTTCTCCTAAATAAGGCCGATGGACACGGCCAACCATTCGCGCAACTACACTTCGCGGGTGTGTCCTCGTTACGAGGCGCCAGCTAGGGGAAGCACGGGAAGCGAATCGGGGAAGGCCGCCACACCCGATGTCGCGAAACATTGGGAGTGCGACGACTTGTCACCGGTTTGCGCAGCCAACTTGTCGCCGTCGAGCCGAAACGTTCGCCACCACCATTCGGGCGCTGGAGTGGACGGACGCTCCTTCTCTCCCACCCTTCGGGCACCCTCTCCTCCATTTCGGAAATGGAGGAGAGGCAGGGGGAGAGGAGGCGTTTCTGTTCAGCGACTGTTCGGTGCCCTGAGGGCAGGTGAACCCCGCCCGAAACGTCCGCTGCCACGCCGGCGCAGTTGTCGCAGTGATCAAACGCCTGCCAACTGGAAGTCGGCGCTCAGCAGCGCTCCCACCGTCGCCTGTTGTTACTCGTCGCGCTTTTTCTGAGCCTTGCGCTTGGCGTCGAGGAGACGGCCGGTGGTTGACTGCGCAGGGTCCTGCGGCTTGGGCGGCTGCGGGTCGCTTTGCGTGAGATCGCTCGCCGCTCCAGCGCTGGTCGGCGGCCGGAGCTTTTCGGGAAGCACCACGGGCGATGCCGGTTGAAAGAGCTCAGGACGTTCCTCGGAGGCGGCGGTTTTTTTTGCGCGCACCTCGTCCCGGCGATGCAGCAGGGCGCCCAGCGAAACATCCGCTTCTGCAGGCCGCGGCACCCCTTCCCAAAAAAGCACTTTTCGTTTTACAGCCGCCCACGCCTTGGAAACCTGTCCGGCTTCCAGATGAATCCGGCGCAAGCCCACGTCCAAAACAAACAGCACAATGGCCAGCCGCACGAGCCACTCCCACCAATCACGCGGCTGAAATGTATCGTGACGATCGTGCAAGAATGGATTCTCAGCCGGGGTGGGAGCAGCGGCGGCGCCGCCGGCCAGCTCGATAAATTTACCGCCCCCGGCATCCGCAAGCCGCCGGAGCAGCGGCAGATTCGGCTCGGTGGCATTGAACTCCGGCGAGTAATTCACACTGGCGCCCACGCGCTGCGATCCCGCGAGTTTTCCATCGCGGATTTCCATCAGGTTCAGATGATACGACCCGACCTCCTTGGTGGGAAATTTCGCCTCGTAATGACCCGGCCCCGTCTGCTCGAGGCGGACATTGACGCGATCGCCTTTGGGACTGACCACCACGGTCTGAAGATTGAGAAAGTTTTTATACTCACCCTTGTCATCCACGGCCTCGACATTGATTCGGCCTTCGCCCTTCTCGACGCTGACTTCGGTCGTGAAGTCGGCATTCTCGATCCGCCGCAGGGCCCACTGGGCGGTTTGCGTCCAAAATTGACGGTATTGTCCCCACCCAAGCCAGTTCTTGCCCCACCGCGCTTTGGCATCGCTGGTCCATGCCACGGCGCGGCCGAGTCCGTATTGCCAATGGGCCAGCAACGGGTCGCCCTTGTCAGTAAGGAGGGGCGTCTCCGCTCGGTCCTTGGGCGTGGTGCAGACGTATCCCTGCAATTGCGGGTAGGCGCCGATGCCCTTGGTCAGTTCGCTGCCCGCGGCGATTTTTGGCGTGAACGGCTCCTCGAAAATCGCCGACTTCAAAATCACCGCCGCTTCCTTGACGAAAATTTGGGGAAGCTGGGAGGCATTCTGGACGTTGTAAAACCGGCCCCGCCCGCGATCCGCGATCATTTGCATCGTGTCCGGTCCCGAGTGGCCGCTGATGAGAACCGTGCTGACCGTGATCCGATTTTTCACAATCTCATCCATCAATTGCTGGTTGGGCGCAGCCGGATCGCCGTCGCTGAAGATGAGGATGTGTTTCAGGTTGGCAGTGGATTTTTTGAGCGCGTCATTCGCTTCCTGCATGATCCCCTGGAAACTCCCGAGGTCGCCCTGGTTCATCCCAGCGACTTTTTCTCCCAGCGCTTTCTTGTTCCCCACCGGCGTGAGCGGGAAAAGCCAGTGATCACTTCCGTCCCAGAGCAGCACGCCCAGTTCATCGGTCGGGCCCAGCGCGTCCAGGACGCCGATCGCACACTCGCGCGCGCGCTGATTGCCATTGGCGAACTCCATGCCGTGCATGATCAAAGCGACCGCGCCTTTCGGAAGCACCTTCTTGCTGTCCAGCTCCATGTTGACGGGCAGCGTGGTTTCGAGAGGCGTATTGCGATAGCCGCCCGCTGCGTATGTCTGATCGCCGCCGACACAGACCAGGCCGACCCCAAAATCGCGCACCGCGCTCTCCAGCAACCGCATCCCGTCACGCCCGATATCGCCCGCGGCAAGATTGCTGATGAAGATCGCGTCGTAACTTTCCAGCTCGCCGAGGGTGGCGGGAAAACCTTCAATTCCGGTGAGACGGGCATCGAGACGGGCCGAGCGGAGCGCGTCCACCAGGTTTTGATCCTGGGCGGGTTCAGCCGAAACAATCAACACACGCGGATCCCCATGCAC
This sequence comes from Verrucomicrobiota bacterium, assembly GCA_041166945.1. Classification (GTDB taxonomy): domain Bacteria; phylum Verrucomicrobiota; class Verrucomicrobiia; order Limisphaerales; family JADJPG01; genus DASTLJ01. The sequence goes on from JBEEGQ010000303.1 coordinate 4,362, forward strand.
CGTCACAAACGCCGAGGCCTGGTTGTTTTGAGGAACGCGATCCCCCGGAGCTTCCACCTGCACCGCATACGAATAAAACTCGGCCTGGTCGAGGTTCTGAGGAAACGTGAAAAGATTCTTGCCCGGTGTCAGATCAACCTCCTGCGCACCCAGCGGCTCGTCATTGCGATAAAGTCGCACCGTCGCCTTTTGTGCCTTGTCGGCTTGAACGAAGATCTTCACCTCGAACGGTTGTCCCTTCTTGACCCGCGCCGGAACCGTCAGTTTCTGGATCGAAACGTCATCGCCGCGTTGAACTGCCAGCGGCACGACATCGATGGTCACCCCCAGACGCTGAGCCTGGGAGAGCGCCTCCAGCGCATCGCCCATGTTTTCGTTGCCGTCCGAGAAAAGCACCAGGCGCTTCTGGCCTGTCTCCGGAAATGCCGCCGTTCCGAGGCGGATGGCCCCTCCAATATCCGTGCGCTCCGTTCCAATGACCGCGAGAATCTTGGTGTCCTTCAGATCCACCTGTGCGCTGGCGGTGCTCTCCAGGGCGGCATCCGTGCCAAAAACGAGCAACCCCATCTTGTCGCTTTTCCGGCGATTTTCAGCGAAGCGGTTGGCCATCTTGTGCGCGGCCTCCTGCTGCGCCGGGGGGATCGACTCCGAGCGATCGAGAAGAAAAAAGACATTCACGCCCTCCTGCGGTTTCATCCATTGAAGGCCCGCGATGGCGAGGACCACAATCAGGATCACGACGAGTCGCAGGGCGAGTGACATCCACCGGCGCCACGGCGAGGTTTGCACGTCGGACTTCAGCGCCAATGCGATCACCCACGCCCATGCCACCGGCAGCAGGAAAAGCCATTGAACATGGGTGAACTGAAATTTCATCCCGCGCCAGGCGCTTTCCTTTCCGGATGAGGCGCGGGCCGGAGAGCGACCGGCTTCCGTCGGATGAATTTCTGCACCCGATGATTTCCGGAATCCGCCACGTAAAGATTCCCATGGGAATCCAGCGCGATGCTCCACGGATTATTGAACTGACCTGGCTGGCTGCCCACGCCGCCTAGAATCTCCATTGGCCGCTGGTTTGCATCAAAAATCTGGATCCGTCCGCCGCCAAACTCGCACACATATTGACGCCCTTGCCCATCCACCCTCACGTCGTACGGATAACTCATCTCCCCCAGCGCCCGCCCCGCGTGGCCGTAACTCCGAAGCCACCGGCCATCCCGGGAAAAGATCTGGATGCGATGATTGCAGGAATCGGCGACATACAGCCGATCATCGGGTCCGCACCCGATTCCCTCCGGGCGATTGAACTCGCCGTCGCCGTCGCCGGTTTTGCCGAACCAAAGAAACGGCACCCGCCCTTTCGCCGAAAATCCCTGCACCCGATCCACCGATGTGTATTCGCTCAGAAATGTCTCGCCCGCTGAATTCACCGCGACGGCACGCGGCAGAACAAGACTTCCGCCATTGGTCACCGCGCGGCCCCATTGCTCGACCAACGTGCCGTCCGGGCTGAAATGGTTCACGCGCTGATAGTGTGGCTCGACGAGAACGATGTCGCCGTTGGTGTCCGTGCACATCCCCTTCGGCTTGCCCAGATCCGTTTGCGGCATGCGCCAGGACATTAGAAATTCGCCGGCCGCCGAAAACTTCTGAACGCGGCCGGTCATGTCGACGACGTACAAATTGTCGTCGCGATCGAGGGCGACGGACCGCGGCTTGTTAAACTGCCCGAGCGCGCTGCCACGGCCGCCGATGACTTCGACGCGGCTGAAGATCGAACTCCGGACATCCGCGCCGGTCGAGGAGTCGCGGGAGCAACCGCCGGGAAAGAGAACAAGAAGACCCAAAACGCCGGGAAATGCCGCCTGTCTGCGAAGCCATCCTCTGCTGAAAAAGATCCGTGTCATCACGGCTCCATGCGGTTGGTCATCCTCCGAAGTGAAACAGGCTGGAACTGGCCGCGGCAAGCGTTTACGAGCCGGGAAATCAGCGTTCCTGGCTGCTCGGCCTCAGGACACCCTAAAGGGTGGACACCAAACGCTGGCGCCATGGAACACAGTTTGGTGTCCACCCTTCAGGGTGTCTTTCCGATGCCTCCGAAGGCCGATCTCCCCAGCGGACGGCCTCAGGCGGCCGGGCGGCGGGGTTGGTGAAGCGAAACGAGCCGGCCGTCGCTCTCGTCCGAATCCGATTCGAGACGATCGGCCAGGGCCAGGTAAAGAAATGCCAGGACGTTGAACAGCGGCACCAAAAGCATCACACCGGTCAAAAGCCCCTTGCCACGAGCCTTCGAAATCTTGAAAGCCCAGACGATATACGCGACACAAAAAACGGGCGGCACCAGGTTGGATAAGATCCACCAGGGGCTCATTCCGGCGGCCCGCAACAACGGCACCTGTTTGAACAATGGCAGCCACGACAAAAAGACGCGGGTCTGTCCCGTCTTCAGGCAAATCAGGCGGCAGCACCAGCAAAAGAAAAGGTAAACCGCGAATACCACGCCCCCGGCGGCGTACAACGTTTTTCGATTTGTCTTTCGCAGAAATTCCTGGCTCTCCCAGATGACTTGTTCGGTCAATTCCTCGAGCCGCGGATCGACGGTGATGTCGGTCAGCGCGCCCCGGGTTTCCTCCACGCCATTCGTCGATGACGGATCCGCCAGGTGATACCCCAGCTGCAGCTGGGTGGATTTGTCGAGATCCTTGATTTTGATGTTGATGACACCTCCCGCATGTTTGATGAACACATCGGACTTGGTCCGGTTCATCAACTGCACGTTGGTGTAGGTAATCGATCCGACGGTGAGGCTCTCGATGATCTCCAGTTTGACTTCGTCAGCGCGGACGCACGCCACCGTCGCGAGCAGGATCAGCGCGACAGTCCGGAGAATTCTCAAAATTCTATGCATGGTAAGACCGCTCCGTAAGCGGTCGCTTAAATCTCACATCGGCGGGAAAAGGTGGGAAGTTGAGGGGTTAATCGGACACGCCAGTGTTGTCCTCCAGCTCAACCCGGTTTTGAACCTTCGCGGAGTGCCACTCCTCGATACAGCCGATTGCCAATCGGCGCTTCTCCGGCGCCCGGAGGCTGCTAACTCATGGTGCCGGTCTCGACTCCAAGTCCGTCGGCGCCGCCGCCGTCCAGGTCAATCAGGATGTCGCGGGGCTCGGCGCCGTTGCTCGGCCCGACAATGCCGCGATTCTCGAGTTCGTCCATGATGCGTGCCGCGCGCCCGTACCCGATTTTCAGCCGGCGCTGCAACAGCGAGACGCTCGCCTTTTGTTCGCTGCGTATGACCTCGATGCACTGCTCGATCAACTCCTCGTCCTGTTCGGCGGCGTCGCCGGACTCGTAGGTGCTGACCGGTTTTTGAAGCTGCTGATGGATTTCCACCTCGTAACTGGGCTTGCCCTGTTTCGCGATGAAATCGACAAGGCTCTGAATTTCCTGGTCCGTGATGAGCGCCCCCTGGGCGCGGATTAATTTCGCAGAGCCCGGCGGGAGGTAAAGCATGTCCCCTTTTCCCAGCAGCTTGTCGGCGCCCATGGCGTCCAGGATGGTTCTCGAATCCACGCGCGATGCCACTTGAAACGCGATGCGCGCGGGGATGTTCGCCTTGATCACGCCCGTGATGACATCCACCGACGGCCGTTGAGTGGCCACAATGCAATGGATGCCCGCCGCCCGCGCCATCTGCGTGATGCGCGCAATCGCCATCTCAACATCCGCCGGCGCCACCAGCATCAAGTCGGCAAGCTCATCGATGATCACCACGATGTAGGAGAGCTTGTCCGGGATGACGATATCATCGTCGCGCGGCACCACGATCTCCTCATCCACCTCGACGGCGAATCCGTCGGCGCCGGGCTCCACCTTTTCCTTTTTGGCGGTCAGGGGAAACTCGGACTGCGACGAGGCGGCGGCGGCCTTGCCCTTGGGACGTTCATTGAAGGATTTGATGTTGCGCACGCCCACTTTGGCGAAGATTTGATAGCGCTTTTCCATCTCATTGACCACCCAGCGCAATGCGAGAATGACTTTCTTGGGATCGGTCACCACCGGCACGACCAGGTGGGGCAGCGCGTTGTACTGCTGAAGCTCGACCACCTTCGGATCGATCATCACAAAGCGAAGTTGATCGGGCGGAAATTTGTAGAGCAGCGACGCGATGATGGAATTGATGCAGACCGATTTGCCCGACCCCGTGCTCCCGGCGATCAACAAGTGCGGCATGTCGGACAAGTCGGCGATTATCGGATGCCCGTAGACATCCTTGCCCAGCGCGAGCGGGATTCGAGCCTTGTTCTTCTGCCATTCCTCGGACTCGAGGAGATCGCGCATGATGACCTTGGTCTTCACCGCGTTGGGCACTTCGATGCCGACCGAGCTCTTGCCGGGAACCGGCGCGAGGATGTTGATGCGCTCGGCTTTTAATGCCGCGGCGATGTTGTTGTTCAGCCCCGCGATCTTTTCCAGTTTCACACCCGGCGCCGGATGCAATTCGTAACGCGTGATGGTCGGCCCTTTCGTGATGTCCCCCAGCGAAACATCGATGTCAAACTGCGCGAGCGTCTGTTGCATCAGCCGCGCATTGGCCATCAGGTCCTCCTTCGATTCCGTCGATTTCACCGTCATGTCCGGATACTGAAGGAAATCCAGCGGCGGCATCTGGTAATTGCCAATCACCGGCGTCGAGGCGACGGCGATCGGTTTTTTCTTGAGCACCGGCCGGCGCGCGCCGCCCGAGTTGTCCGTGAAACGTGGTTCTGCCGGAGGTGCCGCCGCCGCCACCGCGCCCGCCGGTTCCTCGGTTTTTTCAGATTCTATCTTGTCCGCATCCGCAGCCTCGGCCACCGGCGTACTGGATTCCGGGGACTCCGCGACAGCGGCGGCCTTGTCCATTTTCGCCGCGCGGGAGGAGGCGCGCTTGGAGAGCTCGGCCTTGTCACCCAGGATGTCGGAAGTGGACGCCGCCGCGATCTCGGTGGCGCTGATGATTTCTCCTTCCAGCTCGCCGCGGGCGATGGGCGGTTCCTCGACGCGGACGACGGCAGCCTTCCCGGTGCGGGGAACGGGCACGCTCAAATCGCGGACGGTCGGAAGCGGCACCGGGCGCAGGTCTGGCCCGAGGCCAGGCCGGTTTTTTTCTTCAAGCGGTTTTTCACGGGCCCGGCTTTCATCGAGTTGATCTTGAAGTTTCCTGGCCTGCTTCTCCAGTTCGCGGGATCGTTTGGTGAGGGATTTTTCCTCGGCGGTGGCGTCGGGCGCATCCTCGGTTTCCACGTTCGGCTGCGACAGCCGGGAGGCCCATGCGCGCAGCCAGGGACCGAGCTGAAAATTGGTGAGAAAAATAAGGCTGATGAGATACAGCGTGCAAAAGATGATCGTGGCGCCGGGTTTGCCGAGGTGCCGAAAAACCAAATCATTGAGCAATTTGCCCAGGTACCCGCCCGCGCTGGGGGCATTGATATTGAGGCGCAGCGTTTCCAGGGAATGGGTGTAGAGATCAAACCAGCCCAGGCAGGTGAGGAACAAAACACCGGCCCATGCCCAGCGCCGTTTGAGATACGCGAAAAATTCGAACAGGTAGCCCAGCCCAAACACGAGCAACAGAAGAGGCAGCACGAAGGCGCCCGCTCCAAAAATCTGGAAGAGAACATTGGCTCCCCACGCGCCCGCTCCGCCAATCCAATTATGTTTGGTTTGGTTCGCGGGCAGCTTGTTCGCATCGATGTCGTAACGATCAAACGACAACTGCGCCAGCAAGAGCAGCAGCGCCGCCGCGATCAATACAATACCGATAATGTCACTGAACCCGCGGTGTTCCGCAGGTTTCGCCGAATCCTTCCGAGCCATGCGAACAAGCGTAGAAACCGCCATCCGAAACTGCAAGGACAACTGCCGGCCTCCCCCTCCACGGGTGCACGACAGAATTCTTCAGACCTGCGAACCGAACGGCTGCCAGGAAGTGCTTCGCTTTCGAGGCTTCGTTTTCTTTGCGTCCTGTGGATGTTTCCACCCGGGCGGGGTCTGGCAGGGATTTCAACAGAAGCAAACGAAGAAGGCGCCATCCTTGCCGGGCATTGCCTCGCTGCTGCCTCAATAAACGTCCCGCAGGTAGCGCTTCTCGGTTTTCATCAACGTGACATTCACAAACTCAGCCGCTGCTTCTGCCGGAAGACCGCCCTCCTTTGTCGCGATATCGATCAAAGTCTGATGCACGTCCTTGGCCATCCGCCGCGCATCGCCGCACACGTAAAGATATGCGCCGTTCTTCACCCAATCCCAAAGCTCCCGGGCGTGCTCCTGCATCCGGTGCTGAACGTAAATCTTCCGGGGTTGATCGCGCGAAAATGCCAGGTCGAACCGATTCAACAGCCCCTGCTTCTGGAAGGCGTTGAATTCCGTCTCGTAGAAAAAATCCGTTTCGCGATGTTGTTCGCCAAAAAAAAGCCAGTTTCTGCCTCGCGCGCCGTCGAAGGCCCGTTGCTCGAGAAACGCCCGGAACGGTGCGATGCCGGTGCCCGGCCCAATCATGATGATGTCGCGCGCGCCATCCTGCGGCAGCCGGAATGTTTTGGATTCCTGCACGTAAACCGGCACGTCCGCCTGGTTCGGCTCAACTTGATCGGCGAGGTATCCGCTGCATAACCCGGTCTTTTTCCGGCCGTGCGTCTGGTAACGCACCACCGCGACGCACAGGTGAACCGCATCGGGATGCGCCGCCAGCGAGGAGGCAATGCTGTAAAGCCGGGGCGGAATCGGCGAGAGCTGCTCCAGAAAACTCCCGGGCGTTTCGAAACGCGCCTCATCAAACTCCGTCAGGATATCCACATAATCGCGCGTCTCGATGAATTCGCTGAGCACCGTCCCGTTATCGACGATCTCCATCAACCGATTGCGCTGTTCCCCCTGCGGCATCCGGGCCGCGAGGCCCGACATGATTTTTTTGCTCGCGCGATTCAGGATGTAGCCATGCTGAAGCGCCTGTCGAAACGGGATCGCACCCGCGCCGCGCGGATCCGGCACCGGCGCGGCGGGATCCAGGCCGATCAACGAAATGACTTCATCGACCAGGCCCAGTGGATTGCGCGCGAAAACTCCGAGCGAATCGCCGGGCGTATAAACCAATCCACTTCCCGCCAGGCTCAGGATCACATGCCTCGTCTCCTTTTCGGACCCGGCCTTCGTCAGGAGCCACTGATCGAGGAGCGTGGCATGAAACGGTTTTTTCCGGTGAAAGGGCGCGCTGGATGCGGGGACCGTTGAGGCGGTGCTGTTCATCGTGGCCTTGTGCGACGAACCAAGGCTAGCCGCTCCCGACGCGTCCTGGCAATCGCGATCGACGCCTTCCCCCGATAGGGGTAGGGATGGCGGGTTAGCGCCACCCCTCCCTCCAAACCGGACAGGCGGTTCTCCCGCATCCGGCTTTCCAGTCAGTGGGTTCGTAGTTTTACGATTGTCCGCGTCCAGGCATGT
>JBEEGQ010000304.1:0-3569 GCA_041166945.1 Verrucomicrobiota bacterium
ACTCGTCACTCGTCACTCTCCTGAAGCCGGTCCCCGAATCTCCAGTATCCGAAAAAATTCGAACGCCACGCCTCGGCGGGTGAGGACAAAAAAAAGCCGTTCCTGGGGGAACGGCTTTCGTGAAAGGGAGCGAAACCGGTTATTGATGGATGAGACGCGCGGTGTAGCGGTTGCCCGAAGTGTCCTTGCCGATCAAACTGCCGCGGAGGGTGCGGATATTGAAGGAGCCGGTAAGGACGGTTATCGGATACGGCTCGCGATCGCTTTGCATGTAAACAGCGATTTGATTGTGGCGCGAGGGGAACGCGAATCCGGTGAACCCATAGCCCGCACCACTTCCAGTAACCGTATACTCACCCGGGAATTCCGCATTGGGAGTGAGGGTGAGAAATTCGACATACGGCAGGGCGCCCCGTTTGCCGGACAGAAAATAATTCCCGCTGGCGTCCGCGAGGGCGAGGGACGGCGTGCCCACATAAGTCACACGGCCGTGCGACTGGTAACTGACCAATGAGAGCCTTTTGTTGGCCACCACCGACGCCCGAAAGCTGACAGCGTTCGTCCTGAAGACATTCTCGTAGACATTCGTCGTGCTCACCACGTCGTTCGTGGTGATCACCGTGATCCCGCCGATGACCGATGAGGTGGTCACCGCGTTGGTCACCGTTTTCTCGACGAGTTGAATGGAGGCCGTTACCTGGTTGAGCAAGCCGATGACCCGGCCCGAGTCGTCATAGGTCCAGATGCCGCTCATCTCGGTGCTGCCGATGAAATTGCTCGAGGATTGAGCCGGCGTCTGCACCGGCTCTACGCCTGTACGGGTGGGGATTCCGCCGGGAAAACGGGGATCGACAGTGGTGGATGTGCTTTTCACGGGGCCGGGCCGAAGGTACTGAACCCCGGTGAAGGTGAAATCATCGTTGAAGGTGATCAGCGAAAGCCCGACCTGGGAGCCGCTCAGGGAAAGATCCCAGGTGCCGACGGGGGTCGGCGGAGCGAGTTGGGCGCGAACGGAACCCGTGTGCAAAGCCAAACCGGCGGCCACGAGCGCAGCGAGGCGCCACTGCAAGCGAAGGAATTTTTTCATAAGAATGTTCTCTGTGCCTGGGTATCTGGACGACACGATGGCGTGAGTTAATCAGTCGGTTTGCTCCAATCGTAGGGTTTGGCGCTGTCCAGGGCCCGTTCCTTCGGATCCGGCCGCTCGATCAAAGTGGTCTGCATGAACTCGCGCCCGCTCGGTGTGGGCTGATAATCGCTCTCGTCCACGATCGTGGGTGTGATGAAGATGATCAAATTGTTTTTGTTGCGCGCCTTGGATTCCTTGCTGAACAAGGCCTTGCCGACGAGCGGGATGTCGCCCAGGAGCGGCACCTTCGAATAGCCCCGGGTCTTGGTGTCGCCGACGAGCCCGCCCATGACCAGCGTGTTGCCGCTCGGGATGGTCACGAGCGTGTCCATGCGGCGGATGGCGTAAATATTGGCCGTATTGACCGTGCCGTTCAGCACTTGTGAATCCTTCGAGTCAATGTTGGAAACCTCGGGGATGACCCGCAGCGTGACATTGCCATCGGACGCGATCCGCGGCGTGACCGTCAGGATGGTGCCGAGGTTCGTGTATTGAATGCTGGCGCCGGCCGGGGAGTTGGCCGATCCGGGCGTCACCTGAAAGATGGGGAACGCGCGGGTGACAGACAGGGTGGCGGTCTGGTTGTCGAGCATGACAGCGCGCGGCGTTGCCACGACCTCGGATTCCGCATCCTTGTTGAAGAAGGAGAGAACGGCGCTCAAGCCATCGGCATCCAGGAACGCCGTTGCCGGGTTGAATCCCTTGGCGGTGTCGAGCAACACGCGGCTGTTGGGGGAGACGAGGCCATTGACGACATTGTTTCCGGCGACCACATGTTGATTTTCGAACGTGCCGGACCAGTCGATGCCCTTGACGGTGCTGGGGCTGTGGGAGGTTTCCAACAGGCGCGCCTCGATGAGGACCTGTTTGGTGGGGAGATCGAGCTTGGTGATCAGGCTGACGGCGGCGTCCATTTCCTTCTCAGTGGTGCTGATGATCAAGTTGGCTGTGCGTGGGTCGGCGATGACAGCGGAGCGGAGCGAGAGCGTTTGCTTGACGATCGAAACGAGGTTGCTGGGGTCGCTGTACTTGAGTTGAACGATTTTCGATATCAACGGTTCCTCAGCCTTGGGGTCCTTGACCGTGATGCGGGCGATCTTCGACTTGGAATCGCGCACGATGGACAGGTTGTAGTTATCGAGCACAGCGGCCAGGGCCTCGGCGGCGCTGACGTTCTCGAAGCGAATGCTGACGTTCGGCTGATTGGAGGCGCCGATCTTCGGGTCGAATTGAAAGTTAAGATTCGACTGGCGCGCGAGGTTACGAATCGCATCGGTCAGCGGAACGTCATCGATGACAATCAATGGGACCGGTTCATCCGGCTTCGGCGCGGGCGTCGCCGCATCCGGCACAACACCGCCCGCAGGTTTGTCGGCGGGAGCGGCAGCCGGGGTGGACGGGAGCGCATTGTTGCCGGCCTCGCGGGCATTGATGGGGAGGCTCGCGGGAGTGACGGGCTCGGGCGGGACCGTGGCAGGCGTCGTGGCCGGCGTGACGGGGGTGCCTGGGGTGACGGGGGTGACTGGTTCAGCGGGCGTCGGAACGGCGGGTTCCGGCAGCGCGGGCGCCGGGGATTCCGGCACCGGGGCGGGCGGTTTTTCGTCCTGGGCGACGCAGACCAATGCGCTGGCTGTGAGACCAAGGAGCAGAGTGGTGAGTTGCTTTTTCATATTCGTGGTATTTTTCGTGGTGTGATTGAAAAGGGTTGGGCTAATGCAGGGTCGGCCGCAGGCCGAGTTCCTTTGTGATTCCGTTGACTTCCAAAACGACTGTTTTCTCTTTGATTTCGAGACATCGGACCTGGACCTTGCCGGTCCTGAGAAGCAGGTCGAATTTTTCGCCCTTCTCGACCGTTTTGTTGTTCACGATGGCGAGCCGTCGCTCGGGGGTCCCGGAGAAGCCCTGGCAACGAATGTCGTCGGGGAAAGTCGGCACGTAGACCACCGCTGTGTCGTTGGTCTTGGGAATGACCGCCTTGAAACGTTCTGATTTGGGATAGAAAGGATCGCGACTCGTGGATGGGTCGACGATGAACAGCGAACGAGCGGGCGCGGGCGCCACCGCGGGGACGGCGGCGGCGGTTTTGGTCTCGGCGGGGGCGGTCCCCGGCATCCATGCCAGCGCGATGACAAGGCTTGCGGCGGCGCTCAAAACGAATTTCATGGGAGTGCGGAGCATCAGCGGGAATTGGGATTGACGAGGGTTACGATCTCCATTTTGAAGGAGAGTTTTTCCTTGTCGTTGGGATTGGTGTGGTCGCCCAGCGAGCTGGAGGAGGGCTCCAGATCGATGTTTTGGATCCGCATGTAGGGAAATGTATTTTCGAAATCGGCGACGAACCGTCCGAAATCGTGGAAGAAGGCGGTGCCGCGCACGTGGAACACAGCGGCGCGATAGGGAAACTTGGCGAGCAACCCGACGTCGCTGGGGACCTCGCGGC
>JBEEGQ010000305.1:0-12047 GCA_041166945.1 Verrucomicrobiota bacterium
CGATGTGCCACACCTTCATCTGAATCGCTATTAAGGTGCGCACGATCTGCGGCATGCAATTCAAGCAGAGGAAGAACCGAGACCTAAATTCTCTACGACGCAGGACGCCCAGACGGTAGTATGTCAAAAGAGAAAATCCTCTTCGTCGATGACGACGCACCCACTCTGCAGTACTTCAGGCTGGCACTCGGAGGGCAGTTCAATATTACGACAGCTCAACAGGGTGCAGAGGGTCTGGACCTGATTCGCGCAGCCGGGCCCTTTGCAGTGGTGATTTCCGATTTGCAGATGGCGGAAATGAACGGCGTGGAGTTTCTACAGGAAGTCAAAATCCAATCCCCGGAAACAGTTCGAATGATCCTGACCGGATATGCGGCAGCAGAGACTGCCATTCAATTGGTGAACGAAGCGGGTATTTTTCGCTTCCTGACCAAGCCTTGTCCGGGATCGGCGCTCACGAAGGCCGTTCACGACGCGCTACAGCAGTATCGTTTAGTGGTGGCGGAGCGAGATCTATTCGAAAACACGTTGGCGGGAGTCGTTCGAACCCTCACAGAAATACTATCGATGGTGGCTCCTCAAGTCTTCGATCGCGCTGTAGCCTTGAAAAAAAGCGCGGTCACACTGGCCTCCAATTTAAAAATGGAAAATATATGGGAATTGGAGATAGCCGCGATGCTTTCGCATATCGGGTATGTCACCATACCGCGGCGCATCTTCACTAAACGCCGGGCGGGCATCGGACTGGAGGCAGCAGAACAAGATTTGATTAACCGTGTTCCCGAATTCGGCCGGAATCTTTTGGCGAATATTCCGCGGTTTGAAGGAGTGAGTGACATCGTTTTCTACCAGAACAAAAACTTCGATGGTTCAGGTTTTCCACCGGACAACATCGCTGGTCATTGCATTCCATTTGGTGCACGAATTCTCAAAGTCGTGGGCGATTTGGGAGAATTGTTGTGGGAGGGCATACCGGCGGGCAAAGGCTTTAAGATTCTCCGAAGCCGACAAAATATTTATGATTCGAGCATCTTGGACGCCGCCTATGCCTGTTTCGGCGAATGCGCCGTCTTGGAAGGGCCCAACGAGGCTTTCTCCATCCCCATAAAAGTGGATGAACTGCAGTTAGGCCATCGTTTGATTTCAAACATAGAAACCCTCGATGGCACCCTGTTACTCTCCGCAGGAAGCGAAGTATCAGAGGCAAAATTGGAAAAGATCCGCAATTTTGAGCAATTATTCGCCATCAAGGAGCCGATTCTTGTAAAAAACATCAAGCGCGCCTAACGGCCCCCAACAGGCCAACAGCGGAAACAGGAGAGTTGCCTCAACAGCTCTGCGAACGTTATTGACTCTGGGAGATTTACGGTTCAAATCTCAACGCTTCAACGGCGTGCGCCCGTAGCTCAACTGGATAGAGCGTCTGACTTCGGATCAGAAGGTTACAGGTTCAACTCCTGTCGGGCGTACCACCGCCAGATCCCCCCACTCATTGCCTCCGCCAACTTCCGGTGCCCCTTTGCGACTACGGCACAGTGCGATGACTGGGCCGGGGGTTGGCTTTGAGTACGTTCGCGCTCAGCGTGCGACGGCAGGTTTTGGCTCGTTCTCCAGGAACCACCGCAGCGCGTCCCGCAAATGTTCGGAATGAAACCGGTGCCCATCGGGATATGTCTCGAGGCGCACATTGGCAAAGCCGGACTGAACCATCGAATCACGCACGACTCCGGTCGGTTTCGGCCCCGCTATCGGATCGCTTTCTCCGGCGCTCAGGAACATCGGCACGCGTTTGAATGATGGGCCGGGCGCAAATAACCGCTGTCCCAGGGTCGCGCGGTCTTCGTTGCATCCTCCCATAAAAACTCCGGCGAGATGCCAGCCCTCGTGAGTCATCGCCGCCGCGACGGCTGCGGACCGTTTTGCGCCGCCGGAAAATCCGGCGCAAACGACAGGCCATCGCCGGGCCTGGGGCCATGTTCGCGCCAGATGATCGAGCACGCTCGACAGCATTCCCCATCCGAATTGGATTGTGTCCGTCTCGACCGCGACGGGAGGTCCGTCGGCAGCGAGGACGGCCCAGCCTTCGCGAAGCGCGACATTGGTCATCGCGCGCATCCCGGAAATGGCGGAGCCACCGCTGGGCACGCTGACGATCAGAAGTCGACAGGGTTTAAGCAGGTTCGTGAAGCCGGCCGGCAAAATGAGGGCGCCGCGAATGGTGGATGCGGTGACGCGCGCCTGGCCGAGTTCGAACAGCGCCCTTCCGTTCGGCGCCACCTTGAACTCCACCACCGACCCCGGCGAAATTTCGTTGGTGCCAAAATGCAGGGCCGCGGATGCGGCAGTCGTAAACAGGAGCAGCGGGAGGAGCGCGCAGAATCGCTTCATGGATGGTGGAAGGGAATAGCCGTTTGCCCTCGGTCGCGCAACGGCGATGTCGAAATTCTTGAAGGCCCGGACTTCATCGCCTCGAGGGGACTGTTTAAAAAGAACCTGGCGGCCGGCTTTCGCCGACCGCCAGTAAACAACTCAATTTTTTGCGGGACGCCGGGTTCGTGACCCGGCGCTGTTCAGAGGGAGCAGGTGGGACCGGGTGCCAGCCTCATGAGAAAGCCAGCGGGGTGCTGCGATCCAAAACTCTGGTTGTCGGAGCTTCGAATCGGATTCATGCCGGATTCCTAGCAGGGCCAATGCCAAACGCAATCCTGTGGCCCTGGCCTCTCATTCAAGCGGCGCGTCTGCTGGTAATTGAGCTTCCCAGCTTCAATCAGGCAGAATTTTGCCCGGTCACACACCGGCAAACTGCATGAATTACCCGGGTGGCTGGACCTGTTTGTCCTTACTCGCGGACCCGTTCCCTAAAGCGTATGTCGCTTTTTTGGACAGTGACTGTCGTATTTCCAGTCAGCGACAATACCCGGAGCAACTCCGAACCTGTCAGGTTCCATCCCGCAAAGTTGTGACGCGCGAAGTGCCACGCGTCGGGGGAAGCGGCCTCCGGCTGAACGGTCACATTCAGGTGCTTCGCCACTTGCGGCTGAAGTTTCTCCCAGTGCGCGTCCACATACACCTCGTGACGAAGCGCCACCCGTTGCTGCATCAATCGGTCGGCGGCCGCGTCCTTCACGATGACATCGGGATGAATCGAGTCGCCCGGCAGATGCAGCAGCAGAAACGGCTCGTCAAACGTCAATCGCAGCCCCGTCGCATTGGTAAGCTGGACCAGCGCATCCAAAAAATTGGTCGCGCGCAGATTCAACTTCGGGGCGTCCCGATGAATCAGATAGAAATCATCCGACACCTCTGGAAGCACCACGAGCGCCTTCACCGTGTTGTTCGAGGGAAATGCGCGCAGAAGAATCGAGACGGCGTTGTCGCGATTTATCAATGGCGTCCCCGTCGGCAATGGGTGTTCGCGCAAAACGTCCATCCAACCTGCCACGGCGGGAGATGCGACCGTGACGATTAGAAACCAAAAAAGGTGGAGGCAGATTTTCACATCGAAAGTTGGACGAAACGCTCCTGGAGTTGGGCGCGCCATCGCGCCAGGTAACTGACCGCCCGATAAACCTCTTCGAGTTGCCCCAGTGGAAGGCTCTCTGCGCGGCCGGGAGAACCGATCGCGGGCGCGTTTTCCCACGATTCGTTCAGCGACTTCAAGACCACCTCCAGCGCGGCCAGGCCCTGTCCCACTTTCGACTGAACTTCGGAAACCCGTTCGGCCACGGAAAGACTGCGCTCAAACATCTGAACCTTCAACAGGGGCGATGTGATCGCGGCGCGATCCGCGATGCATCGGTCCGCCTCCTGGCACGCCTTGGCGACCTGGAAAAAAAGGTCTGAGACTCCGGGAGGAACTGCTTGTATCTCGGCCGGTCGCCGGCCGAGTTCCAGTTCCAGGAGATGGGCCAGCCGATCCCGCGTCTCACGCAACTTGTTATAAGCGGTGTTTAATGCCGCAGTAGCCGCCGAAGCTTCATCCCGCGTTTCCGCAGCCGCCGAATGAAAATGATCGGGATGGGTGGCCGCAGAGCGTGAAAGATAATTCTGTCGAAGCGGCTCGGGATCCAACCATGGCCTCCGCGGTTCCTCCAACAGGGCGAAACAGTCCATGATCGCGCCATCGAACGGAGTCAGGCGCTGAAACTTTCACCGCACGAACAACTCGTCGCGGCATTCGGATTCTTCACCTTGAACCCGCCATCCTGCAACGCCTCCACGTAATCCAGCTCACTGCCGGTGACATACAAGGCGCTTTTCGGATCGACCACCACCTTGATGCCGCCGCTCTCGACCATGATGTCGCGGCTGGCGGGCGCATCTTGGAGGTCCATTTTATATTGCAGCCCCGAACAGCCGCCTCCGATCACCGCCACGCGGAGCACGCCCTGGGGACGTCCCTGTCGTGCCAGGAGCGAATTTACTTTTCGGCCGGCGTTCGCGGTAATTTTGATGAGCCGTTCATCGCCTGTCCGGAAACCGGAGGCGCCAGGGGGCTTTGGTGCAGAGGAGGCAATCATGAATACAGTCTTGAAGCATATCGGCGTATCCAGGCCGCGTCAATGAACCCCACTCAGCAACGTAGGAATCCTCCTCTCCCGCCCTTCGGGCACCCTCTCCTCCATTTCCGAAATGGAGGAGAGGGAGGGGGAGAGGAGGATCTCCTCCATCGCCTCACCGAGCCAGTCCCGCCTCCCGCCGAACAGCTTTCACTCCGTCCACCAGGCTCCGCAATTTCTGTCGGGCCGCCCACCGCGCCGTCTGGCTTAAACCGCAATCCGGAGCGAAGGAGAGCCGGTCTGCACTGGCGAACTTCAAGCAAGCCCGCACGCGATCCGAGACGTCCTGGGCCGTCTCGATGTAATAACTCTTCACATCGACGATCCCAACGGCGACATCACGGCGCCTGGCGATTTCACCGATCAATTCCAGCTCCGAAAATTCGCGGCTGGCCATCTCCAGATGGACCTCATCGAGGTGCATGTCCATAAATGGCGGAAATAAAGGGGCGTAACGGCGCGGCCCCACGGCGCGCCCCTTGTAATTTCCAAAACAGAGATGAGTGGAAACGCGGCATTTGCCAACGATGCCTTCCACCGTGCGATTGAAGATATCCACGAACCGCACCGGATCTTCCCGATGCGCGTAACAGCTCATCGATGGCTCATCCACTGTGATCTCCCGGCAACCGGCTTTGACAAGAGCCTCCAGCTCGGTCCGCACCATCGGCAACAACGCTTCTGTCAGCGCCCATCTGTCCTTGTAAATTTCATTGGGCACGAGCCGGCCGCTTAATGTGTAAGGCCCCGGCACCGACGCCTTCAAGGTTGGCCCGGAGCCGTTCGGTCGCAGCTGCGATGCGGCCAACCGTTGCAGCCTCCGAAAATCCTCGACCGTTCCAAGGCCGCGCGGCGCGCGAAGCTCGCCCGTCACCAAATGGCGCCCGCGCTGATCGTGCGCAGGCGTTCCAAACCGGCGGGGCGATGCGGACTCCAGCGCGATGCCCTCAATGAAACCATAAAACGAAAGGTTGAAATCGAGCCGGGTCTGTTCGCCGTCGGTAATGACGTCCAGCCCGGCATCGACCTGGTCGCGAATGGCAATCGTCACCGCATCGTCGATGAGCTCGGCGCGATCGGCATCGCCGAATTTGTCGAGGTTCATGGACGCGAATTCGAGCCAGCAGGGAAACGGATAACTTCCAATGACTGTGGTCCGCAACGGATGCTCTTTCATGCGTGAGGATCGCCCCAAAACAGTGCAACACCTGCCAGGCGCAAAACGCCTGGTGCAACCAATCCGAGATGTGGATGGAGATTCATGCCGGATCCGCGCCCAAGCCAAGATAAAGTTTTGCCAGCCGGCGAGCATGTTCGTCATAGGCCGCTTCAAACAGGTTTGCCGCCCGGTCGGGGTCGATGATGTTGCCGGCGGTCAGAACTTTGGGCAGCTGTCCCGCGCGCACCAACCGTGACGCCACTTCGGCTTTGATGGCGTTCACCAGCAGGCAGCCGCCCACTGTGGAACCAGGCGAAACGGGCGTGTCCATACCGTCCACCATGACCATCGCATCACCCGCCGGCGCCCCGGTATCGAGCACCAGGTCGGCGATGTCCTGTAGTTTGGATCCGTCGGCGCGCTGGCTGCGGCTCGATTCGGCGTGCTGGCGGCTGAGGATCGCGACGACCTTCACCCCGCGCTCACGAAAGCCCTCAGCCATTTCGATGGGGACGATGTTGCATCCGCTCGACGACGCGACGAGCGCGGAATCTTGTGGCGAAAGATCAAAGTTACGGAGGATCCGCCCCGCCAGCCCCGGCACGTTTTCGAGAAACATCGCCTGGCGCTGTCCGTTGGCGCCCACCACCAGATTATGGAAGCTCAAGGAGAGCTCGACGATCGGATTGAATCCTGGAAACGAACCGTATCGCGGCCACATCTCCTCGACCAGGATGCGGCTGTGGCCCGATCCAAAAAGATGCACCATGCGCCCCGAAAGAATCGTCGCCGCAAACCAGTCGGCCGCCTGGTGGATGCCAGCCTCCTGCCGGGCGACCGTGTCGATCAAACCGCGGCACTGGGCCAGGTAATCGGCGCTCGGTGTCATGCGCAAACGATACGGGGATGCATCCAGCGCGAAAAGGATTTGTTGAAGCCGGGCCGCGCTGCTGGATCAACCTAGCGCGCCCGAAGTGGACCGGGCTTGCCACGCCGCGCCGTACGCGCCTGCGAATTCTCCAAGTGTGGCGGGCAAAAGCCGCACCCGATAACCCGCTGGCTGCCATTCCACAGCATTCACAAATTGGGCGAGCGGTTCAAACAACGCCCTGCCGGCACGGGCAATCCCGCCGCCGACAATGACCGCTTCCGGATCCAGGATGTTTACCAATGAAGCAATGGCGCACGCCAGCGCGCGCACCGACCGAAGCCAGATCCGCGAAGCTTCTACATCGCCCGCAGCGTGGGCCGCCACGAGATCATGGGTACTTTCAAAGCGACCGCCGCTTCGCTCCGCAACCGTGCAATTGCCGATGGCTCCTTCCAGACTCCCAGGCAGCCGGCAGACATCCGGCGCGCCGTCGATATCGAGGCATAGATGCCCGAAGTGTCCCGCGCGGCCCAGATGGCCGCGGAGCAACCGGCCGTCCACCATCGCCGCGCCTCCCACGCCGGTGCCGAGCGTCAGCAAGAGCGCGTTTTGGAAACCTTTGGCCGCTCCCAGCCACGCCTCGCCCACGAGTGCCGCGTGCGCGTCGTTGAGAACCGGCACCGGCAATGTCGCTTCCAAAAACGCGGTCCAGTCCAGCCCTTCAAGTCCTGATAATCTCCCCGGCATCACGGCGATAGTGCGTCCTTCCGGATCGGCGAGCCCCGGCGCGGAAATACCGGTCGCTACCGGTTTCACCGCCAAACCCCGTGTCAACTGATCCAACAGCGCGCGGATCTGCTCCGCCCAATTCATGCGGACTGTCGCATCGAAACCTTGTTTTAACTGCGCCAACGTCTCTCCTTGGCGGGTCACTGCCACGCCCTTGATGCTGGATCCGCCGAGATCGATTCCAATGCAAGAGGTCATCAAAATAAGTTTCGTGGGACCAAGCCCGCTTCCATCGGGCACTGTTACCAAACAAACCGCGCTGCTCCTAACCTCCCTTGGTGAGGCTTCCCCAGAGTCGGCCCAGGGTGCCGAAGAGGCTCTCGGTCTTTCGCGCGGCCGGCGAAGCGTCCGGTCGGGAGACAATTTGTCCCTCGGTTACACTCCAGCCGCCGTCGACCGCGAGTACCTGGCCCGTCATGAATTTCGATTCATCGCTCATGAACAGGATCGCGGCGCCGTCGAGATCCCGCGCAGCGCCGATCCGGCCGCCATCGAGCGGTTGCTTGGAACCGACATAGGCCAGCAGTTCGTCATCGCCTTGTGCGCGCTGCGACATCGGTGTCGCCACCAGTCCCGGGGTGATCACGTTGAAACGAATTCCGAGCGGCGCATAATACGCCGCGATGGATTTTGTGAACCCGACCACCGCCGCTTTTGAGGCCGCATAGGCGTGCGTGCTGAAATAATGCGGGGCAGGGGAGGAGCCCAGGACCGAGCCCATGTTGAGAACCGAACCGCCGGTTTTTTGTTTCAAAAATTGAAGAACGGCCGCGCGGTTCGAATAAAAAAGCGAATTGAGATTTTCGTTCAGCGTAAACTGCCAGCCGTCGTTCGTTATCTCGTGCAATGGGCCATCCCCGTGTCGTCGTCCACTGCCTCCCGCCACATGATAGAGGCCATGAAAGCCGCCAAATTTGTCCACCGCGATTCGAATCGCGTTCGTCGCTGTTTGTGGATCGGTGGCATCGGCGACGCAGCCCGCGCTGCCGTCTCCCAATTCCTTCTCGGCTATCCGAACCTTTTCCGCGTCGCGTCCCACGACGACAACTCGAGCGCCGGCGCGGACGAAGGCCATCGCGGCGGAAAGGCCAAGTCCGCTGGTGCCACCGATGATAACAAGGGATTTGTCGGCCAGTCTGCTCATGGCGCGCGTGGATTTAGACAGTGCGGATTCCGGCTGCGGGTGTCGAACAGATAAGATGACAGCGCAAGGCGAATGTCGCTGAGGTACCGTGCCAGCGCGGCGCAACCGTGGCGCCGACTGGCAGTCGGCTGTATCGCCGGTTGTGAACCGGCGGGCGCCCGTCCAATGGCAGTTTTCAGAACGGTTGGGAGGTCATTCGGCTATTCGACAGAGCCCCTCAGAAGAAACCTGCGGCGGAATGCGGCCAGGGACATTTTCCACATGTGCCCTGGCCGACTCCCCGGCTGTCTCGCGATTCCGAGAAGGAGGGAGGGACAATCCATGTTTTCCACTGCGAGACGCCATCGACGCTAGCCGCATTCGACGCCGAAGGTCAACACTCGCGATGCCGCCCAACCCTTCGGGTACCCTCTCCTCCATTTCTGAAATGGAGGAGAGGGAGGGGAGAGGAGGCGTTTCCGTTTTTCATTCTGTGGCTGTTTTCACACGGCGGGCCGGCACGGAATTCAACAGAAGCAAACGAAGGAAACGAAGAAGGCACCATCCCTTGGCTTTGTGAAGACGTGACGGATTTTCGCGCGGCACGAACTACGAATCGGAGCGCAGCGCTGCGTTGCTCCCGAGGTGGCATAAATGTCGGGCTCCAATTGTATGCGTGAGACTCATGCCGGAATGATCCCTTTGCGTATCGCGAAACGGACCAGATCGGTTTGCGATCGGAGGCTTAACTTGCGCATCAGGTTGGCTCGATGGGTCTCGGCGGTGCGCGGGCTGATAAAAAGCGTCTTCCCGATCTCGATGCTCGTCTTGCCCTCCGCCGCCAATTGAAGAATTTCCCGCTCGCGATTCGTCAGGGTGTCGTAGATGTCCAGCTCCGAAGTCCCAGGATGAGTGACATATCCACTGATGGCTCTCTCGGCGAGCAACGGGCTCAAATAGCGCCTGCCGCCCGCCACCGTTCGAACTGCCTGCGCGAGATCGGTGGCCGTGGCATCCTTCAACACATAACCACACGCCCCATTGCGCAGTGCTTCCATCACATACGGTTCATCCGCGTGCATCGAGAGGACGATGATCCGCGTTGCTGGCGTGGTTTTATGAAGTTGCCGGATCACCTCCAATCCATGCAGACGCGGGAGCATCAGGTCCAAAACGAGAATGTCCGGTTTCTTTTCCTCCACCAACCGGACCGCTTCGAGGCCGTCCGCCGCCTCGCCCAGGAGCTTGAAATCCTTCTCGTTCTCGAGAAGCGCCTTAAAGCCCTGCCGCACGATATGGTGGTCCTCAGCCAGCGCGATGGTAATCATACATTTGCGATGGGATCGACCGGCGCCATCGTGACGGGCGCCAGCGGCAATTCGACAGTCACCCGCGTTCCCGCGCCCGCCCGGGAATCAATGGTAATTTCACCGGCCAACATCTCGGCGCGTTCCTGCATCCCGCCAAGCCCGGACGAAAGATGGGACGCCAGCGCGCGGCGGGTGTCGAAACCGACGCCGCGATCCTCGATTTGCAAGCCAAGACGCCCATCATGATTCCAGAGTCGCACGGCAACTTCTTTGACAGCGGCATGTCGCGCGACGTTCGTCAGGGCTTCTTGAATAATGCGAAAGGCCGCCGTTTCGATGGGGGAGGGGAGTCGGCCGCAGATGGACGAATGCTGGAACCGCACATGGATGCCCGTCTGTTTTTCGTACCTCTTGAAATGCCATTCCAATGCCGTCAAAAGTCCCAGGTCATCCAGGATCTGCGGCCGCAGGCTCACCGACAATTGCCGGACCCGCTCCATCAATTCATTCAACTGGCTCCTGGCGTCATCGAGAATCGCTTGTTGCAGGGCGTCCGCCGGGCGCAATGAAGTTTCGAGAAACATCTTCAAACCGGTGAGCAATTGGCCGATTTCATCGTGCAATTCCCGCGCGACCGCGCGCCGTTCGGCCTCCTGCATTTCCACCACCCGTTGCGACAACGACCGGAGCGAATCGTTCGCGCGCGACAATTCGGCCGTGCGCTCGATCACACGCTGCTCCAGTTCATCCCGCGCCTCCCGCAGCGCGGCTTCGGCCTGCTGGATGCGTAACATGGACTGAACCCGTGCCAGCAGCTCGCGATTCTCAATCGGGCGAGGAATATAACCATCCGCTCCCGCTTCCAGTCCGCTGGCCTGGCTTTCCGAGGAGACCTCGATTTCCGAAACGAGCACCACAAAGAGATGGCTGGTCGCCGGATCCGCCTTGAGCTTCATGCAAAGCTCGACGCCGTGAATGTCCGGCAACACCACGTCCAGAAGTATCAGGTCAGGCTGCTCCGCAGCAGCCAGGAGCAATGCCTCGCCGCCGGTGCCCGCTTCCAGGAGTCGAAATCCCTCGACTTCCAGCAGGTGCGTCACATTGAAACGCACCATCTCGTTGTCATCCACGACGAGAATGGTGGCCGGGGATCTCATGCTTGAGGAAAACCTGTGGCAGGGCGCCGGTCAAATCTCGATGGTTCCCTTGAAGACAAAATCCGCGGGCCCATTCAATCGCACGCTGGTGAACCTGCCTTCCGCTTCGGTCCAGCTGACTTCCAGGGTGTCGCCCCCCTGCACCTGCACTTTCACAGGCGACTTGAATTGATGCACCCGGGAACTCACGAGCGCCGCCGCGGTGACACCAGTGCCGCAGGCCAGCGTCTCGCCTTCCACGCCGCGTTCGTAAGTGCGGACGCGAAGATGGTTGGGTCCCAGCACCTGCGCGAAATTTACGTTCGTGCCGCGCGGTTTGAAATGCGGATGATGACGGATCTCCGCGCCCACTGCCTGGACCATCGCCTGATCGGCATCCGGCACAAAAACGATGGCGTGAGGAACACCGGTGTTGATGGAGTGAACGGCCAGCTTGGCGCCTCCCACGGGAATTATTTCCTCGAGCCGCACCTCCCCCGGCTCCGTGAGATCGATCGTCACCCGCGTCCCGTGGAAACGCGCCGTGATAATGCCCGCGCCGGTCTCGAAACTGACCTGCTCCCGGGCGCCCGCGACGCTTTGGACAAACCGCGCAAAACAGCGCGCGCCATTCCCGCACATGTCCGCCACGCTGCCGTCGCTATTGTGAAATTCCCAGGACCAATCGGCCTTGCCGGAGGCATTGGGGATCAGCAGGAAAAGACCGTCCGCCCCGATGCCTCGATGCCGGTCGCAAAGCTGGATGATTTGGCGGGTGTCGAGCCGCACTTTTCCGGCGCGATTATCCACCAGCACGAAGTCGTTGCCCGCGCCGTTCATCTTCACGAAGTCCAGCATCATGAAACTCACCCTAGCAAACTGCCATTAGCGGGTAAAACGCAATGTTTAGCGCCAAAGGTGCGGAGTGATATCAGCCTGGGGCAACGCCCTAGGAAAAGGCGAAACAACAGGCATGAGGGCTGAAAGCCCGACCTATCATTCCTATGACAGTCCTCTTTCTGTGCGCCATGAATCGCGCCTTCAGCGCACACGGTCGAGTTTACGTAATTCCTGCCCACCTCCTCTCCCCTCCCTGCCCA
>JBEEGQ010000306.1:0-6195 GCA_041166945.1 Verrucomicrobiota bacterium
CAATGTTTGGAGTCTCAATTCGAGGGCCTGGTCCAGCAACTGTAAAAAATAGTCTTCTCCGACTGTTTCCTGTCCGTGATAGAGCACCCGCAAAGGGACGCGTGCCCGCGGATGATAGATGCCGGCACCGAACGGATTGCCTTCCTTGTCGTAGACATGGATGAGGTCCCCGGCCTTAGCACCTGACGAGACGGTCCCGAGCATCGCGGGAAAAATGCAGGGATGAAAGCTCCAGTATTTCATTTGCGCCCAAGGGGTGCGCCAATTTTCGCTTCCGGGCGGGGGTCCCCGCCGCGCGGGTGCGGCCGGATGCGAAATGGGCGCCTCGCGTCGCGGGCGAGGGCGTTGGGGATCGGACTGAAAGTCGGAGCTCATTCAATATGCGGGGGGAATCAAGACGGATTCCAAGCCGTCCTGCAATGTCGGAGCTCAACCAAAAAATGACGCGGGCCGGATTGAATCCGGCCCGCGCTGAATTGGAAAGTGCCCAACAGATTTCTCAGGGCACCGAAGTGCGATAAAACGCGGTCGGCTGAGGCGGCGCCGTGTCTTCGTATTCGATGATGCCGTGCAAAGGAGCAATCGGCGTCGCCAGCGTTGACCATGGCCCAGTGACCGTGATGGCGCGTTGGATTTGATAGGCACGTCCGGGGATGCCCGCAAACCGAATCAGGACACTGCCCGCCTTGGGAATCAGCGATACCTGGTTTTGCGACGGGAGGGTGCCATTGACGACCAATATTTCTACCTGAGCGCTGCCGATGCTTTGTCCATCGCCGATGGTATAGGTGAACCGATCCACGCCGCTGAAGCCCGGGCGTGGTGTATAGACGACGTTGGAGGCGCCGAGGGTGACAGTGCCGCCATTGGTGCTGGTGGCGCTGACATGAACGACCGAGATGGGTCCGAAGGGAGAGACCAGGCTGCCTTGCGGGACGCCGTCATTGCGTTGCAGTTTGGAGAGCGCCACCGTGATGGGCTGATCCTGACGGGTGGCCCCGCCGTCATCGCGGGCTGTGAGCGCGCAATTGAGGGAGATGGTGAAGGTGCAGGGAGCCGTCGTATCGTTGCCACTGCAACCTGTGCCGCCGTTATCCTTGGCGATGACTGTTACGGTTGCCACGCCTGCGGCATGGACGGACGGCGTATAGGTCAGAACCCCGGTGGCACTGATGGCGGGTTGCTGCGAGAACAACGCGGGGTTGTTGTTGCTGACGATGAACTGAACCTGCTGCGCGGCTTCCACGACTGAGGCGTCGGCCGCCTGCGCAGAGATGCTGAGGTCGTCCACCCAATTGTTTTCGTTGAGACCGCCGGTGCGACCACCGAAGGCGTAACGCGCGCCGGCGATGGGAGTGTAGCCCGTGACAAGACCGACATACACTGGATTTCCAGCGGCGGTAAGATCCAGCGTTCCATCCTCGTGCAAGACGATGGATACGGGAACGAATTGGCCGCCGGTTTCCACGCTGGGAACCGACGTATGGGCGATGGTGACACCACGCCATTTGACATCTATAGCGGGCGCCTCGCCGCCTCCGTTGTCATAGCTGTCGAACGCCACGATGATGCCGTTGCCGAAGCCCTCTTCGCTAA
Source organism: Verrucomicrobiota bacterium (assembly GCA_041166945.1). Classification (GTDB taxonomy): domain Bacteria; phylum Verrucomicrobiota; class Verrucomicrobiia; order Limisphaerales; family JADJPG01; genus DASTLJ01. Next base: position 1,597 of record JBEEGQ010000306.1, read on the forward strand.
TGGCGCCGTTCGGGATATCGTTGCCGATGGAGACAGAGAAGCCGTCGGCGGGCGGCGCGGTGCCCTGGCCCAGCAGCGCCTTGAAGTTAATGGTGAATGTGCGGAGCGGAGTTCCGTTCAGTAGGTCATTGACGATAAACGCACCCTGTTGGCCGTTGAACGCGTCCGTAAGGTGAAGGATGCCACCCGAAACATAGGCATTGCCATACACAGCTGTCCCAGCCGGCACCCCGGAACTGAAGTCCGAAGTAAATGTTCCAGTGAGAGGATGAATGCTGTCCGGCAGGATTCCTGTGGCCCAGACTCGTGATTGCGGGCCGCAATCCTCGGGGAGTCCGACGTTGCCGCCGCAGGTGAATTCCGGCGGGGTATTGGCCTGGTTCACCGTGAGGCAGGCGGTGGAGCTGAAGCTGACGGCGCCGGGAACGTAGAGGGCTGCCCTGAAGCACGCACCATTATCGGCGACCGTCGGGGTGAAGGCATACGAATTGCCAGTGGCGCCGGCCACATCGACAAATCCGGCGCCCGAATTCCGCTGCCACTGAATGAAGATGGGCTGGCTGGGATTACCAGGCACCACGGCGGAGGCGCCCACATTAAACAAGGCATTGGCACTCGCATTGCCCTGCGTGATGGCAAAGCTGTCAATTTCCCAATTGGGATCCTGGCCGCGTGTATTGGAGTCTGAAGCGGCCATAAACTGGACGGAGAGGGTGTCCCCGGGATTGAAGCAGCCGAGCTCGGCCACAGTCGTGATGTATCCGGCGCCATAGTTGGCGGACTCCGAGATGAAGCTCGACTGGCCTCGCAGCTCCGACGTGCTTACGGATGCCACCGAACCGTTATACCCGTTTTGTGTAAAGGCAGCGGCTGGAACGGTGCTGTAGGCACCGCCATTGATGCTCACTCGAACCTGTCCGCCATCCCAGGCAGTGCCGTCATATTCGAAGCTGTATCGATGAACAAATTGCACCCGGACAATTCCGGGGGTTGTCACCGTTGAAACCGGGCTATTCAGCAAGGAGGTATTGGCATGGGCGTTATCTGGATCCTGACCATGTTCCTGCCAGCTTCCTCGCGCCAGGTTGTAAGCCCAAGGACCGTTGAATGCAACGGGAGTGCTCACCGTAAAGCCGCCCCCAGTGGCATTGAAATCCTGCTGAACCAGCGGAACACCCGTATTGCCGGGACCGCCGCCCAATGGATTAATGCAGATCGTCTGGGCACAGGCTTGTTTATTTATCGTGATGGAGACGCCTGCCGGGTCTGCGTAGACGCCCAGGTTACCGGAACCGATTGGAGTCAGAAGGTCCGGATTGGTCGCATCTGTGGCCAGCTTGGCTGCGACCTGCGCGAAGTCACCACCACCGCCTTCTTTATAGAGGGCCATGATGAAATACCGCTGGCCCGCTGTGAGAGCCTGGGGTGCCGATGCATGGACTGAGAAACCGTTGCAGCATCCTGTCTCCTCCTGGATTTTGATCGCCCCGCCAGCTTCAGGGCCGGTCGGATTGAGGTAGAGTTCGGATGCATCATCGCTGCGGATGTAGAAGATGTAATTGCCGCTAACCTTCGGCACGAACTGTCCACTGATGCGTCCGCCGTATTGTTCGTGGCTGTCGTCCGGGTAAACGTTGCGGGTGTCGAACGTCGGGATATAGAAACGTTCACGGGGATTATCGGGGTAATTCGGGCTGCTGGTCAGCAGCGACACCGCCACACCGCCAACGGGCGTATTATAGGTTTCGAAAAACACAAACCCGCAGCTAAAGAGGAAGGAGTGACAGGTGACATGCGTATTGACCGCGATCGTGTTGGCCGTGGACGCCCGATCCATCACGTTGTTGATGGTCACAACATAATCGGTGTTTTCGGCCTGTCGTGCCGTGAAGATGGACAGGGACCGTCCATCCGCTGAGAGCACCAGGCTCGTGATATTCAACGGCCCGCCCGGTCCGCTGATGTCAAAATTAAACGAGTCCTGAGCGGTGAAGGAATCGACCGGCTCATTGAATACGATGGTGAATTTGTCCATCGTGGAACTGCCCCGGCAGCTGACAACACCTGGCGGGGTGTGATCGGGCTGCACGGTCAAGGTCGCCACAGCGCTGGCGGTGTTGGCGCCGATTGTGCACACCACAGCGCGGAATTTGGCGCCGTTATCGCCGAGCACAACTTGCGAAATGACATAGTTGGTCCCTGTGGCGCCCGGGATATCCGTAAAACCGCTGCCGCTATCGCGCTGCCACTGGTATTTGAGCGCCGCGAAATCCACCGGCACGCTCGCCCGGACCGACAATGTCAGAATCGAGTTTTCAAACACTGTCTGAGTCAGCGGTTGAGTGGGGAAGGTCACCGTCCCGAGGAAATCCGCTGGTGCGGACTGGCCCAGGAACTGAGCTCCGAGCGGGCTGAGCGTGTTGGGATCGGTGGCATCCGACTGGAGTTTCGCGGCCACCTGCATGAAGTCGCCCCCGCCGCCTTCCTTCCACAACCCCTCGATGTAATAGCCCTCGCCCGCCGTGAGCGGATAGGCGATGGACGGATGGGCGGCGAAACCACTGCAGCAACCGGGCTCCGCGGCGATCTTGATCCTGCCGCCGCTCGACGGTCCTGTCGGATTCAAATAGAGGTCTGATGCGTCATCGCTCTTTGTGTAGAAAATCCAGTTGCCAGAAACCGGTGGGAAGAAAAATCCGCGCATGCGTCCGCCGTATTGTTCGTGCGAGTCATCGGGGTAAGCCAGCCGGGTGTCCAGCCCTTGAATGGTGGCGACATCGCGAGGGTTGTTCGGAAAATTAGGATGGCTGGTCAACAGCGTGACCGCGTTGCCAGGGGTCGAAGCCGTGTCATACGCCTCGAATTTCACTCCGGCACAAGCACTGACACAAGACCTCGCCACGATGTTTGTAGCCCCCAAGGGATTCTGGGCGAAGTCGGTGATGTCCGAAGTCAGCGCAATTGTATGAACGCTGTTGGGCGCTTGAGGACCAAATAGAAGGGTCACGGACCTGCCGTCCGGATTCAGCGTCACAGTCGTGGGACTCGCACTGTTATCTATCGTGTAGTTGAAAGTGTCCTCGACGCTGGGTTGGTCCATGATTTCGCTGAACACAATCGTGAATCGATCCAAGGCAGGCCCGCACAAAACACGCGCGACGGTCGGCGGAGTGTTGTCATCGATCACCGTCAGTGTGTTGGTTCGGCTGGTTGCCTTGCCCAGGCTGTTCGTCACGACAACGTAATAATGATCGTTGTTGTTGCCGGGAAAACGCAGTGAAAGAGTTGTATAGCTCGAATTGGTGCCATCGACCACCGCGACGCCATTGCTAAACCACTGATAAGTCAGGATGGGCGAACCCGTGATGCCGGCGGTCAGAATTGCGCGCGCACCTTCGCTGATGGTTTGATTGATGGGATCGGTGGCGGCAATGACGGGGGGAGTTTCAAATGGTGAAATATATTGGGCGCCGATGGGAAGACTGCCGTCCGCGGGCACGCCCGGAACAGGTCCGCCGGCGGGAGTCTGCCAGGCTACTGAGAAATAATCGCCGCCGCCGCCTTCGTTATGAATGACTTCCAGGTAGTAACGGCATCCCGCGACGAGGTTGACCGGCACCGAGATGTTGCAATCCGTCCCAGGGCAAACGCGGCCTCCACCGCCGCCACCCGCGCCGTTGTAAGTCCGGAAAGTCGACCAATTCGGCTCGCGAGCGATTTGAACCTTATGGCTGGGATTCTCGTCGGTGCTCAGGAACAGCGCCGAACTGTCGTCTGAAGCAATGTAGAACTTGTAGTTACCGGTCACGGGCGGACTCAACAACGCCAGAGTCTGGCCAACGTAATTATCACCATGGTTGCCGCCGCCTTCAGGGTTTTCGATGAGCGGCGGATGCGAAATGACATCCGGACTATTCGGGAAACCGGCGCCGCTGTTGTTAAACCGGCTGTGACGCGAAGTGCCTTCCGCATAGATAAGCGGCGTTTGTGAGTTGGCGGCGATTACGTTTTGGCTGGGGGCGCGATCGCGAACATTATTGACGGTGATCGTCTTGCAGCCGACGGCTTTCAACGAGGTGGTGACAGCCAGGACGACCGTCACATTGTCGGCTTGCAGCGCACCACCTAGAATCGTGAAGCCCGGCAGCGAATAATTTGCGGGGTTCTGCGCATCAGCCTGGTTGACGGGTTCGCTAAAACGAACGCCGAATGTCGTGTCATTGTTGAGACCCCAGGCCGTGCCGCCGGCCGCGCCCACCAATGTCGGCCGGGTAAGATCCGCATTAACAGTCAACACCGCCACGGAGCTATCCACCGTTTGAGGCACACTATTGGCCACCCGGCAGAAAAACTGAGCTCCGTTCGCGGAGGGCCGGACGCCGGTCAATGTCAATGAAGACGAAGTCGCACCCACGACCGGAACATTGTTGCTGAACCATTGGAAGGTGTAGGGGCGAATGCCCTGCGCGCCGACCGAGAAGGTCACGCTCTGAAGCTCTTGAATCGTCCGGCTCTGCGGCTGCTGAACCAACGTCAACGGCTCCGTTGCCGATGTCGTTCCAGGTCCCGCCAGGTAACTGCCCCTGACTTCGGCCTGCG
>JBEEGQ010000307.1:0-13261 GCA_041166945.1 Verrucomicrobiota bacterium
GCCCACCGATTCGCGGGAAATAGGGCTTGCCACGGCCGGACTGCCTGCTAGCTTCTGCGCTCCTTAAATTGGAATACATCTAGTTATGGCAAGAATTTGTGAAGTCACCGGGAAGCGGCCGATGAAAGGCAGCATCATCTGGCGCAGCGGCAAAGCCAAGAAATCGGGCGGTATCGGCACGCACGTGACCGCGATCACGAAGCGCCGGTTCATGCCCAACCTTCAACGCGTGAAGGCACTGATGCCCAATGGCGAAGTCCGCTACGTGCGCGTCACCGCCAATGCTCTCAAGCAGGGTCTCATCACGAAAGCACCCAAGCGCCAGTGGAAAAAGGAAGCCGAAACCAAGACCCAATAACGTCATAACGTTATTGGGTCGTTCGTAGGGTTTTCCTTCGATTGCCGCTTTATCTTGCTTCGAATCTTTACCGCGCCGGCTGCAAGGCTGGCGCAGTTTTTTTTTGACAAGGCCTGTGCGAGGCTGACTGCGGGTTCAGTCCCGGTGCATCAACAATTCAATCGCCCGCGCGCGATTTGCCTTTCACCCGAAACAGGATGGCCCGTTTGGTTTCGCGATCGGCTTCTCGGCGCTTGATGTCCTGACGTTTGTCGTACTGCACCTTGCCCTTGCCAACGCCGAGCAACACTTTGACCCGGCCGTTTTTCCAATAGAAAGAGAGCGGAAAGATGGCGTTGCCCTTGACGGACGCGAGGCTGAAAAGCTTGCGAATCTCGGATTTGTGCAGGAGCAATTTTCGGACGGCCTTGGGCAGGTGATTCTGAAGGTTGCCGTGCGCATACTCCTCGATGTGGGCGTTGTGAAGAAAGGCTTCGTCCTTGTCGACGCGCGCGAAGGCATCGGCGATTTGTCCACGTCCGGCGCGCAAGGCCTTGACCTCGGTGCCATGAAGCACCAACCCGGCCTCGAAGGTTTCGATGATCTCGAAATCGCGGCGAGCTTTAGGATTGCTGAGGATCTCGGCCATAAAAGGAATGACAGCATCCCTTTGGCCCGGCGTTCCAAAGGCCAGGGACGGCTTTAGCTGCTGCTCTTCCGGCGTTTCTTGGGAGCCGGCTCAACGAGCTGCGCCTCCTCGGGGAGATCCCAGCCCATTTTTTCCTCGATGATCTCTCGCAGGGCGATGTCCGCCGCTCCGAGCCCGACAGTGTCATGGAACAAGGGACGGCTCTGGGGACCGCCGCCGCTATTTAACTGGCGCACACGCCGCGAAACGAGGTTGACCAGTACATTGGGGTTGCCGACCTTGATCAGCGCCAATCTGCACAATTCACTATTCACAGCGTTCTTTTGATTCGGTTGTCCAAGCGAGCGCGCTAAACTAACGGTCCACGCCTCGAACGCAATAGAAATAATCCGGTCTTTCACCCTCGAAACCCCTGAGGCGCTTTGCAAGGCGACGATTGCAACCTGCAAATGGCGGCTCGTTTTTCCGACTGACGCCTCAAACTCCAGTTGTAAACCATTCCCAAGCACCTCAGCGAGGTGGCACACCGAAAGCTGGATATTCGGGTCGAGCGTCGTTCCCACAACCCTCAGATTTGTTCGATATGCATGCCACAGCCCCTCATCCCCATCCGGCCCCGACGAAAAAGCGGACTGCCCACGGCCGGCCTCACACCGCGGTGAAGACGCGTTGGAAACGGCTCCCGCGCAACCTGCGCATCGCCGCGGTGGTGGTTTTGGTTCTGCTGATCGGGGCTCGAATCGCCCTGCCCTACGTCCTCAAGAGTTATGTCCAGCGGAAGCTCAAACAGATCCCCGAATACACCGGCGACATTCGCGGCATAAACGTGCATCTGTGGCGGGGGGCGTATGTCATCCAGGATTTGAACCTGTGGAAAATGAACGGCACCGTGCCGGTCCCATTTTTCTCCGCCGCGCGGATCGATCTTTCGATGCAATGGAAGGAGCTGTTTCATGGCGCGATCGTGGGAGAAATTGCCGTGCAACAACCCCGCCTGAATTTTGTCGCGGGCCCGACCGAAGAGAAGGCACAGACCAAGATCGACAAAAGCTGGGCCGACGCCATCAAGAGCCTGTTTCCCTTTCGCATCAACCGGTTTCAAATCGAAGAGGGCGAGGTCCATTTCCAAAATTTCCATAGTGAGCCGCCGGTCAATATCTTCGTTCAGAATCTCTCCATGACAGCCACCAACATCACCAATGCGCGCGACGTCCGGCAAAAGCTTCCCGCCGGAATCGTCGTCGGAGGCAGCACACTGGGCGGCGGCCAGCTGCATGCGGAAATGCAGTGGGATCCGCTGGCTGAAAATCCAACGTTTCAGCTCCAGGGAAGCCTCACCAACATGGATATGACGGCGCTGAACGGCCTTTTCCAAGCCTACGGAAAATTTGATGTGGCCAGCGGCGATTGCTCCTTGTTCGTCGAGATGGCCGCCAGCGAAGGCAAATACGAGGGCTACGTCAAACCGATCCTTGAGAACATCGATGTCTTCGCATGGAAAAAAGAGAGGCAAAAAAACATCCTGCAAAAATTCTGGCAGGCGATCGTGGGCGGCACCGTGGCCGTTTTTAAGAATCATTCCAAGGACAGGCTGGCCACCAAAATTCCGATCTCAGGTAACTTTGAAAATACTCGGCTGGGAATTTGGGCCGCCGTGGGAGGCATTCTTCAAAACGCATTTATCCGGGCAATGCTTCCAAAGCTGGACCACACCGAATCGGTCGAACAAGTCGAGAAGACAGCCAAGTAAATAAGGCACGGCGACCAAAATGATGAAGGCGCAGACACTGACCGTGAAAAGCTGGTTCGCGTTGTGGAAGGAAGCAGCATCCGCGTGGCACGACGACAAATGCCTGCGATTGGGAGCGGCGCTTGCTTTCTACACCATCTTCGCGGTCTCGCCCCTTTTCGTCATCGTCCTCGCCGTCGCCAGTTTATGGTTTGGCCAGGATGTGGCGCGGGAACACCTCTTCGCGGAGATCCAACATTTGCTCGGAAAACAGGGCGGGGAGGCCATTCAGACCGTGGTGACGAGCGCGAGTCCCGCGAAAGGCGGAGCCTGGGCCGCGATCGCGATCGGTGCGCTGGTGCTGGGGGCGACCGGAGTTTTTGTGGAACTTCAGGACGCCTTGAACACGATTTGGCGCGTGGCGAGGCTGCCAGGCGGCGGCATCCGCCATTTTATAAAGGACCGGATGCTCTCGTTCGCGATGATACTTTCCATCGGGTTTCTGTTGTTGGTATCGCTCGTGGTCAGCGCCGCCCTCGCGGCTTTTGGTGATTCGCTCAGCGGCTGGATTCCCTCGGTGAAGATGTTCTGGCACTTCCTGGATGTCATCCTTTCCTTCGCGGTAATAACCCTGTTGTTCGCGCTAATCTTCAAGACTCTTCCGGATGTCCACATTCCGTGGCGTGACGCCTGGGCGGGCGCCGCTGTTTCCAGCGTGCTGTTCAACCTGGGCAAACTGGGCCTCAGTTTTTATCTGGGTCGCACCTCCGTTGTTTCAAATTATGGCGCCGCCGGTTCGCTGGTGGTGATTGTCCTGTGGGTTTATTACTCCTCGCAAACGCTCTTTTTCGGCGTGGAATTCACCCGGGTCATCGTGCGCCGGTTTAAACACGCGGTGGCGCCGACGGATAGGGCGGTGTTTCAGCCGCTGCCCAAGCAGCCTGTGGCTCCGCGCGAAACCCTGAGGGCGGCCCGTTCATGAAATTAAAATCGGGCAACCTCTATTGGCCAAAACACACAGAACCGCCGCCCCAGGGAGAAACGCTTCGCCGCGATATCCGCTGCGATGTCGTCGTCATCGGCGCGGGCCTGAGCGGCGCATTGACCGCCTACATGCTGGCGTGCGAAGGCCTCGACGTTGTCATCCTCGACAAACGGAATACCGGCCAGGGAAGCACCAGCGCGAGCACGGCGTTGATTCTTTATGACATCGACGTTTCGTTGATCGATTTGATTCGCCAGCGCGGCAGGGAGGCCGCTGTCCGCAGTTACCGATATTGCCTGGAGACCATTTCCACCCTTCGCAATCTGGTTGCGAAACTGGGGGATCGCTGTGAATTCACGCCGCGTCCGAGCCTCTACCTCGCCAGCGAGGCTGGTGACGTGCCGGACTTGAAACAGGAATTCAAGGCGCGCAGGAAGTTCGGCCTGCCGGTCGAATTTTTCGCACCCGCCGACATCGCGGAACGGTTCTCGTTCAACGCGCCAGCCGCCCTTTATTCCACTGAAGCGGCCGAGATTAATCCGTTGCGCCTGGCGCGCCAATTAACCGGCGCCGCCCGCGAACGCGGCTCGAGACTGTTTGTTCGAACACAGAGCTCGGGAATTCGGGAGACGGCGCGGCGCGTCGAGGTCCGCACCCGGTCGGGCCATCTCATCGAGGCACGTTGGGCCGTGGTCGCGACCGGCTACGAAACACTCGCGCGAAAAGCGCGCCAGGTTTTAAAACTGAAATCCAGCTACGCGCTGGTGACCGACAAAGTGCGCGACTTTCCGGGATGGCACGAGCGCTGTGTCATTTGGGAGACGGCAAGGCCCTATGTTTATCTGCGCACCACCGCCGACGATCGAATAATGATCGGCGGCGGGGATGAACCGACTCGTGATGCTCGAACGCGGGATCGGCTCATCGGGCGCAAGACCGCCATGCTTCAGCAGAAGTTGAGGGAGTTCTTCCCGCTCATCCACGCCGCGCCCGCTTACTCCTGGGCCGGCATGTTCGGGGAGAGCAAGGATGGACTGCCCTACATCGGTTCGACCCGGGCGAATTCGCGGATTCTTTACGCGCTTTGTTACGGCGCGAATGGGACCAATTTTTCGGTGATGGCCGCCGAGATTTTGCGCGATGCAATTTTGAATCGGCCGAATGCCGACGCCTGCCTGTTTCAATTTGATCGTTGAGGTCACCGGCGTGGCCCTCCCCGCCCGCAGCGTTTCGAATTTGCCAGTGCCGCTAATAACTTCCAACGCCAGGCCGGATCGGTGGGTTGCGCCCAAGGACGCTCCTCCTTGCCCACAACAACGGGTTTCCCGCAAATCTCGCTGAGGAGGGTTGCCATCGCGGCGCGACCGCAGCGCCGACTGGCAGCCGGCTGTTTCGCTTTGGACTGCGGGGACATGTCCCCGCTTTTCCTGCGGCGTGATTGGGGTGAGCATAGTCGAAACGTGAAGCCAAAGCGGTGGCATGCCACCGCAGTCCAAAGGTCCAAATTGTCGAAATCGGTTGTTAACCGGCAGGTGCACGTCCGATGCCCGTTTTCCGACGGAGATCGCAGGCCGTGTAACCTGAAGCGATTTTTTCACCTGCCGGTTGGAAACCGGCGACACAGCAGACTGGAAGTCCGCGCTACGATCGGAGAATCATCTCCTCGCGACTGAATTTGCGGGCAGCCTGCTCTTGTGGGTAAGGAGGAGCCAGGACGGCCGCGCTCCGGGTGAGCCTGCTCTTTGCAACTGTAAGATAAAAGCTCGTGCAGTTTGCGAGCGGGCGATGCGTTTCTTGCCATGAAAACGAACAAGTTCTGAACAAAATCACCGTCCTGACGGATGGCATGGATGCTGCAAGAGGTGCGATGGTTTTGCGCAAATGGAACGAAGTTTCTAGCTCGCGCCAGTCAGTTCGACGGCGATCCTATGAAGTTTCGGCTCTACTGCGGAGTCAACACAGGACTTAAAAAATAGTGTGGCCCGGCGGAGAGACGTCGACTTTCTTCCTCCTTTTGCTTGTCTTCACCCCGCGATTTGCCACACAGGCAGATCGCACAGTTTTCTTCGCCAACCAGCATTTTGCACGTCCCGCTTTTCTGAAAGCCGGCACTTCGTGGCACAAAGCAGACCTGCACGTTGCCACGGAACCCGTGGCCTTCTTCCTGCTGAATTCCGTTTGCAATGAAGAAGTCACGCACCAGCCTCCGCTCCAAAAAAAATGGAACACATCCAATCCGCTATGCGGTGATTGGGTTGGGACACATCGCGCAGACGGCGGTGCTGCCTGCTTTTGCCAATGCGCGAAAGAATTCCAGGTTGACGGCGCTGGTGTCGGATGATCCCGTGAAGCTACGCGAATTGTCCCGCGAATACGGCGTGCCCCATACGTTCAGCTACGCCGATTACGAGGCCTGCCTGCGCAGCGGTGAAATCGATGCCGTCTATATCGCATTGCCTAACAACCTTCATCGTGATTTCGCGGTGCGCGCGGCCAATGCCGGCGTCCATGTGCTTTGTGAAAAGCCACTCGCGCTGGATGAAAAGGAATGTGAAGACGTCATTCGCGCCTGCGCGGTCAATGGCGTGCACGTCATGACGGCCTATCGCTTGCACTTCGAGCGGGCCAACCTGGAGGCGGTCGAGTTGATCCGAGCGGGGAAGATTGGGACTCCGCGAATTTTCAATTCGTTGTTCACCATGCAAATTCGTCCGGGAAACATCCGCCTCCAAAAACACAGCGGCGGGGGGACACTTTACGACCTCGGCATTTACTGCATCAATGCAGCCCGGTACCTCTTTCAAGAGGAACCGACCGAGGTCTTCGCTTTTGCCAGCCAAAACACCGACCCGCGCTTTTCGGAAGTGGACGAAATGACCAGCGCGCTCCTGCGGTTTCCGGAGGAAAAACTGGCCTCCTTCACCTCGAGCTTCGGTGCTGCTGACCGGGCCAACTTCGAGGTGGTCGGCACGAAGGGGACGGTGCGCCTTTCAAATGGGTATGAACATTCCGAGTCCATCACCATGGAGTGGACTGTGAAAGGCCGCACTCGAACGCGCGAATATCCGAAACGAGATCAGTTCGCCCCCGAGCTGATCTATTTCTCCGACTGCATCCATTCCGATCGGCCCCCGGAACCTTCGGGGATCGAAGGCATGCTGGATGTCCACATCATCCGTTCCTTGTTGGAATCGATACGCGAGGGCGTGCCGGTTGAATTGCGCCAATTAAGCCGGCGGCAACGGCCCGGCCGGAGGCAGGTTATTTATCGTCCTCCCGCCGCGCGCCATCGTCAGGTTCATGTCGAGGCTCCCTCACGCTAGGTTATCCCTACCTTGTTATGCGCCCCATTTGGAAAGGCTCCATCAGTTTCGGTTTGATTAACATCCCGGTCAGCCTGTTTCCGGCCACCCGAAGGGAGGAGCTGAAGTTCCGGCTGTTGCGCGCAGGCGATCTCAGCCCCGTCAATTACAAACGGGTGGCAGAGGCCGACGGAAAGGAAGTTCCCTGGGACCAGGTGGTGAAGGGCTACGAATACGAGAAGGATAAATTCATCGTGCTGAAAGAGGAGGATTTCCAACGGGTCGACGTCGAGGCAACCCAAACGGTGGACATCATCGATTTCGTGGCTCTTTCGGAAATCAACCCGATGTTTTTTCACAAACCGTTTTACATGGAACCGACGAAGGCCGGTAGCAAGGCCTACGTGCTGTTGCGGGAAACACTCCGCGACACCGGCAAGGTCGGCGTGGCAAAGGTGGTCATCAAAACGCGGCAATATCTCGCTGCGGTGAAACCCACGGGCAACGCCCTGCTTTTGGAGCTGATGCATTTTGCCAATGAACTGATCGAGCCGGATCAATTGCATCTGCCCGCGAAAGCCGATGTTCGCAAAAGTGAATTGGAAATGGCCAAGGCGCTCGTGAATCAATTGACGGACAAGTGGGAACCCTCCCGCTACAAGGACGAGTATCGATCCGCCCTCCTCGATCTGATCGACAAGAAGGTCGCGAGCGGCGGACGGATGCCCAAGACCGCCAAAGCCCCGAAGGAACCGACGGGAAACATGATCGATCTCGCGGAGGTGTTGCGAAGGAGCCTCGGGGAGGCCACCGCGGAAAAACGGGTTGCCAAACGTTCCGGGAAAACCCGGCGCCGCAAAGCAGCGTGACCAGGAGGACGCATGGACCTGTCGCGATATGTCAAAAAGCGGGATTTTACCCAAACTCGCGAACCGAGAGGCGCCGGGAAAATAAACAAGAGCCGGCCGGGCGCCCGCTTCTTGGTGCAGAAACACGCCGCCAGCCATCTTCATTATGACTTGAGACTTGAGGTCGACGGCGTCTTGAAATCGTGGGCGGTACCCAAGGGCATCCCCACCGAAAAAGGCGAAAAGCGCCTGGCCATGCACGTTGAAGATCACCCGCTCGAGTATGGATCCTTCGAAGGAACAATCCCGGCCGGCAATTATGGCGCCGGGACCGTCATGCTCTGGGATACGGGCACATTTGAGTCGCTGGCGGGCGATCCTTCCACCGCGCTTCAAAAGGGAAAAATCGAGGTCCGATTCTCAGGCAATAAACTCAAAGGGGAATGGACGCTCGTGCAGATGCGGCGCACCGATGACGGAAAGAATAATGCCTGGCTCCTCATCAAAACCGGGGACACCGTCAGGAAAATTTCCGCGCGAGCGGACAATCGGTCGGTGGCTTCGGGACGGACGATGAAACAAATCACCGACACGTCCGATGCGACATGGCGATCGAACCGGGCCGCGTCCTCCGGATCATCGAAGATCACCTCCGCCAAAAAGAGCTCATGGTCTCGCGCGAAGGACAAGCCAAAGCCACGGCGAGGCTGACCGATTTGCCCCGCGGTTTGCCCCGATACGTCGAGCCCATGAAGGCGCGGCTCGAGGCGCAGTTGCCCACCGATGATCATTGGTGCTTCGAGGTGAAACTCGATGGCATCCGGGCCATCGCCGTTAAAACCGGAAAAAAAGTGGCGCTCTATTCCCGGCGGCCTCGCGATATCTCGGCGGAATATCCAGAGATTGTCAGCGCGCTCGCATCGCTTCCCGTTCACAGCCTTGTTCTGGATGGCGAAATTGTGGCGCTCGAATCGGGCGGACGAACCTCCTTTCAGGCGCTGCAAAATGCCAGGAGCGAGGGCCGGGGGAAGCAATCACTTTTTTATTACTGCTTCGATCTGTTGCACATGGACGGACGGGACATGATGGGACTTCCGATGCAACAGCGGCGGGCGATTCTCACGGCAGTTCTCCCGGGCGGGAATCGACTGGTGCGACTGGCCCCGATATTGGAAGGGACCCCGACAAAGATTTGGAGCACGGTGGAGAAAATGGGATACGAAGGGGTCATCGCCAAGCAGAAGGATTCCGTTTACGAATCCGGTCGTCGCAGCGGGGCCTGGATGAAAATCAAACGGCTCAACGAGCAGGAATTTGTCATTGGTGGCTACACACCGCCAGAGGGAAGCAGGGCCTTTTTCGGAGCCTTGTTGCTGGGCGTTTATGAAGGCGAAAAGCTGGCGTTCGTTTCCCGGGTCGGAACCGGCTTCAACAACCGATCATTGAAATCGCTGTTTGATTTGTTTCAACCATTCAAAATCGAGACATGCCCGTTTTGGAACCTCCCAACCCAACGATCGGGAAAATTTGGCCAGGGCGTCACCCAGGCCGAAATGCGGCGATGCGTGTGGCTGAAGCCGCGGCTTGTTTGTCAGGTAAGGTTCCTGGAATGGACCGGCGACAACAGCCTTCGGCAACCGGTCTTCATCGCGTTGCGCCAGGACAAGAAACCGCGCGAGGTTGTTCGCGAACGAGCCGCTCAGGCGGCCCTGTGAGGAGACTCATACTTCTCCCCGATTCGGCGCCGCAGCCGAGGAGCCCGGACCGCGGCATTCATGCCGCTTCCGGCACGACCGGATGCAAGCTCCGATTCGCGGGGGCGTGCCTCGTTGAGAATCCGGGTCCTCTCCCGACATCCACCTTGAAGCGGCATAAAATGCCGCGCTCCGGCTGGGCGTTCCCCACTCAATAGCAGTCGGCGTGAAACTCCGATCCTTCGCTCTTTTGCTGGGAAAATTTGAGTCTCCTCACGGGCTGTTAACCGGCCTCGAATTCGGAGACGGCAGGAAGCTTTTGCTTGAGCTCCAGCACGGGCGCAAAGAGATCCCCGCGCCTTTTTACCCGATCGATAACGTCCGGCGCTTGAAAGACCAAATCGGCGGCCCGCCCCTTTTTCAGGGCTTTCTCCACTTCATCCCATGCCACCGGAGTGGACACGGTCGGGTTTTCCTTGGCGCGCAGTGAGTAAACGCAAACCGTGGTCTTGTGAGGATCGTTTTGGACCCAGTCGATGTAGACCTTGTTCTGGCGCACTTTCTTCGCCATCTGGGAGACGACCTTTTCAGGCCGTTCCCGCGCGAGCTTTTCGGCGATGGTGCGGGCGCAGGCTTTTGTCTGATCGAACGTGGCCGTTGTGTTGAGAGGCACGTATATCTGGAGGCCTTTTGAACCGCTCGTTTTTGCAAATGACTTCAAGGATTTTTTTTGCAGCAGTTCCCGCAAAGCCAAGCCCACTTCGGCGCATTTGAGAATGTCCGCGCCGGGCCCCGGATCCAGGTCGAACACCATCGCCGTAGGCCGATCGATCTTTTGTCGGCGGCCCAGGGAGGTGTGCAATTCCAAATCAGCAAGGTTCGCCGCCCAAACCAGGGACGGAAGGTCGTTCGCGAGACAGAAATGAATGGTGGCCTGGTTTCCCTCGCTCCACACCGGAGCCGTCTTCAGCCACGATGGCCGAAAACCTGGACAACGCTTCTCGTAAAAGAATTCACCCTCGACGCCATTGGGATAACGTTTGAGCGTCAAAGGCCGGTCCCGCAGATGCGGCAAAAGAACGTGTGCCACATGGATGTAATAATTGATGACGTCGCCCTTGGTGAAACCGTTTTTGGGATAGAGCACCTTGTCGAGGTTGGATACCTCGAGGGTGCGGCCTTCCACTGTGAGGTTGGCGGTTTTTCGGGGCGCGGAACGGCCGCGCTCAGGGACTTTTCGATCGGCGACGGCGGATTTCATGACGGGCATGGATTTTAGACGACGCGCACTTCGCGGGCGATGATGAGGAAGTCCTCCTGTTTCCAGTCGCGCTTGAGATCTTCCTTGAGCATTCGCAGGTAACTCTCCGAGAGCGGATCGTCCGAAAGAACGCGAAGAATCACAATTTGATCGCGGAAGGTGAACGAACCGACCTTCCAGAATCCTTCGTTCTCCTGCGGAAAATGGGTGAGTCCGCCAAAGTAATCAATCAAGACCTGGCGCAACCGCTTCAACTTCGCCGGCTCTATTTCCGCGCCATCGTTCTGATGGAGCGGAACGTACAATTCATATTCCCGCATGCGATAAGACTGGATTCAACATCGTCTGATCAGGCCGGCGGCGCGGATGCAGACTTTTCCATTAGGATTAAGGCGCCGATTACCAGCGGGAATCGTACCACACGCAATGTGCAAAAAATCCCTCTGGAGAGTCGCCAGAAGGCGCCTGCCGACATGCAGAGTGCATCATCGGACGTGCGGTTTGCCTCACTACGCATCGCCGGTGGATCGGAGGGAACAGAACCTTTTGCTGAAGGCGACACCCCGGCGCGGTGCATGGAGTAAGCCCCGAAGCGCCATGAATGCCGCAGTCTGTACCGTATGACAGGCGGACTGCTGTGATCGCGACTCGACCTTTAGCAGAGGATTTTAAGGCACGATAAAACGAAGCGTTCCATCGGGCGTTTCGAAACTGTTCACCCCGCGAATCGTCGTGAGCAGATGGGCGTCTGTTTGCTCCCGGGCGCTTCCATCATAAGATGTTTACATCGCGAGCTGTGTCGTCGAACCCGTCAGGGCCTCATGGAGTGGAACGGCTGACCGCGCGATAGAACTTCGCCGGGTCGCTGAAGGAATTCGTTCGCGCGACGGACACGGCATCGAACGGCAGGCTCGTGCCGGGGGGATCGGAGGTGAAGTTTTGGCTGACATCCAGCGACGATTGCAGGTCGTAATAAAACCCGCGCAACGTGTTGTACCGAACTGCATACTGGTTGGAATTCAGGCGCGTGATCGTGATGGGTGTATTCGTGACCGAGCCGTCCCAATAACGCTTGGCCAGGGCCCACACATTCGAGCCGCATTGAGAGCCGACCCGGCGTCCCGAGAAGTCATCCGCAGGTGGATGGATGCCGCCCCAAATTCGGGAAATGCCAACTTGATCGCCCGCATCAAAGTAGGTCGCCCATTGGAGAGTGACAGGAGCGGAGGGACCTTTTTCGTTGACGAGATTGGTGATGGTATAAGAGCCCATGCCGCCAGGAAAGAAGGGGGAGCCTGTGATGGCAGTGAGCAGTTCCGCTGCGGAACGGGTGAAGGTGCTGTGACCGGAAATGTAACCGGGAAAGGCAGGCACAACGAAGTTGGATCGTTGGTAAGTGGTCCAGGTATCCGCATGAATAAAGCGGACGCCGTTGGGGGTCACCCGTTGCGGGGTTTCGCCCGGCCAGCCGAGTACCGCAATCTTGCCCACCGTCAATCCGGAGTTGGTTGCCGCGAATGTAGGTGTGACGAGTTCGATCAATCCCGGGACCAACGGCAGGCCGTTGGGATGGTAGGAACCCAGGGAAGGATTGCTCGATTGGCCGAGGCCGCCGACGTATCGGATGGCGCTCATCGGACGCCAACCGTCGTAGTACCGCTTGACTCCCCAAGCCGCGCAGGCTGCTTCATGGAGGGCGGCGTTGAGTGAAAAATACATTTTCACATCCCATTCGAGATCGTCGACCACCGGCCCCGTGCCGCCGATTCGCTTCACAGTCAATGGATGGTCGGACACATCGTTCGCCACCACGTTCCAGTGGCCTGGAGGGGTTTCGGAACTGGGACCATCCGCCCAGTATTCCGTCAGAGCGCGCGCGAAATCACCGCGTTTTGTCATGTTCGCAACGTAAGGCGACCCCGTGACCGGATTGATCGGACGTCCATGACCGTCATTGGCACCGAGGGTGTTGTTGCCTTGAGAAAGCGGGGAGATGTCAATCACCACCCCATCGTTCGGGGTGAGCTGGCTGCCGTAACGAATGACTTCCACGACGTTGCTGATAAAATCCGCATGGGTGGCGGTGCCGAAAAGCGGCGGCGGTCCGGGATCGATCCAAGGCTTTGTCGGATCCGTGCGGGTCATCGCGAACGGACGCACACCCAGCCACTGGGCGCCGAGATACTTCTGTTGAAGGTTCGGATCAGGAAAACCGTTTTGGTCCACCGCGTTGATAACATTGAGTCGCTGCCAATGATTTACATCCACGATGTTGCCCCCCAAACCGTCGCCGGTTCCCGGCCGATCCGTCGCGAGGGCTGGATTTGTGTAAACGTACCCGCCCGATCCCGACGGATAGTCTGGATAGGCAACGGGGGGGTTCGCGGTGGGGTACGGCGTTCCGCTGGTCTGCCGCGCGCCGTCATTAATAAACCATGCCGAGACGGCATCATAAA
>JBEEGQ010000308.1:0-3304 GCA_041166945.1 Verrucomicrobiota bacterium
GACGCGGCTGCCGAACTCGGGTTGCGTCTCGACGAGCACCTGTCCAAGGACCTGCGGGGCGATCGCGCGCACATAATGGTTCGAGCTCACCTGAGCCATCACCTCCCGATAACCGGTCATCGGCTCATCATGTTTGTAAACCCGCAAATGGGCGTTGAATCCGAGAAGTTTTTCGCGCAGTTGAAGATCCATTCCCGCCATCACGCCAATCACGACGATGAGGACCGCCACCCCGAGCATGACGCCGATTACGGAGATGAGCGTGATGACCGATACGAATGTTCGCTTAGGCCGCAGGTAGCGCAGCGCCAGGAAGATTTCGTAGGGCAAACCAGACATGAAGCCGCAGGCTAGTCCGCCGTGCGAATCGTATCCAGAGCGAAAGTGGCGTTGCAGCTCGGACGTTGCTCTCCGGCGAAGGTCGATGTATTCTCCCGGCTCGAAAAACGACAGGATAATGATGACCAGGAAAAGCTCAGATAAAAAAGCGATGGAAACAGCAGGGGAGCCCGGCGTTGACCCCGTGCCGGCCGCAGCCGCTGCGGAGGATTTGGAACAGTTGAAAACGGACGCCGCCAAGGCTTCCGAAAACTGGGACAAGCTGCTGCGGGCCACCGCCGATTTCGAGAATTTCAAGAAACGCGCCGCCCGTGAACGCCAGGATGCCATTCTTTACGCGAATGCCGGGTTGTTTCAAAAGCTGATCCCCGTCCTCGACAACTTCGAGATGGCGCTCGCCGCGACGGCTGGCGTCCCGGAGGCCGCCGCCCAATCCGTGCAGGAGGGCATCAATATGATCGCCGCCCAGTTGCGAACCGCGCTCGCCGATTCCGGCCTCGAGGAGATCAACGCGGCGGGGCAGTTGTTCGATCCGAATTTCCACGAGGCTGTTTCACAGCGGGAGAGCAACGAGGTGCCCGACGGCCATGTCCTTCAGCAGCTGCGCAAAGGTTATAAGCTCCGGGATCGACTGCTCCGGCCCGCCACGGTTATCGTCGCAAAATCTCCCGCCCTCCGCACCGATTCCCCCGGGTCACCCGACGGGGAGTGAACTCAAACGGAACTTTTCCCGTGTCCAAACGTGATTATTACGAACTCCTGGGATTATCCCGCGGCGCCACCGAGGAGGACGTCAAAAAGGCCTATCGCAAGCAGGCGCTGAAGTTTCATCCTGACAAAAATCCGGGCGACAAAAGCGCGGAGGAAAAGTTCAAGGAGGTTGGAGAGGCGTATGAGGCGCTCAGCGATCCGCAAAAGCGCGCGGCCTACGACAAGTACGGGCACGATGCATTTGATCCCAGGCGCCGCGCCGCCACCGGCGGCGGATTCCACGATCCCTTTGACCTCTTCCGCGAAGCATTCGGGGGAGGCAGTGTCGAGGATATCTTCGACCAGTTTTTTGGCGGCGGCGGACGACGGGATCCCTCCGGACCGCAACGGGGAACCGATCTCCGCTTCGACCTGGAAATCGGTTTCGAGGAGGCCGCCCGCGGATGCGAAAAGGAGGTGTCTGCGAAAAAACTGGACCAGTGCGATCAGTGTCACGGGTCCGGCGGCGAGCCGGGGGCCACACGCAAAACCTGTTCGACCTGCGCGGGGCGGGGACAGGTGCTCACGTCGCGCGGCATCTTTAACATTGCCCAGACCTGCCCGCGCTGCGAAGGGTCCGGCCGCACCATGGACAAGCCGTGCCGCAAATGTCACGGGGCCGGGCGCGCCGAGAAAACCACAAAGATTCAGCTCAAAATCCCGGCCGGCGTGGACACGGGGGCACGCCTTCGATCCACGGGCAACGGCGAGGGGGGCGTTCGGGGAGGGCCTCCCGGCGATCTCTTCGTCGTGCTTCACGTGCAACCGCATCCGATTTTTCATCGCGAAGGCGACGATCTATTGTTCGAAATGCCCGTCAGTTTCGTGCAGGCGGCGCTGGGGGCGGAAATCGAGGCGCCTTCACTGGATGGCCCCGTTACACTCCGCGTTCCGTCCGGCACCCAGACCGGAACGATGATTCGTGTGAAGGGAAAGGGTGTGAAAAATGTCCTCGGGCACGGATGGGGCGACTTGCACGTGCGCGTCACTGTCGAAGTCCCGACGCATCTCAACAGCGTGCAGAAAAGCAAGCTGCAGGATTTCGCGGCGGCGTGCGACGAAAAAGTAAATCCTAACGTCCGAAGTTTTTTCGAAAAGGCGAAAAGTTTTTTTGGCAAAACCTGAGTGAATTCGCGCGCGGGTGTCTGTGGTTTTGCGCTCATTTTGACGGGTCACACTTTTGGTGTGCCTTATTGCCGCCGGGTTCACCGCTAATTCATGCACCGCTTTCATGTCCCCCCCGGGCAATGCCTGGGAAATAATATTGTCCTCGAAGGCCGCGAGGCGCATCACGCACTGCGCGTGTTGCGGCTGCGCCCCGGCGACGCGGCGATTGTCCTGGACGGCGCGGGGTTGGAACTGGCGTGCGAGGTCGAAGAGGCAGGACGGGAGGTTGTGCGCCTTGGAGTGACCTCTCGCCGATCCGTTGCCCAGCCGCCATACCAGATCACCCTTTTGCAGGCGTTGCCGAAGGGAAAGCTCATCAATTCGATCATCGAAAAAGCCACCGAACTGGGCGTGGCCCGAATTGTCCCGCTTCTGAGCGCGAGGGTGGTGGCGCATTTTGAAGAGGGCAAAGCCGACAGCAAACGTGAGCACTGGCAGGGGTCGGCCATCGAGGCGATCAAGCAATGCGGATCGGCATGGCTGCCGGCGATCGAGGCGCCCCTGACACCCGCCGATTTTCTAAAGCGGGCGGAAACATTTGACCTGCATTTCATCGCTTCGCTCCAGGCCGGCAGCCGGCATCCGGGGGAATTCTTCGATGCGTTCCGCCAGCGTCACGGGAGGCAGCCGGCCAGCGTGGGTGTCTGGGTGGGGCCGGAAGGGGATTTTACTCCGGAGGAAACCGCGGCGATCCTCGCGGCTGGCGCGTCGGCGATCACCTTGGGACCGCTGGTCCTGCGCGCGGATACCGCCGCTGTTTATTGCCTGTCCGTCCTGAGCTACGAACTTCAAGCGGACGCAGCCGCGCGAGGGTAGGGGAGAAATCTCCCCGAACTTTTTTGCGTGTTTTGCGCCCCGTAACTCCCGTCGGGAGGGAAGCTCCTCCTCTCCCGCCCTTCGGGCACCCTGCCCAGTAACCGCCGAATAGAAACGCCTCCTCTCGGTGCGTGCGCGACGGATGGGTAACACTTTTGACGCGACGGATGGGTGACACATGCTGGGGCTCACATGCCCTGGGATCTGAAAACTCTCAAACAATCCAAAACGC
>JBEEGQ010000309.1:0-16905 GCA_041166945.1 Verrucomicrobiota bacterium
TCGCCGCATCCGTCCGATGCCATCACCGTCGAGCCGCCAACGATGAAAGTGGTGTGCATCACCTTGTTTTCAAACCCCGCCGGGAGCATGCCCGGCGGCTGCGGTTCAGGGCTGTCGCTGTAACGCATCAGGAATTCCACTTTCGCGCCGATCGCGGTCCGATAGAATTCCAGCGCCTCCTCGCAGCGGCCGCCGAAGAATAAGTAGGGTTGAACAAGGGTGGTGGTGATTGGCATATAATGTTTGTCGTTTTTGTTGTCCGGTTGCCGTCAAAATTTGACACTCAATCCGGCTTTGATGAAAAAGAAGCCGAAGTTGTTGAACACATCGTTCGAGAAGCCCTCTCTCGTCGGTCCGAAAAATACGGTGCCTCCAACTCCAACCTCGCTGAAGACGCTGAAGTGACTGTCGCGCCGGGTCGAGATTCCAAAGGCGACCGAACCTTCAGCCCCATTCAAGGCATCCGCGCGGATCCGGTCGCCCCCGGCTACAATGGAATGCCGATAATCCCAGCCCAGCAGCGCATACTCGATGCTTCCGGCGATATAAGGACTGAAAGCCTGGCGCGAAGAATTCAGATAATGACGATAGCCCAGGCCGGCCTCGAGCATCCAGGGTCGTTCAATGCCGGCCGCGGGCAGGGTGCCGGATTTGAGATCCACAATGGCGCCGCCGACGAGAAGGGCAAAAAAGTTTTGATCATCTTCAAATGACACGGGTGTCAATGTGAAATGGGTGATCCCCTGAATGTCACTGTGAAATGGAATCGAATAGCTTACATCCACCGGCACCTGCCAGGCGTATTCCGAGTTATCGTAGCTCACTCCGACAAAACTGGATGAACCTCGAGTGCCCACTGTCGCGGTCCCCTCAACATCCGGGTCGTTGTCCGGATGATTTTTGCCGCCCAAATCCCGTGGGTCGTTTTTCGCGGACGCTGCCATGGCATCGCTCAACTTGACCCCTCGCGATCCGGCTTCGTCCGTTGATATGCAGCCGGAGAACAACACCGGGATCGCCATTACGAATGCCAGGTGGATCAGGGTTGGAACCCGACAATCGAGCATGGGGTTCCAGTATCCCTGGCGCATGGATGGGTCAAGAATAATGGGAAGTCGGCGGCGCTCTGGCGGGACGCCGCGCCGCGTCAGTCGTCGTCCGGCGGCGCGGTGGCGGCCCAGGCGGGGTAGGGCTCGCTCGAACCTTTCATCGCGTGCCAGAGGATGCGATTGAGCAGATCCTCCGGGCACCGGTCGGGCGCCTGGAGCGGCAGGCGCGCAGAGGCGTGAGCGTGCTGGCGCAACAAGGGATCCGAAATTTTCTTCGGATTAGGATTCATCTCGTCGAGGGGAATGTGGTTCTGAACCGCCCTGAAGGGAGTGAAATCCGGCACCGAGCTGAAGCAATCCGACATCGGCGTGGCGCTGGCATCCAGCTGGTTCATCGGCGGAAGGCCGAGGATGAGTTCCATCGTGCGCAACAGGCTCGTCTGGTTGTATTGCGTGCTCACCACGGCCCGCCGGCGTGTGTAGGGGCTGATGACATACGCGGTCGTGCGGTAGCCGCTGACGTGATCCCAGCCGCCTTGCGGGTCGTCTTCGATGGCAAAGATGCATGTGTTCTTCCAAAAAGGGCTGCGGCTGATGGCCTCGACAATCTGGCCAAAGGCGAGATCGTTATCCGCCACCTGCGCCCCCGGCGTCGGCGCGCCGGCTGCGGTCCCGCTCGTGTGATCGTTGGGAAGACAGATCAGGATGAAATTCGGCATCGACCCGGATATCTCGAACCCGCGCAGATCCTCGATGAACCGCGCCGACCGAAAAACATCGGGCACGTCCATGTCCCATCCCACCGTGTTGGTATTTAGATGCGGCCGCAATGATTCCACAGCCGGGCGGCTCGCGAGCTGGATGGTTTCGGTCCCCTCGATGAATTCCCGATAATGGTCTGTCCACTTCGGCTTGCCCTTGCGGGTCTTGTCCTTCCAGGATTTGTCGGTGATGGCAAATTCCCCGTAATCGCGCAGGGATTTTCCGTGGGCCAGCACCAGGTCCCAGATGAATCCGGCGGGCGAATAGGCGATGGCGTCCACGTCGGTGTCCTCCATGCCATCGGGATAACTTCGCGGAAAGCCGGCGAAGGATTTCTCCATGTAATCGGTCGTGATGCCGGTGTCGGCCCATTGGTGACCATCGGCGCTGAGGATGCCGGAGCAGTAGGTATTATCGAGCAGCACAAAATCGCGCACCATCTTGTGCTGGTTGGGCGTCACGTTGTCGCCAAAAACACAGAGCGAAGGATCTCCATTGCCTTCCGGGATGTCGCCGAGCACCTGGTCGTACGTCCGGTTTTCCTTGATGATGTAAACCACATGCTCAAAAACGGATGGTTCACCTGTGCGTTCGGGAACCGGTCGGGGCGGCTGTCCCGCGCGCGGGGGCAAACGGGCGGCCTGGATGGCGGCATGCCGCATATTTCCCAATGCGACTGCGGTGTGCGCGGCGAGCTCGCGCGTCGATGGATCCCTCACCAGCGACAGGGTGCCGAAATATTGGTTCGACTGGAATTTCCGCTTTTCGCCCGGGCCGATTTTTTTCGTCGAACCGATTCCCTTGATGTTGGCGACGTAAAACGAGCGGCGCGCCGCGTCATGCACGATCGCTCCGGGAAACCATCCGACGGGGACCAGACCTTCCAGCTTCGAAGCTCCCGGGCGAAAGGCAATCACGCCCACGGCGTTCTGTGTGCCGTTGCAGACAAATAATTTTCGACCGGAACGATCGAACGCCAGCGCGTTCGGCGCCGCCCCGAAAAGATCCCCCGGCGTCTGCCTCGTCCAAATGGTCTCGACGATTTTGTCCGTGCGGGTGTCGATGACACTCAATGTGTCGCTGGCCGCGTTGGCCACGACGACGTGACGCTGGTCCGGCGACAATGCCAGCGCCGACGCATGCAGGCCGGTGATGAGCTCGGCAACAATTTTGTCCCCGTTCAAATCGATCACGCTCACCGAGCCTTCGCTGGCGATGTGGCGCACCGGATCCACTCGAACCCGGGTCCCGCGTCCTGCCGGGCCGGTGATATCCTCCGCGCCTGGCCGCCGTCCGCCCCAGTTGCTGACGTATGCCTTGCCGCGGACAACGGTCACGTCATACGGCGCAGTGCCGACATCCCATGCCCGCAGAAGCTTCCCGGACTGCGCATCGAACTCGCCGAGGCGGTTCGAGAGGTTCATCGCGACGTAAAGACGCCGTCCGTCCGGGGAAAGCGCCAGACCCGACGGCACGTCCGCCTTGCGTCCCACCGCGTGAACGAGCGGAAGGCGGATGGTGAAGGCGGACGAGACGCGGCCCGCGCGGTCGATTCGGAACACGTTGACACTGCCGTTGACGTTCGCCACATAGAGCCTCGAATTGTCTGGTGAAAACAACAATCCGGTGTAGCTGACCTGTCCCTCCTTGTCGGGCGCCAAAATGTTGCCAGACACGGGGTCAGGCGCGGCGTCCAGATCGGTGTCGGGCGGCAAGCCAACCCGCTGCAATATCAACCCCGAGCGCGGATCGATCACGACGATCTCCGCGGTCTTTCCCGATGTCACCAGGATTCGGGAATCCGGGCTGAGCGCCAATGCCTGCGGCCGCATCCGGGGAAGTTCGACCTGCCGTCCGGCGGGAGTTAAAATCTGGTTGGCGGGCGTGACGAACCGATTGGGAGCCGTCCGGCCGACCTGTTCAGTGGAAGTTTCACGAACCGGCGGCTTACCGGAGCGGTCACCGCCCCCCGCGGCAAATGTGATCGCGATGAGGATGCCGCAAGGGACACGAAATCCGGTCCGATTCATGATGGCGCGAGGATCCTGTTTTCGGGAACGAGCAGGCGCGCGCGATTCACTGCGCCGTCCAGCCGCCATCGATCAATACATCGGTGCCGGTGATGAACCCGGCATTTTCCGAGCAAAGATAGAGCGCGAGCTGTCCCACTTCCTTCACCTCGCCCCAGCGGCCTGCGGGGATTCTCGAGAGGAACTGCGCGTTGGCTTCTGGATTTTGAAGGATGGGCGTGTTCATTTCGGTCGCAAAGGGGCCCGGGCTGATTCCATTGACTGTGATTTTGTCTGCGACCAGCTCGAGGGCGAGCGCGCGCGTGAAGCCGAGCAGTCCTGCTTTGCTCGCGCAATAGGCAGTGCGTTGCGGCAACGCCACGTGGCTCATGATGCTCGTGAGGTTCAGGATCCGCCCGTAACCCGCTCCTTTCATCTGCGGCACAAACGCGCGGCACATCAGGAAGACCCCCGTGAGGTTCGTATCCACCACCGTGCGCCACTCGTCCAGGGTGAAGTCGGTGATCTCTTTGCGGATGTTAACCCCCGCGTTGTTGATCAGGATCTGAATGCCGCCCAGGCGGGCCGCGACTTCGGTTTTCAGGCGCTCGACATCCGCCTCACGGGTGACGTCGGCAACGAAGACTTCGACTTCGGTGCCGGCTTTTCGGACCTCCGCGGCGACATCCTGCAACTGGTCCTTGTTTCGAGAAACCAGCGCGAGCCTCGCCCCGGCCTGGGCGAGAGCCAATGCCATCGCCTTGCCCAGTCCCTTGCTCGCGCCTGTGATTAGCGCGGTCCTGCCATTGAGTCGAATCCCGCTCATAAGTTCATTTTTTATCGCAGCCGCCGCGGCAATGAGGCCGGTTTCCAAACCAGATCCGCGCTTTCCGATCTACAACCCGGCGGTTAGCTGTCCCAGCGCGCTGTCAGGGAAGCGGCTTCAATTTGATGTTCTTGAACCAGCAGGGGCTGCCGTGGTCCTGGAGGCCGATGTAGCCGCGGCGTGAATGGTTCTTGAACACCTCATCGAATTTGTGCGGGGTGCCGTCCGGTCGTTTCGCTGGCTCGGTGAAAAGATCCAAATCGACACGCGTGACCGGATCGCCGTTGAGGACCACTTCCACGCGGTTGCTGATGCACCCGATTTCCATGTGATTCCATTCGCCCACGGGCTTCATCGCATTGCGCAGAGGCCTGGCCAAATCGTAAACGGCCGCCGTGTCATGAAAACCCGCGCCCTGGGTATCGTCGATGGCGATCTCGAGCCCGTTGAATCCCACGTCGCGTCCCGGGCGGGGCTTGAGGGGCTGGGTGCGTACAAAGACGCCGCTGTTGCAGCCTTTGCTGATCTTGAAATCGAGCGACAGGAGGAAGTCGGTCCATTGCTGGGTATGGACGAGCATGTAATGGCCCGCCTGGTGGGGATTAAGCGCGCCATTTTCGACGGGCGTGCGCGGACGCGTGAGGTCGCTGTTCATCCAGCCGTTCGAGGTCCGGCCGTCGAATAGAAGGACCCAGCCCTGCTTTTGTTCATCCGGGCTGAGCCTATTGTCCGCCGCACGCGCCACGCCGGCGAGGGCGAGCGTCGCACCGAGAAGCAGCAAAAGTGGGCGAAGATGATTCATCGAATGGAGCCCGTTATTCCCGTCCTGTGCGTCCGGTGCAAGAGCAATCCGTCCGGGTTGCCGGGCCAAACAAGGGCGGGTTTTGGCTTGCCAGTGCCCGCCGCCTTGCCTACCTTTATCCCATCGATCGACTAATAGTTTGGATGCATACAATAAGTTTGCCGTCATTTACATGAAGAATCCTCAACCGGTGAGGGGGTCTTGAGTCGCCCTTTTCCTTCCCGTTCCTCTTCTTCTCAGCACTCCGGAGTCAGGGTTAATGGGAAAATCCGCGCCCGCGAAGTCCGCGTAGTCGGTCACGACGGCCAGCAGCTTGGAGTTTATTCCCTCGTCGACGCCATCAACATGGCGCGTGCGCAGGGCGTGGACCTCGTCGAGGTGGCACCCAACGCCCAGCCGCCCGTCTGCCGCGTCGTCGATTACGGCAAGTATCGATACGAGCAAAACAAGAAGGAGAAGGAATCCAAAAAGCATCAGCACGCCAATAAGGTCAAGGAAGTGCAGCTGAGCCCCAAAATCGAACTCCATGATTTCGGCGTCAAACTCGCCCATGCCATCGATTTTCTTTGCGAGGAAATGAAGGTCAAGGTGGTTCTTAAATTCCGGGGCCGCGAGATGGCCCACAAGGAGGTTGGCTTTCAACAGATCGAAAAATTCACCCGCGAAGTCGCCCCGTTCGGACATCCTGACAATATCGCCAAAGTTGTCGGACGCAGCATCACCGTCATGTTCAGTCCGCTCCCGCGGAATAAGCGGGCCAAGAATCCGCACGGCGAACATAGCGGCGGCGCCCATATGACCGATCCGGCGCACGACGCCAAGCCGGACGAGGATGCAGACGGCGCCGGCGCCGAGGCCCACGACGCCTCGCCCGTCAAGGGGAACAACGTTCCCGATGGCTTCGGAACCACTCCCCTCGCCGGCATCGACATCCAGCCTCCCGAGTAAATCATCCGCTCCTCAATCCGGAGCAGCCTTCTCTCAGCGGGTTTCCTGGCGGGAAGGATCTGAATGGACGGGCGGAGGAACGGCAGAAAGGTGGTCGGTATTCATGCCGGATCGGGAGCCGCCCAAAGCGGAGGCCGATTCGCAGGCGGTGTTACCTTTGGAAATTCGGGCCGCTCCCCCGATATCCACCGTGAAGCGGCATAAATGCCGCGCTCCCATCCTCAAGGTGTGCGGCGCACGCGGAAGAATCGGCGCGGGGTCATCGGCTGCGTCACCATCTTTTCAATGCCATCGCCGCGAACCGAGGGAAGCGCATGCCATGCGGGAGCCGTCAGCGAATCGGCATATTCCACGACGTAACTGGCGTTGGTGGTGGTGGCATAGACGAAGGTGAATGTGGGTGGATTGGTGCCCACCAATCCCAGCCAGTTGCCGGGCGCGTTCGCGGCGCGAGGCGTGGGCACACTGCTTTGCCACGAGCCGCCGCACCCAATACGGGCGTAAGCGACGTCCGTTTGCTGCGGGCCGAAACTGACCGAATCCAGCACCTGTCGCGCACCGTTCGGGCTCAAGCCGAAGAGCAGCAATTGATCTCCCTGACGGTTCAAGCTGAAGGGAGCATGCAGCGAATTGTTGGTGTGAACACCGTCGCAATAAATGACCCGATGCTCGCCGGGATAAAGCGCGTCGTTATCCGGAAAGGTGTAGCGCATCCCGTTGTCGAAGAATTGTTGGCCCAGTGAAACTCCATGGAGTGGCACCGAATTGGTCGAGCAATTACGAATCTCCACCCAGTCGGGTGTCTGTCCAAACTCATTGCGCAGTCCATTGGTGTTGGCCGCCACGATTTCGGAGATTTCCAACGGCGAAACAGAGATGCTGCCGATGGCCAGGCTGTACATCGTGACGGGCTGTCCGTGCGGGGCGAACACGGGCTCGGAGGGCAGGTCGATGGTCTGTTCACTGAGGTCGGTCACTTCCAGATAGAATTGAATTTCAGCGCCCGTGGGCAATCCCGGCTCGAGCAAGCCCGAGAAAATCCCGTCCTGCATCGCCACGTCCCCATGCATGCCGTCATCGAACAGAACCACGCGGTGAGTTTCGGTGTCGGCCACATCCATTCGCTGCCAGAACACCGCGACGCTGACGATGCCCACATCGTCCCGTCCATTGACAGTGAAGCGGAGCGGTTCGTCCGGTTGAACGGGGAACGGGGTGAACTCGCTGAGGGTGGCAACGGGATCGACCGGCCCATTGTCGGTGTTGGAGCGGCCGGGGCTTGGGTAGGGATTGGCCACAAAGGACTTGAGGCCATCGCGGTATCGCGCGAAGGAGACATTCTCCTGCTGCACCGCGTAGGGGACGTTGTCGATCTCGACCCCTGCGGGATTCACCAGCGACAGGGCGCCGCCATCCCCCGGGAGCCTGAAGCCTGTATGATAGAGGGTGCGCTTGGTCTCGGAACAGACCACAACCACAAAACCTTTGGGCCCGAAAAATGCCGTCGGAGGAAAGGCAAATTCATTGGTGACAATCCCCGCGGAGTTGCGCAGGCGCAGTTTCCAGCCGTTCAGCGAAATGGAGGTGCTGCCCGCATTGTAAAGTTCGACCCAATCGGAAAGACGGTCTCCATCCACTTCCAGTGGCAGGCCGGAATTGATCGCCAGGATTTCATTGATGACGGGCTGGGGCACAATTTCGCGGGTCGTTTGGGAAACGGGAGGAGGTCCGGATTGCGCTCGACGGCTGCTTAACGCCGTCCAGAGAACACTGCCGCTGCCGATCAGGTCCGGCTTGCCGTCGCCGTCCAGGTCGCCCGTCGCCAGGAATTCGCCGGAGGGCACATCGACCGACAGCGCGGCGGCATAATCGTTGGTGCCATCGCGCGTGAGGATCGTGACGCAGGACAAGACCTTGCAGGCCACCGCGATGTCATCCCGGCCGTCGCCGTCAAAGTCGCCGGTCGCCATGCTGCTGACCGGAAACTCGACGCCGCCGACCGAGTTGGCCGACAACACAAAGTCCATGCCATTGGTCCCCATATAAATCGTGGTGCCTTTCGCACTGCCGACCAAAATATCGAGATCGCCATCGCCGTTGTAATCGACCGCCCTGGCTGTGATGGCGGCGGAATCGCCGCCACAGCAGCGAATGCCGTAGTTTTTCTTCGTCAATTCTGAAGCGGTCATCATGTCCCCCTTGTTTTCGACCACCACCATCCCTCCGAAATAACCGATGCCTGCCAGGTCGATGTCGCCATCCCCGTCAAAATCCCCCGTCACCATGGCGCGCGCTTCGTAGATGAACAGATGCTCATGGCTCCCGCTCATGGTGAAGGACCCGTCGCTGTGTCCCTTGAAAAAGACGATGCGACAATCGTAGAAGCCCACCGCGAGATCGATGTTGCCGTCGTTGTCGAAATCCGCGGCGGCGATCGAGAAGAAACGGCCGTCTTCGACCTCGGGCGGCAGCGTGTAGGTGCGGTTCGTTTGAAAGGTGCCATCCGGGCGGCTCAAGGCGACGCTGATCGACCCGCGATCGATCCCTTTCCGGCCCAGGTTCGCGACCACCACGTCAGCAATGTGATCGCCATTCACGTCGGCCATCGTCTGATCGGCGGGAAGGTTGCCGATGCCATAGAACCTCGGAGCCCCGAGGACGCCGTTGGTGCCGGCCAGGCGGACGCTGAACTCGCCGGAGCCGCGATGGAGCTGGAGCACATCGTCGCGTCCGTCATGGTTGAAATCCTTGACGGTGAGTGCCACCACTTCGCCGTCCACCGGATAGACCTGATCGAGCGCGCTGAAACCCGCCTGTCCGGGATAAGTAAAAAGCACACTGATGTCCATGGAGGATCGGTTCATGACCGCCACGTCGGGACGCCCATCGCCATTGAAATCGCCGGTGACGAGTTCGCGGGGGCTTTTGCCCACCGGCATTTCTGTGGCGGCTACCAGCACGCCATTGCTGTTGTGATAGGTGAGAACGCGATCGAAGTTTCGGAGAACCACGACCAAATCGTTCCATCCGTCGCCATCCAGATCCGCGATCCCGAGAGCGCGGGGGCCGCCGGGGACATAAATTCTTTGTGCGACACGCTGGTCGAAACGGCCGGGGCCGTTGGTGCCGCGATGAATTTCAATCGTTCCAAAATCGCGCGAGGCGATGACGAGATCCGGGGGCAGCCCCGCATTGGTTTCCACCAGCGCGCCAATCGCCACGGAGTGAACGTTCTGGTTGGTGAGCGTCGTCTGGATGGTGAGCAACCCGGCGGTGTCGGGCGCCAGAACCCAGAGCAGCTTGCTGTCGGCGTGTGTGGCGACGACTTCATCATGCGTCGCGCCGGCCGGGCGAAACGCGCCCAGCACGTAAAGCGGTTTTGGAAATTCCGAATTGTCACCGCTCAATGACGTGATGTTGGTGACCGTCTGAAAAGCGCCCCCGCCCGTGCCGCGCATTTGTCGAAGCCCGTTCGTGGTGCCCGCCAGCACCAGGTCGGGCTTTCCGTCGCCGTCGAAATCTCCTGCGGCGAGATTCCGCGCCCCGTTCCAGGCGGGCAAAATCAAGGGCGCGCCAAAGGTGCCGCCCTGGTTGACGAAAAGAAAAACCTCGCCGGAATACGGGGAGGCGACGGCGATGTCGGGCCGTCCGTCGCCGGTCAAATCGGCGGCGACGATGCCGCGCAATTCCTGCGCGCCGGTGTGCAGATGCACGGGCGCGTTAAACCGCCCCAGGGCCGCCCCGATGTAAACGGTGACGCTGCCGTCCGTGTTGGCAATGGCCATGTCCGGGCGGCCATCCGCGTTGAAGTCGGCGGTGGCGATGCCTTTGGGTCCATCGAGGGAATTGGTGGCACGCACGAGGGGATCGCCGACGGGCAGGCGGCTGCCGAGCGCGCGGATGTTGCTGAAGAGCTGGGCGGAAAGGCGGGCGGGCAGCGCCCAACCGCTCATCAGCAAGGCAACGGCCGAAAGGATCGCCAGCCTTCGGCGATTCGCGGCGAGCCGGGAGGAGGGGAGGGGATGGACGACAGGGAATGCATTCATGGTTTGATGAGGTTCCTGGGAGGCTGTCAGAGCTTCCAAAAGACATCTACGGCCCCGAGCATTTAATTTTGAAAAAACTTTCAAAATAGTGTGTTCTGAAACGTAGTTGGGGCGATAACACATGACTCGAACCCGAATTGCCACCTTAATTCTGTGCATACTTTCCCTCGCCGGCCCGGCCCCGGGTCGCGGGGTGTGGATCACCGAATTCAAAGCGGTCAGCAATGGGTCGCTGTTGGACGAGGACGGCTCCTGGTCGGATTGGATCGAGCTTTACAACGCCGGGCCGGCCGCGATCGATCTCGACGGATGGTTCCTCACCGATGACCGCGCGGACCTGCTGCGCTGGTCATTCCCGGCGACGCGCCTGGCGCCTGGCGCGTTTCTTCTCGTGTTCGCCTCGGCAAAAAACCGCCGCATTCCCGGCCGGGAATTGCACGCGAATTTCACCCTGAAAGCCGCGGGGGAATACCTCGCGCTGGTAGAACCGGACGGACTCACCATCGCCCAGGAATTCGCGCCGGGTTACCCGGAGCAGGGGAGCGGTTTCTCCTACGGTTTTCCCATGAACGGGACCAACGCCGTGGCGGATGCGCCGGCGTTTCTCATCGAAACACCCGGCCGCGCCAACCCGCCCGCGGGAGCCTCGATGCCCCTGGCGCTGACCGAACTCATGTATCATCCCGCGTCGCCGACCGGCGCCACTCCGTCCCCGACGCTGCCGTTTGCATTTGTCGAGCTGAAGAATATCGGATCGAACACGCTCAATTTGGACGGGGTGTTTTTTGGAGATGGAATTCATTTCACATTCCCGGCGTATCTGCTGGCGCCCGGCGCACGCGTGCTGGTGGTTTACAATGCGGCCGCTTTCGAATCGCGTTACGGAAGCGGCCTGCCGGTCATCGGCCAATTCACCGGCGCACTGAGCGATTCCGGGGAGCGCCTCGCCCTTTACGGACCGGATGGCGCGACCATTTTTAACTTCGTTTACGACAATTCGTGGCATCGGATCACCGATGGCCACGGATTTTCGCTGGTCCCTGTCCGCGAGGACGCGCCGCCGTCCA
Source organism: Verrucomicrobiota bacterium (assembly GCA_041166945.1). Lineage (GTDB taxonomy): Bacteria > Verrucomicrobiota > Verrucomicrobiia > Limisphaerales > JADJPG01 > DASTLJ01. The sequence continues at coordinate 11,510 of JBEEGQ010000309.1, forward strand.
GTTATGGCCGGAGCACGACATGGCGGGCGAGCGGGCAACGGCACGGATCGCCGGGAAGACTGGATCCGCCCTCCTCGGTTCCGCCGGTTTATCTCAACGAAGTTTTAACACGCGCCGCTCCGCCGTACGAGGATGCCATCGAACTTTTTAATCCCAATACCAACGACGTGGACATCAGCGGGTGGCTGCTCACGGATAATTTCGACAAGCCGAGCCGGTTCAAGATGCCGTATGGCGCCGTCGTTCCTGCGGGCGGGTTTCTCGCCATGGACGGCCATACATTCAGCGCCGCGAACGATGATCCGCTCGGGACCGGGTTTGGGCTCGGCGATTTCGGGGAGGAGATCTACCTTTTCTCGGCCGCCACCAACGGCGATCTGACCGGCTTCGTGCACGGCTTTAAATTTGGGACCGCGGAAACCAACGTCACGTTTGGCCGATACATCAGCAGCACCGGCGAGGAACGTTTTGTGCCGCAGTTGGCCATCACTTTTCTGGAGACCAATGCCGGTCCGAAAATCGGGCCGGTAGTCATTTCGGAGATCTTTTATCACCCACCTGATCTCGGAGGCGTGGACAACAAGCGGGATGAATTCGTCGAATTGCACAACATCTCCGCGATGCCGATCCCGCTGTATGACCCTGGTTTTCCGTCCAATACATGGCGTCTGGCCGATGCGGAAGGCAACGCGGTCAGCTTCGCCTTTCCCACCGGGGTGGTGTTGTCCGCCGGCAGTTATGCCCTGATCGCCCGGGTCGGATCGAACGACGTGCCGGGTTTGCGGGCGTTCCGTGAGATAAATCATGTCGCCCCCGGCACTCCGGTGTTCGGGCCCTGGACAGGCAGCCTGCCCAATCGCGCGGGAAAAATTCAGCTGCTCAGGCCGGATGTCCCCGAGCCGTTGTTCGTGCCTTACATCGTCTTGGATGAAGTGGGTTACTCGGATTCCCTGCCGTGGCCCCTCGGCGCCGACGGGTCGGGAGGATCGATCCAACGCATCCACGACGGTGCCTATGCGGATGATCCTGTGAATTGGCGTGTCGCTTTTCCCAGTCCCGGAAGCCCCGGCGGTCTTCCGCCCATTGTCGTGATCCAACCATCGGATCAAACCGCCCCGGCCGGATCCACTGTCGTGTTCACCGTGGGCGCTGCGGGCGATGCCCCATTGACGTATCAATGGCGGTTCAATGGAGCGGACTTGGAGGGCGCGATCGGTCCGACCCTTCTATTGACCAATGTCCTGCCCGCGCAAACCGGCGGCTATGCCTGCCGCGTTTCCAATCCCGCAGGCCCCTTCCTCAGTCGAATCGCGATGCTTCGCGTGATCGACGATCGGCCGCCTTCCGTCATCGTGACTTCGCCCGCCGGACCGATCCTTCGCGTCGGCGTGTCGCCCTATCTTTTCATGGGCCGCTCGACCGACAACGTGGAAGTCACGACGGTGCTGGCGCAAATCGGGGCCGGTCCATTCGTGCCTGTGGACGGCACCACCGAGTGGTCGGTCGCGTTGCCACTCCACGCCGGATTCAACCTCGTGAATTTTGTCGCGCTCGATTCCGCGGGCAACCGATCGACGACCAACAGCGTTGAGGCCCTGCTGCAGCCCGATCCTGCACGGTTGGGGTTGGTCATCCGCGGTTCTGGAAATGTCTCAGGCGCCCGCGATGGCCAGCTGTTGAGGATTGGCAGGCGCTATAACCTCCGGGCCTTTCCAGCGCCCGGTCATCTTTTCAATGCCTGGAACGGCATCGACGGCAATCTCCTTTCGACGAACACCACATTTTCGTTCGTCATGTCATCGAATCTGACCCTGGCCGCGAGTTTTTCGCCGGGCCCATTTATCGGTTTCGAGGGGGCCTACAATGGATTATTCGCGGATGCGATTCATCCGGCGCATACCAATGCAGGTTACTTCAGCCTGAACGTGACTGCCCGGGGCGCCTTCTCGGGACGCCTGGGAAGTCGCGGACAATCCTATGCGTTGCATGGACTGTTCAATTCAAACCTGGGCGCGTACCAGGCGATTCAGCGGGCGGGCTCCAATGAGCTGCTTGTGACTTTCCAGTTGGTCGCGGGTTCCCAAACGGTGACCGGCATCGTATCGGAAGCGCGTTTCTCAAGCGCCCTGGCCGGGCATCGATTCGGTTTCAGCAAGGCCTCTTTGGCCACGAATTATACCGGCCGTTATTCGGCGACCTTGTCCACGGTGGGCGCACTCAGCAATTCGCCGGGGCCAGTCGTCGTGTCCATCAGCGGCGCAGGCCGGATTCTCCTGCACGGACGGCTGCCGGATCGGACGCCTGTCGCCACGGAAGTGACGGCGGGGATGGATGGGGCGGCGCCGTTGTATTTATCGCTGTATCACAACAGCGGATCCGCTTTCGGCTGGCTCTCGTTCACGAATCCTCCTCCTCACCCGCTTGCCAGTGAGCTGCTCTGGACCCGAACAGGCGCCCGCGGTTTTACCAACATTCTCGAACTGCGAGGGGATCGTTCGCCGTGACGCAGCAGGAATGACGAGCTTGTGCCTCTGTGCGCGACGCGCTAACAAGAGCGCCCGTGATTTTCCGTCCAAAACTTCCAGTCATCGTTCTGTTCATCGTCGGGCTGGCATCTTCAGTGCATCCGGCCGACCAACCGCAGTGGGGACAGGCCTGGTCTCGCAACATGATCTCCGGCGAACGCGGGTTGGTCGATGGGTTCGATCCCAAAACCGGCCGGAACATCAAATGGATCGCCAAACTCGGCACTGAATCCCACTCGACGCCCGTTATCGCCGGCGGCCGCGTTTATATCGGGACCAATAACGGCGAGCCGCGGGACCCGAGACACGCGGGCGACCGCGGTGTGCTGATGTGTTTCGACGAGGCGACTGGCAGGCTTCTCTGGCAACTCGTCGTGCCGAAACGGGAGGAGGATCCATTTCATGACTGGCCCAAGAGCGGCATCTCTTCTGCGGCAACCATTGAAAGCAATCGTGTCTACGTGGTGGACAATCGCGGTGTTGTCCTCTGCCTGGATGCACGGGGATTGGCCGACGGCAACGACGGGCCGTTCAAGGACGAGGGCCGCTACATGACGCCCCGCGCGACGAACGCGCCTGGGCTCGGCGTTCCAGCAATCCAGGATACAAACGATTCGGCCGTGTCAGGGGCGATTATGCGGCCGGGGCCGCTCGATGCGGATATTCTGTGGCGATTTGATCTAACGAAGGAGGCGGGCATCTGGTCACACGACGCGGCGCACAGCTCGATCCTCATCCATGGGGACCATCTCTACCTCAACACCGGCACCGGAGTGGACAACACCCACAAACGGATTCGCACCCCGGACGCCCCGAGCCTGGTGGTGCTCGACAAGCGCACCGGGCGTCTCCTGGCTCGTGACGATGAACACATCGCCCCCAACATTTTCCATTGTACCTGGTCGCCCCCTGCGCTGGGTGTCGTCGATGGACGCGAGCTCGTTTTCTTCGCGGGCGGGAATGGAATTGTTTACGCCTTCGAACCGCTTTCCACGACCCGCCGCGGCGACGACAAAAGCGTCGTGAACCTCCGGAAGGTATGGCAGTTCGATTTCGATCCGGCCGGCCCGAAAACCGACGTGCACCGCTTCAGCGGCAATCGTCGCGAAAGCCCCAGCAATATCTATGGAATGCCGGTCTTCCAGGAGAACCGGATTTACGTGGCGGGCGGCGGCGATTGGTTTTGGGGAAAGAATGAGGCGTCGCTCCAATGTTTCGAAGCGCGCGGAAAGGGCGATATTACAACAAATGCAATCCGCTGGTCCTATCCGCTGGGCCGCCACACCATGTGCACTCCCGCCATCCAGGGAGGATTGATCTTTCTGACCGACGCCATGCGCGCGCTGCATTGCATCGAGGCCTCCACTGGAAAGCCGGTGTGGACGCACGAATTAAAAGGAGAGATCTGGGCGTCGGCCCTGGTGGCGGACGGAAAGGTGTTTGTCGGAACAAGGCGCGGTGATTTCTGGATTTTTGCCGCGGCGCGGGAGAAGAAAATTCTCGGAATGGTGGAACTCGGCGCGCCCATCAGCGCCACCGCCACCGCCGCCAATGGCGTGATCTACATCGGGACCATGACTCACCTTTACGCGATTTCGGCCAGCGCCCGCTCAGGGGCGGGAACGGCTCGTTCCCGCGCGGGAGCACCAGGCAGCGAACGGTGACGGGCCGTCCCCGCCCCGGGGGACCCAGGATGGAGCGAATAGATCACGGGCGGCGGCGTCTGCTGTGGCGGTAAATTGAATTTTCAAATAATGGATGTCGCATGAAAACCTGGATGCATTTTGCCTCTCTCGCGGTGTTTTTTGCCGTTCTCGCCCCGCCTGCCGGTGTAGCTGCTGACTGGCCACAATGGCGCGGGCCACAGCGGGATGATATCTGCACCGAAACCGGCTTGTTGAAGGAATGGCCCGACGGCGGGCCGAAACTTCTCTTCAAGGCCACCGGCGTTGGAGGGGGTTATTCGAGTGTCATTACAGCGGGTTCGCGCCTGTTCACAATGGGCGACAAAGGCGCGGATTGTTTTCTCAATGCATTGGATCGCGCGACCGGACGAGTGCTCTGGTCGGCCAAGGTGGGCAGGGCGGGTGCGCCCGGTTGGGGCGGGTTCGCGGGCCCGCGTTGCACCCCGGCGACCGATGGGGATCGCGTGTTCGCAGTGGGACAATGGGGCGAACTGATCTGCGCGGATGCCAAAACCGGTGCCATTCAATGGAGCAAGGATTACGCGCGCGATTTCGCCGCCAAACGCCCCGAGTGGGGTTTTGCGGAGTCACCCTTGCTGGATGGAAATCGTGTCATCGTCACTCCCGGCGGCAAGAGCGGCGCCATCCTGGCAATCGACAAAAAGAGCGGCGAGGTGGCGTGGCAATCGAAGGATTTTACTGACGACGCCCATTATTCCTCGTTGATCGCGGCGGAGATCGGCGGCGTGCGCCAGTATATCCAGCTGACGGAGGCGAGCGTCGCGGGTGTGGCGGCCAAGGACGGGCGCCTGCTTTGGCGCGCTCCCCGCCGCGGAGCCACGGCAGTCATCCCAACGCCGGTTTATCACGATGGGATCGTGTATGTCACTTCGGGTTATGGGGTGGGTTGCAATGCGTTTCAGGTGACGGCGGCGGACGGCAAATTCAGCGCCGAACAGATTTACGCCAACAAGGCGATGGCCGACCATCACGGCGGGGTGGTGTTGATCGATGGAAATATTTACGGCCATTCAGATGGCAAAGGGTGGACGTGCCAGGACTTGAAGACCGGCGTGGCGAAGTGGCAGGAAAAGGGCAAGCTCGGCAAAGGATCCATTGTCGCCGCCGGTCACGACTTGATCCTGCGAGCCGAAGATGGGAAAGGAACAGTGGCGCTCATCGAAGC
>JBEEGQ010000310.1:0-16914 GCA_041166945.1 Verrucomicrobiota bacterium
GCGCTCCTTAAGATTGCCCCCGCCGATCGACTCAAACAGCGCTACGCCAAGTTCCGGGCGCATGGACATTTTTTCGAGAAACCAGAGGAAGCCGCGGCTGCGACCTGATGCGGCAGCGATTCGGGGAACGCGCTCTCCCCGGGCAGCTAAACTCCGCGTGGCGCCTGCCGATTTCCTGTGATGCTGTATCCGCTGACATTCCAACCGATTTTCAAGACGCGCCTGTGGGGCGGGCGCAATCTCGAGCGGCTTTATGACAAACGGCTCGATTCCACCGAGCCCATCGGAGAGTCGTGGGAAATCTCGGATCGCCCGGGAGATGCCAGCGTCATCGCCAATGGTCCGCTCGCGGGCAAGGATTTGCGCTGGTTGATGGAGGAACATCGGCGGGACGTTCTGGGCGCCGATGCGGCGCCCGCGGGCGCCTTTCCGCTGCTGGTGAAAATCCTGGACGCCCAGGAGACGCTCTCGGTCCAGGTGCATCCACCGGCGGCGATCGCCCCCAAACTGGGAGGAGAACCGAAGACCGAGATGTGGTACATCGCGGATGCCCGGCCGGACGCGGCGTTGTATGTGGGATTGAAGAAGGGGGTGACCCGCGAGGATTTCGAGCGGCGCATTGGCGAAGGCTCCGTTGAAGAAGCCCTTCAACGCGTGCCGGTGAAGGCGGGGGACGTGATGTTTCTCCCGAGCGGCCGTCTGCATGCCATCGGCGCGGGCAACGTCATTTTCGAGATCCAACAAAACTCGGACACCACCTACCGGGTTTTCGACTGGAACCGGGTCGAGAAGAATGGCAAAGCGCGGCAGCTGCATATTCAGGAATCGCTCGCGAGCATCGACTTCGAGGACTTCGAACCGTCGCTCATCAGGAGCATCTATTCGCCGAACCCGAAATTTGCGGTGCGGTTGCTGGTGGAACATCCGTTGTTCCATGTCGATGCGGTGCGCGTGAAGCGCGGCGAACGGTTTCATCTGCGCAGTGGAGTGGTCCAAATACTGGGAATCGTGAGCGGACGACTCCAGGTGACGTTCAACGAACATGAGCTGGAATTGAAGCCGGGAGATTTTTGTCTCCTGCCGGCATGCCTCGGCCGGGTGAGTTTCCAGGCCCACAACGCCGTGGAATACCTGCACGTGCAGGCAGGTTAGGATTTCCGGCTGACGCGTGCATGAAAGGCGTCGCCCGCCCCCTCCTCTCCCGCCCTTCGGGCACCCTCTCCTCCATTTCGGAAATGGAGGAGAGGGTGGGGGAGGAGGCGTTTCTGTTCAGCGGTTACTGGGCTGGAAGGGAGATGAGGAACCGGGAACCGCTGCTTGTCTTCCCGCGATGGCTGTCGCATCGTTTGCTCCCGATGCCTCAAAAACTGAGCGACTTCATCAAGCGGTGGGCGATCACCACGGTGGCTGTTCTCGTCGCTGCGAATGTGGTCAAGGGGATCACCTACGAAAGTTGGGCGGGCCTGATCGTAGCCACCCTGCTGCTCGGGTTTTTAAACGCGTTCCTGCGTCCATTCCTGATGCTGTTGTCGCTGCCGCTGCTCATCGTGACGCTCGGGCTCTTCACGCTGATCATCAACGCCACGCTTCTTTACTTTGTCGGCCAGCTCGTCAAAACGTTTCATGTCGCCAGTTTCGGCGCCGCGTTCTGGGGCGGGGTCGTGATCAGCCTGGTCTCCATACCCCTCAACATTTTAACCGGCACCGGCAACACGCGGCTCGAGGTCAAGCGGGGCCCGCCGGCACGGGACGATTCCCGATCCGATGATGGCGACGGGCCTGTCATCGACGTTTGAACGCATCGCTTGTTTGCCCGCGACGCGGGTCCGCGAGTTCAATGAAGGATGGAAAAGTTGTGCGGTTTGGCGATCAGTTGCGCATCGAGGTCGAGAAAGAAATCCAGCCGTTCATCCGTTTGGGGCGCGTCGATCTCCCGGGCCAGCAAGAGGTAGGTGGCATAATGGTTCCCCTCCGATTCAACGAGATCGCCGTAAAAGCGCGCGAGCTCGGCATCGCGCTCCGCCAGCGCGCGGGAGAGCACCTGAAATTTCTCGCAGCTTCGTCCTTCAATCAGGGCGCAGCAGATGAGATGATCGATCACCTGGGCCCGCGTACCGTTGCGGACAGCGCGCATGAGGCCGGTGATCCAGGGACTGGGATAAGCCTGGCCGAAGGGAATATGCCGGCGCTCGAGCAGGTCAAGTACAAGTTGGAAATGTTGCAGTTCCTCAATGGCGATGGCGTTCAAGACGCCAACCTGCGGATGAAGATCGCGATATTTTTCAAGATTAAGGGCGCTCGTCGCGGCCTTCCTCTCGAGGTGCGCATGGTCCACCAGCACCGCCGGAAGATTGGCCACGGTTCTGTCCAGCCACCCTTTGGGTACCGGCTCACGCCACAATAACATGCGTCTCTCCTGGTCCGCCCTTTGCCTGTCTCCGATGGGAAGTTTATTTGCCGGCGGTCACCTGAATTTTGGATACGACCTTTTGGACGCCGTCCGTTTCCAGCGCGATTTTCATGGCGCGCGCGATATCCTCGTGAGTGGCCACGTCGCCGGTGAGCGTGACAACGCCATCGGTTGTCTCGACGCCCACGGAGCGGAGGCCTGATTCGGTCAGCAGTTTGGCTTTGATGCTGGCGGTGACGGCTGTGGCCGAGATCGATTCGCCTGCGCCCCTGGCTTTTTCGCGAACCACCTGGCCGGAGTGGGAGAGTTCCTGTTTGATTTCCCCGGCAAATTCCTGGATTGATTTTCCGGCCTTCCACGCGGCGAATGTAACTCGGTCCTTGGCTTCGGACAGCTGCGCTTTGGTTTTAGTCTGTTCAAAAAACCAGAAGCCGGCAGCGCCAGCCGCCGCGCCCACCAGGAAGATCAGCAGAGATTTTTTCATAGGAACAATATTTGAGTTTTTAACGACGGTTGAGTCTCCTGACAAGAGGCCCTGGCTCGACTCGAGGCGATTCTGCATGAAACGCGGAGGAGTTCACGCCGGTTTTGCAAATGTTTCGGCCAGCGCCACCGCCTTGAGCATCGCCTTGGATTTGTTGATCGTCTCCTGGTACTCCGCCTCTGGCGTGGAATCGTTCACCCACCCGCCGCCCGCCTGGATGTAAGCCCGCCCATCTTTAATGAGCGCGGTGCGGATGGTGATGCAGCAATCGAGATTTCCATTGAAGCTGAAATAACCCACGCAGCCGCCATAGGGCCCGCGGGAGGTGCCCTCCAGTTCGGAGATGATTTGCATGGCGCGGATCTTTGGCGCGCCGCTCAGGGTGCCGGCCGGGAAGGTGGCCCGCATCAAATCGTATGGGGTCCGCTGGGCGCTCAGTTTTCCCTCGACCTGCGAAACGATGTGCATGACGTGGCTGTAGCGTTCGATGGTCATCAGGTCCTTCACCACCACGCTTCCGAAGTCGCACACGCGGCCGAGATCGTTGCGCGCCAGATCCACGAGCATCACGTGCTCGGCCCGTTCCTTCGGATCCGCCAGCAGCTCCTTCTCGAGGGCCGCGTCTTCGGCCGGCGTTTTGCCGCGCGGCCGCGTGCCGGCGATTGGCCGAATCTCCACGCGCGCGTCTTCACAGCGCACGTGAATTTCCGGCGATGCCCCAACGAGCGCGAACCCGTCGAGCTCCAGCAGGAACATATAGGGCGATGGATTGATGCTGCGCGCGGCGCGATAAACGTCGATGGCCTCCGCCCGCACCGGCGTGCTGAAGCGTTGTGAACCGACCACCTGGATGATGTCGCCGGCAGTGATGTAATCCTTCGCCCGGGTCACATTGGCAAAAAATCGCTTCTGCGAAACGTTCGACTCGAACGGCACCCCGGGAACTTCGCGCGGCAATGAAACAGGATGATACTCCATCGCCTGTTCGAGGAGCGCCACCAGGCGTTCGATTTCGCCCACAGCGTTCTCGTAGGCCTCCACCGGGCCCGTGGAATCCTCCACCACGGCATTGACGAGCACCGTGAGCGTCTGGGCGACGCGATCGAAGACGAGCAGTTCATCGGCGATCAGGAACACCATCGTGGGAGTCTTCAATTCGTCGTGCGCGGGCCGTGGCACGACTGGTTCCACGTCATGGATGAATTCGTAGCCGATAAAGCCGACCGCCCCGCCGGTGAAACGGGGCAGGCCCGGCACCGCGACGGCGCGGAATTTTTTGAGCACCAATTCCACCACCTCAAGACCGTCCTTTACGCACGGATCGCCGTCGGGATGCGGCTCGCGAGATATGGCAAATTTGTCGACGACTTTGCCGTTTTCGAGCACTTCGATGCGGGCGCCGTTTTGGCGGATGACCGCGCGGGGATTGCACCCGACGAAGGAGTAGCGTCCCAAATGTTCGCCGCCTTCCACCGATTCGAAGAGGAAGGATTCGCCCTGCCCGCGAATTTTACGGTAGGCCGACAGCGGCGTCTCGAAGTCCGCCAGCAGGCGGCGCGTGACCGGGATCAGGTTTCCCTGCGCAGTCAGCAGCTTGAATTCTTCGAGCGTGGGCGAATACATGTCGCCCCTTTCTTAGCCTGCGAGGCATCGTCGACGCCACAGGGAAATCAGGGTAGCGCCGATTGGCAATCGGCTGTATCGCGGAGTGGCAGCGGGGCCGGATGGGATCACGGGCTCCCGTAAATGTCCCCCGGTTTTTTGAGCGGCTTCTCGGTCACCTTGAAATCCGCGGCGCCCTCCACTGATCGGAAGAAACAGGATTTATAACCTTCGTGGCAGGCCACCCCGGTTTGTTCGACCTGGATGAGCAGCGTGTCGCCATCGCAATCGAACGCGACGTCTTTCACCGTCTGCGTGTGTCCGCTCTCCTCGCCTTTCATCCAGAATCTTTTTCGAGACCGGCTCCAGAAGTGGGTCCGGCCAGTTTCCAATGTTTTTTCCAGCGAGGCGCGGTTCATCCATGCCATCATCAGGACGCGGCCCGTGGCGTTTTCCTGGATGATGGCCGGGATGAGACCGTCTTCGGTCCATTTTAATTTGTCGTAAAAGCTCATGACAGGACGGGGATATTGACGGACGGGCAGCGGGACGGGAAGTCGAATTTGCCTCGGTGGTACGGAGAAAACTCGATGAATGAACGGACAGAGATTGGGCCTTGGTCTTTTCCCCCTCTGTGCCTCTGTGTCTCTGTGGTTTAATTCGAGCGAGAAGACCGAAAAATGAACCACAGAGACACAGAGGCACAGAGAGAAGACGCTGAACGGATGTACAGAGAAACCGCTGGGCTTGCTGATTAACTTCAATGTCCCGGTTTTTAAGCAGGGTGTGAAACGCGTCGCGTGCGGCGATCTTTTCCAAGAAAAACCAGCCGGCTGAGGCATCGCGCCCCAACTCCTTCTTCAACTTCGTGCCTCTATGCCTCTGTGTCTCTGTGTCTCTGTGTCTCTGTGTCTCTGTGTCTCTGTGTCTCTGTGTCTTTGTGGTTCAATTCCAGCGGATCGGCGCGGGCCATTTGCGGGCGAATCTGGCGTTGAAAACTTTCTTCGTGCTCCGGGCTGGCGACTCTGGCCTAATTCGTCTCCAGACTCAGTTCGAACGTAAAATGAACACCATCTCCGGCAAAATCATCGACCGCACCTGGAAGCGCATCAATGAATCGACCCCCGAGGATGTGCAGCGGATGACGGCAAAGCTGTTTGAGAACCAGCCCTTCGCGGGCGCTTATCTCATGGCGGTCGAGGAAACCCTCCTGCCCGAATCGGAGCGGGGCAACCTGCTTTTCATCGCCCTGATCCTTTGGGAAATCATGTCCTCGGGCCGGGAGCCGTTGAGGAAGATTACTCAGGACGACATCGAAACGGCGGAGGCGGCGAACGTGAAATTTCTTGAGGATCTCGAAGCCGGCTCCGAGATGGATCACATGGAGGCGCTACAACGCCTGATGACCACCTACAATCAGGGACCGCTCCTGGCGGCGGTCGTGGACGGCTTGATGGCGGACGATGAGGAGGATCCGGATTCGGCGCCGGATTCCATCGGCATCGCTTTGCTCCATTTGAAAACCATTTTGGATTGCTGGGACAAATGTTGATCGCGGACGCGATGCGGATCGCGGTCGATCATTTTCCTTCGAGACCCTTGAGGTAAGCTAGGATCAATTCCGGCAACGCAGTGCTGTAACCCCCTTCGAGCAGGCTAAAAACGGGCATGCCCAACTTCCGCAACGTCCCGCCCAGCCAATGGAAATCCTCCGCTTCGAGTGTTTCCTGGGCCAGCGGGTCCCGCGCGTAGGCATCGAAACCTGCGGACACCGCCACAAGGTCCGGCTTGGCCCGGGACAAGTCGGCAAACGCCTTTTCAAATATCTTCCTATAGTCCTCGCGGGGTGTCCGGGGCGGCACCGGATAATTATGGCAATTGTTTCCAACGTTTTGCGTGCCGGTGCCCGGGTAGCAGGGATGCTGGTGCATCGAGAAAAACAGGGCGCCCGGTTTGTCCACAAGGATGGCTTCGGTCCCGTTGCCGTGATGCACATCGAAATCGAACACCGCGACTTTTTTGGAACCGGTGGCCAGCGCCTCGAGCACCGCAATCGCGACCGAATTGAGATAGCAAAAACCCATCGCGCGGTCGCTCATCGCGTGATGTCCCGGAGGACGGAGCAGGCTGAACGACATTTCACCGGCGCGCGCCGCCGCCAACGCCGCCAGGCCTCCGCCAATCGAACGCCGTGCATGTTCGAAAATATCGGGATGCGCGGGGGTATCCGCGTCGAAGGCGCCCGAGGCCGTCTTCACATGTGCCAGGTGGGCGGGCGTGTGAGCGCGAAGGATCGCGGTGTCGGAGACGCTGACGGGCTGGCTCCAGGTGAGGGGCAGGGAGTCTTGGGCGCGCAACGCATCGACCGTGCGACTGATGCGCGCTGGACGTTCCGGATGGCCCGGGGTCGAATAGGTCGTGCAACGATCGTCCGTGATGATTTTCATGGCGCTGAACCTACCGACACCCGGTCGCGATCGGCTCACCCCAGCTTTTCGTCCTTGGGAACCGCTTCGAGAATTTTACGGGTGATGTCGTCGCTGGTCACCCCTTCGCTTTGGGCGGAAAAATTGGGGATGATGCGGTGGCGTAATATCGCCGGTGCCATGGCTGCGACGTCGTCGCAACTCACATAAAACTGTCCATGGAGCATGGCCCGGGCCTTGGCGGCGAGGATCAGGTTGAGGCCCGCCCGGGGACCGGCGCCCCAGGTCAGCCATTTTTTGCAGAAATCCAGCGCTTCAGTCGTTTTGGGCCGGGTGACGCGCACAATTTTTTCGGCGTATGCATAAACATGTTCGGCGACGGGCATGCGCCGGACCACTTGCTGGAGCTCGGTGATTTCCTGATCCGTGAGAACCGCGGTCGGCTTTTCGCCTCCGACGCCGGTGGCCATTTTCATGATCTGCAATTCCTCGGCGACGCTGGGATAATCCACATTGATCATGAACATGAAGCGGTCGAGCTGTGCTTCGGGAAGAGGATAGGTGCCCTCCTGTTCGATGGGATTCTGGGTGGCCAGGACAAAAAAGGGCTCGGGCAGGGGATGATCGATGCCGCCAACACTGACTTTGCGTTCCTGCATCGCCTCGAGCATCGCCGCCTGGGTTTTCGGCGGCGTGCGATTGATTTCGTCCGCGAGAATCATGTTGGCGAAGATCGGGCCTTTCAGGAATCGGAATTCCCGCTTCCCCGTGGCGGGGTCCACATAGATGACCTCTGTGCCGGTGATATCGCTGGGCATGAGATCCGGGGTGAACTGGATGCGTTTGAATGAAAGATGCAGGGTCTGGGAGAGGGTGGAAACGAGGAGCGTTTTGGCCAGGCCCGGCACACCGACCAGCAGCGCATGGCTGCGGGTCAATATCGCGATCAACACCTCCTCGACCACGTTCTCCTGTCCGACGATGACTTTTCCCAGCTCAGCCTTTATTTTGTTGGTCGAGGCCTTGAGATTTTCGACCGCCGCGATATCGGCGTCGGATGGTTTGGCAGCTTGCGGAGAGGAGGCGGTGGCGTTGGTCATGGCGTCAGGGACTCGAAATCATTTCAAAACAGCGTCAGCGTTCGCGCGGAGACGGGAGATTGCTTAACAAGCTGGCGAGTGGAAAGCCAACAAAATGAAACCCCCACCCCGTCCTTGTCCGACCCCTCGTGTGAAAATGGCCGGACTATGAAAACACTTGTCAACGGACTCCATGAATCCCGCCGCCCCAACGTCATCGCCTGTTTCGGTTCTGCCCGGCTGATCGAGCGGCCGGACGGCCGCGCGGAATTGCGCGGCGGTGGTGCGTCACAATGCACCGAAGCCAAGGAATGGCTCAGCTTGTTTGAGCATCAGACCGTGCTGCGCGTCGCATCCGGCGAGGGCCGTCCCCGCGGAGGATTTGCGACGGGCGGCCTCCGGAGCGACAGCCTTGCTGCGTGAGCCCCGGTGAATTGACTCTTTCCTTTTCTTCTCCAAAACCGGAAAAGGAAACCCACACTCGCCCGGTGCAACAGCGTCGCGCCGGGCGGTGTGGCATTCGATTGTTCCAACGTGACTGAAACTCCACAACCATCCGCGAGCCTCTCGCTCTTCACCAGCAACCGCCTGGAAACCCTGGCGGGCTTGCTGGCGGACTCGGTGCGCGCGCCGCTGACCTCGCCGTTCGAGGCCGACGTGATCGTTGTGCAGAGCCGGGGCATGGCTCGGTGGCTGCAATTCGAATTGGCCCGGCGGTTGGGAATCTGCGCCCATGTGCGGTTTCCTTTTCCGAAGGCGTTTGCGTGGGAACTTTTTCATGCGGCCGACCCCACTCTCGCGGCTGACGCCGACATCGAACCTGCGATTCTCGGGTGGCGTTTGATGCGGCTGCTGCCTGTGCATGCGCACGATCCGGGATTTCAGCCGGTGGCCGATTATCTGCGCGAAGATCCCGATGGGCGGAAATGTTTCCAACTGGCCGGACGCCTGGCCCACCTGTTCGACCAGTATTTGATTTACCGTCCGGAAATGATTTTGCGTTGGGAACAGGGCCGCGCGCGTCCGGGCGAGGAATGGCAGGCGGCGCTATGGAGGGCCCTGGCAAAGGAATCCGAGACCGTTCATCCTGCGAAGCTGGCGCAAGTGTTCTCGAAGGCGCTGGGCGGCGGCGCGCCGATCCCATTGCCTTCGCGCCTGGCCATTTTTGGGATCTCCGCGCTTCCCCCATTTTACGTGGAGATTTTTGAGACCCTCGCCCGTCGTGTTCCGGTCTCGCTTTTTTTGCTGCAACCGACCGCGGAGTATTGGGGCGACCTGGACTCGGAGCGGACCACGATGCGCCGGTTGCGAAAGCTGAACCAGACGCCGTCGCGGCCCTCGGCGCTGCATTCGCATGCGGGAAACCGGCTGCTCGCCTCGCTCGGAAACCAGGGCCGCGATTTCCTGAATGTGCTGCTCGATGTGACCGAATTCCACGCGAGGGATCACTTCGCGCCGCCGGCGGAGGATTCGCTTTTGCATTGGGTGCAGTCGGATATCTATCATTTGCGGGACCGCGCTGAAACGCTCCCGGCCCTGGCGGCGGCTACGGGATCGGAGCAGGACGTGGGCGCAGAATCCGCTCCCGGCAAAACGGTGGTGGCGGATGGAGACGATTCGATCGAGGTGCATTCGTGTCATAGTCCGCTGCGGGAATTGGAGGTGCTCCAGGATCAAATGTTGTCATGGTTCGAAAAGGATCCGGACCTGGCGCCCCAGGATGTCCTCGTGATGATGCCGGATATTGAGACGTATGCGCCGATGGTGGATGCCGTGTTCGGCGCCGCGCAGCGGGATGCGCGTTTCATTCCGTTCAGCATCGCCGACCGGGGGACGAGCGGTTCGAGCGATGTGCTCAGTGCCTTCCTCGGTTTGCTGAACCTCGCGGGTGGCCGCCTCGGGGCGGCGTCCGTTCTGGCTCTGCTGGAGACCCGGGCCATTCGGCTGCAATTTGGGATTGCCGAATCTGATCTGCCTGTTTTGCGGCGCTGGACCGACCAGTCGCGGATTCGCTGGGGACGGGATGCGGCCCACCGCGCGGCGTTTGAAATGCCGGCGTTGGCGGAGAACACGTGGCGGCACGGGCTCGATCGACTGCTTCTCGGCTACGCAATGCACGGGACGAGCCAGCGTTTGTTTGAAGGCATCCTGCCGTGCGACCCCGCCGGCAACCGCGATGGCGAACTGCTCGGCAGCTTTGTTCGGTTCACCGACTCCCTGTTTGCCGCGGCGACCCTGCTGGAAACGCCGCGCACAACCGGCGGATGGCTCGAGGTGTTTCGCGAGATGGTGAGGACATTTTTCGCCGAGGAGGAATCGACCGCGCCCGAGCTCCGGGTGCTGCTGGCGACATTGACGAAGCTGGAGACCGACACCCGCCTGGCGGCTTTCATCGAAACGGTGCCGCTGGCGGTGCTGGTGGAATATCTGGGGCCCGCGCTGGCGGAGGATCATTTGAACACCGGCTTTATCACGGGGCGTGTGACCTTTGGCGCCCTGAAGCCGATGCGCAGCATCCCCTTCAAGATCATCTGCCTGCTCGGCATGGACGACAATGCGTTTCCGCGCGCCGACCCGCGCGCGGGGTTCGATTTGATGGCCCGTGCGCCGCGCCTGGGCGATCAGTCGCGGCGTGAGGACGACCGTTATCTCTTTCTGGAAACCCTGCTCTCGGCCCGTTCCAAATTTTATCTGAGTTACGTCGGCCAATCCGTCCGCGACAACAGTCCAGCACCACCCAGTGTTCTGGTCAGCGAACTCCTGGATTACGTGGATCAAGGGTTCGAACGAACGACATCGCCGTCCCGCGCAGGTTCGGGCCATGAAACTTCCGGCATCCGGGATCCTCTCGTGGTCCATCACCGTTTGCAGGCCTTCAACGCGGGTTACTTTCAGCCGGGCGGGCGTCTTTTCAGTTATTCGACGGAGAACTTCGCGGCATGCGCGGCGCTGCGCGATGAGACAAACCGGGCGCCGTTTATGCCGGAAAAAATCGCGGCTCCCGATCCTTCCTGGCGCAATGTCAGCGTGGCTCAGCTGATCGGTTTTTTTGGAAACCCATCCCGTTTTTTTTGCATTGAAAGATTGAAGCTGCGGCTGCCGCGCGCCGCGGGGGCGATCGCGGATCGGGAGTTGATCGAGGTGGATGCCCTGGATGCCTATGACTTGAAACTGAGCCTGCTCGCGCGCCGGATTCATGGCAATCCGGCTGAAGAAACGCGCACGTTGCTGAAGGCCGGGGGACGGTTGCCCCTGGGCCGCGTGGGCGACGCCCGGCTCGGCGATCTCTGCAACGAGGTGGAGGCGTTCCATGATCGCATCGCAGCGCTGCATCCGGGAACGCGGCTCGAGCCGCGCGTGATCGATTTGACCGTGGACGACTTTCGCATCACCGGCGAACTGGCGCCGCGCACCTCATCGGGGCAACTCATCTGCCGTCCGGCGGTCATCAAGGGAAAGGATCTCATCGTGGCATGGGTGCTCCACCTTTTGAACCAGGCGGGAGGCGGGGCGCCGGGGGAACGCACGTTTTTGATCGGGGAGAAGGCCCGTGGCCGATCGGCGGTGAAGTTTCTCCCGGTGGGCGACCCCGCGGGGATTTTGTCCAATTTGCTCGAAATTTATTGGAGCGGATTGAGCGCGCCGCTGAAATTTTTTCCGGCGACCTCGCTCGCATTTGCGG
This sequence comes from Verrucomicrobiota bacterium, assembly GCA_041166945.1. Classification (GTDB taxonomy): domain Bacteria; phylum Verrucomicrobiota; class Verrucomicrobiia; order Limisphaerales; family JADJPG01; genus DASTLJ01. The sequence continues at coordinate 11,684 of JBEEGQ010000310.1, forward strand.
ATGCGGAGCCGGAGATGGCAAACGCGGCGGCAATCAAGGCGTGGCACAGCGACGAGTATGGCCGCCGGGATGACAGCGACGAATATTTTGCGCTCTGTTTTGCCGGAGCCGACCCACTCGACACGACCTTCGCCCTGTTTGCCCGCTCGATCTTCGCGCCGCTGCTCCAGCATGAAGAGGTGTTGGAATGACACCGTTCCAGCTATCGACAACCCCGCTGGAGCCCGGGGCGAGCCTCATCCAGGCGAGCGCGGGCACCGGAAAAACCCACACCATCGCGGGTATTTTTGTGCGGCTGCTGGTGGAGTCAGCGGCCATGCGCCGACCCATCGGCATTGATGAAATTCTGGTGGTGACCTACACGGATTCGGCGACGGAGGAATTGAGGGATCGCATCCGAAAGCTGCTGGCCCTGGCGGTGCGCGCCTTTGCAACGGGCCGATCCGGGAGCCCATTCATCGCAGAACTCCTCAAGGTCCACGATGCCGAGCGCGGGCGCTTGAGGGACCATCTCGTCGTGGCGTTGAATTGCTTCGATATGGCGCCGATCTTCACCATTCACGGGTTCTGCCAGCGCGTGTTGAAGGATCGGGCCTTCGAGAGCGGGGCGCTGTTTGACGCGGAGGTGCTGCCCGATCAGTCCGCGTTGCTCCGGGAAATTGCCGACGATTTCTGGCGACGCCAATTTTATGACGCCTCGCCATTGCGCGTGGCGTCGGCGCTGCGACAGGGATTGGCGCCGGGTGTTTTTCTGAGGTTTCTGCGATCGTGCCTCAGCCATGCCGAGTTGCAATTTCTCGCACGGGCCGGCGGGACATCGGCTGAACAACTGGGGGTTCAGCTCGAGGCGTTGTTTGAATCGATCCGAAGCGCCTGGCTCGGCGGCCAGGGCGCCGTGCGGCAGAAATTTGCGAATGCGACGGAGTGGGGCAACAAGCCGTACAACGATCCTTCGATCGTCGAGGGTCAATTTCAGGCGCTGGAAACGCTGTTGAACGGTCCGGATATCGCCCCAGGAACACTCGACGCGCTCGATTTTTTTGCCGCCGATTCGATCGCTGAACGGGCGAGGAAGAAATCCAGCACGCCGCCTCCAAGGGATGTGCTGTTCGATTGTTGCGCGGAGTTTCGGCAACGGGAGGCGGAGTTCATCACGGCGCTCCAACGGGATTTTGTCGCCTTCGCGCGAACGGAGCTGCGCTTGCGCAAAGCCAGGCTGAAGGTGCTGTCCTACGACGATTTGCTGACCCGCCTTCGGGATGCGTTGCGCGGTTCCGGCGGCGCGGCCCTGTCCGCACAATTGCGCGCGCAATATCGTGTGGCCTTGATCGACGAATTCCAGGATACGGATCCGGTGCAATGCGAAATTTTCTCCCGCATTTTCAACACACCCAACGACCCGTTGGCTGACCCGGCCCACGCTGGTGAAGCTGAGTCGCGCACGGCGCTTTTCCTGATTGGAGACCCGAAGCAGGCGATCTACGGCTTTCGGGGCGCGGACATCTTTACCTACATGAAGGCGGAGGAGCACGTGCACCGCCGGTTTACGCTGGGCGAAAACTGGCGTTCCTCCTCCGGCTTGGTCCGGGCGGTGAACACGCTGTTTGGGTCCGCGGCGCGGCCGTTTTTGTTCGCGAAAATTCCATTCGATCCTGTCCTGGCGAAGGGCGAAGCCAACCGGCGTCCGCTGTTGATCGATGGAAAGACAGAGGCCGCGCTGCAAATCTGGTTTTGCCGGCGGGAAGGAAAATCGATTGGCAAAGGGGACGCAGAGCAGCACCTGGCGGAGGCGACAGCGTGCGAAATTGCCCGTCTGCTGAACGGCCGCGTTACGATCGGGGGAGACCCGCTGCGACCGCAGGACATCGCGGTATTGACGATGACCCACCGGCAGGCGGCGCAGGTTCAGGCGGCGTTGCGGCGGCTGCGGGTGCCGAGTGTGCAACAGACGCAGGCCAGCGTTTTTGCCAGCTTGGAAGCGCGACAGATGCTCACCCTGTTGACAGCCATCGCAGCGCCGCGGCATGAACCGTATCTTCGCGCGGCCCTGGCGACCGACCTTCTCGGAAATTCCGGAACGCGCATCGGCACGATGGACGCCGCGGAGTGGAGCGGGCACCTGGATCGTTTTCGTGAATGGTCCGAGTTATGGATGGGCCGCGGTTTCATCGCCATGTTCCGCGAGTTGATCGACTCGCAGAATGTGCGGGCGCGTCTCCTCGCGAACCCGGACGGCGAGCGGTCGCTCACCAACATTTTGCATCTGGCCGAGGCACTTCATGATGCGGCGCTGGGTGAAAAGCTGGGCGCCAGCGGGCTCGTTCAGTGGCTGGCCACACGTCTCGAGGAACAGGACGCCGGCGAAGAACATCAATTGCGGCTCGAGCGCGATGAGAATGCCGTGCAACTGGTGACCGTTCACAAAAGTAAGGGGCTTCAATATGAAATCGTGTTTGCCCCATTCTGCTGGCGCGATTCGGAATTGAAACGCGCGAACGTCAGGGATGACGATCAGGAGGTATTGTTTCACGACCCGGCGTCCGGCGCATTGGTGCGGGATCTCGGACCGGGACATGCCCTCGACAATGTGCGCCTGGCGAAGCGGGAGCGGCTCGCTGAAAATGTGCGTCTGCTTTACGTCGCCGTGACGCGCGCCAAACACCGTTGTTACCTGGCGTGGGGGGCGTTTAAAGGAGCGGAAACCTCCGCACCCGCATGGCTTCTGCACCGCGGGCCGCCCGCAGCAGTGGGCGCATCGACCGATGCCGCCGGCATCGAACCGGAAGCGGACGAGGCGAGCGCGGCATGGCCCCTTGATTTTTCCGGAATGCCGGATGAAGCGCTGATCACCGACCTCGATGAATTGGCCGTGCGTTCGCGTGATCCGGAGGGTGAGGCGGCAATTGCGATCGTGCCGCTGCCGTCCGGGGCGGCGTCCATTTACCAACCGCCATCCGGGGCGGCAGATCGCCTCGTCTGCCGCGAATTCAAGGGCACCGTGCCTCGCGATTGGCGGGTCGCCAGCTTCTCCGGTTTGACCGCCGGACAACGGGACGAATCGCCCGATCACGACGCCGCCGATGCGCCGTCGCTGCTGGCGCCTGCGGCATTGCCTCCGCTTTCGAAGGACATTTTCGCGTTTCCCCGCGGATCGAAGGCGGGAACCTGCTTGCACAAGATTTTCGAGAAACTGGATTTCGCGACGGCCGATTCGCGGGCGCTCGAAGATTTGACCCGGACAACCTTGCGGGAATATGGATTTTCGGCCGATGAATTCACGGACGTTGTTGCGGCAGCGGTTCGAAGAACGCTGGCTGTGCCGCTTGTTCCAGGGGAGCCCGCGATGAAACTTTCCAGCGTGACTTCCGCGGAACGGCTGAACGAACTTGAGTTTTGTTTTCCACTGCGAAAAACGTCGGTGCCCGATCTCGTCGAGGTGTTTGCCCGACACGGCCGGGCCGTTGTGCAGGGCGATTTTCCCGAACAGCTGGGAAGGCTGACCTTCAGTCCCGCGCGCGGTTTCATCAAGGGCTTCATGGACCTCGTGTTTCGTTTCGACGGACGATTCTGGCTCGCGGATTGGAAATCCAACTGGCTGGGCGCGGAAGGGGCTGCATATGGACAGGAGATGATGCGGCGCGAAATGAACGAGCGTTTTTATGTCCTGCAATATCATCTTTACGTCGTTGCGTTGGATCGGTGGTTGAGACTGCGCGTGCCCGGATACAATTACTCGCGCGATTTCGGCGGCGTTTTTTACCTGTTTCTGCGTGGGATGGACCCTTCACATCCCGAGCGGGGCCTGTTTCAGGATCGGCCGGAGGCGAAGCTCATTGAGGCGCTTGCGGCGGTGCTGCTGGATCCCGAATCGAAATGAGCGCCGCGGCTCCCAGTCCACTGGATCATCCGGGGTTTCGTGAAATCGACCGGCAGTTTGGCGCCTTCATCGAACGACTCGCCGGCGGTGGGCAACCCCATCTGGCACTCGCCTCGGCCCTGGCCAGTTGTCGGAGCGGAGAGGGCGCGCTCTTCGTGGATTTACGCTCACCGGAAGCCGGTGTTTTGCGGCGCGGCGCGGACTCATTTGCTCTCGATCTGCCGGAGCGCGAGTCCTGGATGACGGCGCTCCGCTCGAGCCCGGTCGTCGGGACGCCTGGCGAGTTCAAACCCTTGATCCTCGACGCGAGTGGCCGTTTGTATCTCCATCGCTGCTGGGAGCAGGAGCAACAACTTTTGGCATCCGGCCCAGGCCGCGAAACTTACGCTGTCGAGCCAGGGAAAAGCCAATGCTTGGAATGATTCAACGACGATGTCCGGTTTGCGACGGGACGCAAACGCGGGCTCACTGGCGAAAAGATAATCTGTCGCTCGTCCAGTGCGGGCGCTGTGGAATGGTGTTCGCCAATCCGATCCCTTCCGCGCTCCAGTCTGGTGAACATTACCAGCAGCTCGCCGACGGGCTTTATTTGTCGCCGGACAAACTCGCCGCCGATTTTCAACCGGTGCGCTTTGAAAGAGAGATGGCCCTTTTTCGCAAGTATTGCCCGGGCGGCGCGGTGCTGGATGTGGGTTGTTCGACGGGCGGTTTTCTTTATAGCCTGGAAGCCAGATGGCCGGGCGACTACGAGCGATTGGGGATGGACGTCGTCGTCGCCGCCCTGGCCCACGCGGCTCGCGAGGGCGTGCCCGTTCGGAGCGGAGAATTTCCAAAAGCGGATTTTGGGAGTCGGTTGTTTGATGCCATCACGATGTGGGCCGTGGTCGAACACCTCGCCGACCCGGCGCAGTTCCTGGAGAAAGCCGCGGGATTGCTCCGGCCCGGCGGCCATTGTTTCGTCCTGGTCCCCAATTTGAATTCGCTCGCAGCGCGGTTGCTGGCAGGCCGCTATCGCTATGTGATGTTGGAGCATGTGAATTATTTTACCGCGAAAACCCTGCGTCGGTGGATGGCGCGCGTGCCGGCGTTTGAAGTGATGGAAGTGCGAACGACGCATTTTAATCCCGTGGTCATTTGGCAGGACTGGCGGGGCAGGGGGCGCGGTGTTCCGGATGCCGAAAGGATCGCCCTGTTGAAACGGACGACCGCATGGAAACAGCGCGGTGGATTATTGAACGGATGTCGCCGGCAGCTCGAGCGGACGCTGGGGGCTTTTCGGCTCGCTGACAACCTTGTCATCGTGGCGCGCCGGCGACGAGTGCCCTAAGGAAATCGGCCGCCGGATGGCGTTCGG
>JBEEGQ010000311.1:0-4728 GCA_041166945.1 Verrucomicrobiota bacterium
GCACGAATGCCAGCGGCACATGCGTGTGGCCGAAAAAGCAGACGCTGGTGTTTTGATACGTGAAACTGGCGGCGGCGGCCAGCCGATCGAAAACGTAACCCCATCGCTGCGGCCCATCCAGCGTGGCATGGACCATCGTGAAACTCGCCACCAGCCGGATGTATTTCAGCTCGCGAAGCCATTTGCGGTCCTCGACGTTGAGCTGCTTGCGCGTCCAGTTGACCGCCTCCGCCGCGTGGGGGTTGAATCCCTCCAGGTCCTCCTCGCTCGAACAGTATTCATCGTGGTTACCCTTGACCACCGGCATGCCCATGCCGCGGACGATTTCGAGACATTCCTTCGGGTTGGCATTGTAGCCCACCACATCGCCCACGCAGCAATAGTGCGTGCATTTCTGTTCTTTGGCGTCATTCAACACCACCTCGAACGCTTCAAGGTTGGCGTGGATGTCCGCAATCACCGCGTATCTCATTCTCCGATCACATTAACGAACGATTTCAAAACCGCGAAACTCATTTTTGCTGTCGCACCAACTTGTCACCGCCTCGCGGATGAACCCGCCCACCTCGGAATCCTCGATCGCCTTGAGGAATTCCTCCAGCTCAACCCGCGTCCCTTCCGCGATCAGCTCCACCCGGCCATCCGCCAGGTTACGCACCGTCCCGGTCACCTCAAATCCTGTCGCCGTCTGGCGCACCGTATGCCGGAATCCAACTCCCTGGACTCGCCCCGCATAAAAAATATGCAACCGCTCCCGGCTCATTCTGTTGTGAATCCTTCAGGATTCCGCGACGCCTGATGACAGTGAGCCGCACCAGCGGTTCCTCGTGTCCATTTATTTTCCGCATCAAGCCACAAGCCACCCCGCCCACGCAATAGTTTCTTATCCACAGCCGCCGGCCGGTAGAGAAGGAACATCCCCCCACATCGCAGAAAGGCCCTCCGCATTTACACATCTGTAATGCCCCCGAAAGGTTTGGGTCATTGACCCATGCCATCTTTCATGCAGTTCGATAAAAAAGATCCTACAAAACCATTAACGGATATTGCCAAAATGAAACTTCACTTAGCCCGATTCACTCCCTCCCTCCCGCGGGTCGCCTTATGCGCGCTCGCGGCACTTGCCATCGCCGGCATCGCTGCCACCGACAAAGCCGATAAGGCCGTCAAAACCAGCAGCAAAGAGGACCCCAAAGCCAGCCCCGTCAGCCTCGCCATCAGCGACCGCCCCGTCGCCCGCGACGGCAAATTGGGATTCAGCTTCTCGCCCGTTGTCAAAAAGGTCGGCCCCAGCGTCGTCAAAATCACTTCCACCGTCAAAGCCCGCGAGGTGCGCTCCGACGAATTCCTTCCCGGCATGGACGATCCCATGCTCCGCCGGTTCTTTGGCGAAAATTCACGCGGCAATGGACGCAGCTTCCGCACACCGCCCCAGCAGGGCGTCGGCTCCGGTGTCGTCGTGACCAAGGACGGTTACATCGTCACCAATAATCACGTGGTAGAAGGCGCTGATGAAGTCAAAGTCGCCCTGCTCGATGGACGGGAATTCACCGCCAGGGTGATCGGCAAGGATCCCAAAAGCGATGTCGCCGTCGTCAAGGTCGACGCCACGGATCTGCCCGCCCTCGAAATCGCCGATAGCGACAAAATCGAAGTCGGCGACCTCGTTCTCGCCGTCGGCAATCCTTTCAACATCGGTCAGACCGTCACCATGGGTCTCGTCAGCGCCACCGGCCGCGCCACCCTCGGATTGGATTACGAGGATTTCATCCAGACGGATGCCGCCATCAATCCCGGCAACTCCGGGGGCGCCCTCGTCGACGTTGAAGGCCGGCTCATCGGCATCAACACCGCCATCCTCAGCCGCAGCGGCGGCAACCAGGGAATCGGCTTCGCCATCCCTGTCAATCTTGCGCGCGACGTGATGAACAGCCTCGTGACGGATGGCAAGGTCACGCGGGGTTATCTCGGTGTGATGATCCAGGATGTGACGCCCGCGCTCGCGCGCAAACTCGACCTCAAACAACAACAGGGCGCGCTCATCAGCGGCGTCGAACCCAAAAGTCCCGCCGACCGCGCCGGCCTGCGCAGCGGTGACGTCGTCATCGAGATCGATGGCAAACCGGTCACCGACAGCCGCCATCTCAAACTCGCCGCCGGCCGGACCAAACCCGGCGAAAGCGTGACAGTGAAAATCCTGCGCGACGGTGCCACCCGTAAAGTCGACGTCACGGTCAAGGAATTGCCCGGCGCCGAACAGGTTGCCAAGACCGGGACAAACCATCCTGACGATGGCGAAGCGCTCAGAGGCGTGGCTGTTGCTGATCTCGATGCCAAATTGCGCCGCCAGTTTCATGTTCCCGAAAACATCCGCGGCGCCGTCGTCGTTGAAGTCGAGGACGGCTCTCCCGCGTCGGAAGCCGGGCTCAAGACGGGCGATGTCATCCTCGAAATCAACAAACAGGCCGTGAAAGGATCCGAGGACGCCGTGCGTCTCACCGAGCGGTCCAAGGACAAAACCACCCTGCTCCGCCTGTGGAGCAACGGCGGCAACCGCTTCCTCGTGGTGGACGAAAGCCACGCTGGATAAGCTCTCTTATCCAGTCTCTCGAGCCTCCCGGGCGCCCGCCACAGCGCACGGGAGGTTCTTCCCATATTCCATGCCCTGCCTGGCATTTTGTTTTGAGCTTTGAGCTTTTTCCCGTTGTCCCGCATCCTGAACCCGCCATGCGCATCCTCGTTGTTGAAGACGACAGCAAGATCGCCTCGTTCGTCGTCAAGGGGCTGAAGCAAAGTGGTTACGCGGTGGACCATTGTCCGGATGGCGAACAGGCGCTCGTTGTTGCCGAAACCACCCCATACGACGCCGCCATCGTCGATCTCATGCTTCCGCGGCTGGACGGATTGACGGTCATCCAACGCATGCGCGCCCGCGGACTCCGCACGCCGGTCCTCATCCTGAGCGCCAAGACCAGCGTGGACGACCGCGTGAAAGGGCTTCAGGCCGGGAGCGATGATTACCTGACGAAGCCGTTTGCGTTTTCCGAATTGCTCGCGCGCGTGCAGGCCCTCATACGCCGTTCGACTCAGGCCGCCGAACCCACCCGCCTCAGCGTCGGCGATCTCAGCCTCGACCTCCTCTCCCGCCAGGCCAGCCGCGGATCCGAACGGATCGATCTTCAGCCCCGGGAATTTTCGTTGCTCGAATATCTCATGCGCAATCCCGCCCGCACCGTCACCAAAACGATGATTCTCGAACACGTTTTCGATTACAGCTTCGACCCCCAGACCAACGTCGTCGATGTCCTCGTCCATCGTCTCCGTGCCAAGGTGGATCCGGACAAGACCCGTCTCCATACCATTCGCGGTGTCGGCTATGTCCTCCGGCCTGCTCCAGCGACTTAGACGCAGCTTCGGCCTCCGGCTGAATGTCTGGTACGCGCTTGTCTTCAGCGTCAGCACCGCTGGATTGTTTGTCCTTGTCTATTACCTCCTCGCGGCGGCCATCGAACAAAAGGAAGGCGAAGTCATCCTGGCGCGCCTCAAGGAATACGCCGCCATCTACCAAACCCGCGGGGCTGTTGCCATGCAAAACTGGATCGCCCGCGACAACGCTTCTCCCGAGGAAAAATCCCTGTTCGTTCGCCTGATCAAGGGTGGCTCTTCCATCACCGCGTTCCGCGTCCCGCCCGAATGGGTGACATTCAAGGAAACCGATTCGGGCGTGATCGGCGGCCGCCGGCAGTTCGAGGTCAACCGGATTCCAAAGGATGCCGAAAAGGATTTCGCGCTGGGCGAGGCCACCTTGTTTGACGGCGCCGTCCTCCAGGTGGGCCGGAGCACCAACAACCGCGAAACTCTCCTCAAACCCTTCCGCCGCTCCTTCCTCCTCGTCAGCGTCGCCATCGTCATCGTCGGCTTTGTCGCCGGTGCCTTCCTCTCCCATCACGCCACCAAGCCGGTCCGCCAGATTGTGGCCACCGCCCGTTCCATCATCCGCACCGGACGGCTCGACGAGCGCGTCCCCGAACGCAAATCCGCCGACGAGCTCGGTGAAATGGTGCGGCTCTTCAACACGATGCTCGACACCAACCAATCCCTTATCCGCGCCATGCGCGAGAGCCTGGACAATGTCGCCCACGACCTTCGCACCCCTCTCACCCGCCTCCGGGGCACCGCCGAGCTGGCGCTGCAAAGCGGAGCCGGCGACGCCGCTGCCCGCGAGGCGCTCGCAGATTGCGTCGAGGAATCCGAGCGCGTTCTCAGCATGTTGAATACGCTCATGGATATTGCCGAAGCGGAGGCCGGCATGATGAAACTCGACCGGCGCCCCATCGACCTCGGTCAACTCCTCCGCGAAGTCGTCGACGGCTACACCTATGTCGCCGAGGAAAAGGGCGTCGCTGTCCGGCTCGACTTGCTCGAGCCATGCGAGCTGGCCGTCGACGCCAACCGCATGAGGCAGGTCTTCGCAAACCTGCTCGATAACGCCATCAAATACACCCCGACAGGCGGCCAAGTGACCATCATCACCCACAACGAGCCGTCGCGTCTGGTCGTCTGCTTCCGCGACACCGGCATCGGCATTCCCCCGGAGGAGCAGGACAAAATCTGGACACGGCTTTATCGCGGCGACAAAAGCCGCAGCCAGCGCGGCCTCGGCCTCGGCCTAAGCCTGGTCAAAGCCGTCGTCGAAGCCCATGGCGGCAGCGTGAGCGTCAGCAGCTC
>JBEEGQ010000312.1:0-8042 GCA_041166945.1 Verrucomicrobiota bacterium
ACGACGGGTTCGATGGCGCGGATATGATCGATGAGTCCCTCGGCATCCTCGGGGCCGGCGCCGGTGCGGGCGTAGTCCACCTTCCGAAGCCAGAAGTAGGCGATTTGATCCTGGTGCCCCAGTTTGAAGCGGCTGTAGACGTGGCGCAGAAGACGGACTCGCGAGAGAGGATACGACTGATAAACTTCGTTGCAGACTTTCTCGAGGTTCGCCCCCCGTTCGACGAGATGAGCGGCAACATGATATGTGGCCGGACGCGTTGTCGGGTATTGAAAGGAACCTGTGTCCGTGGAGACCGCGGTGTAAAGACAGTCCGCGATCGCAGGAGTGATGGGCCAATGACCGGTTTGAAGGAGGAGATAGACCAGTTCGCCGGAGGACGGTTCATCGTCGGAGATCCAATTGAGATCGCCATAGCGGGTGTTACTGGCGTGATGATCGATGTTGATGAGCGTCTGGCGGTTCTTGATGCATTCCCCGGCGCTGCCGAGGCGCTCGTAACTGGCGCAATCGGTGGCGATGACACAATCGAATTTTTTTCCCTGTCGCGGCGTTTCGAGCAGCCGATCCGGATCGAGAAAAGCCAGTTTCCGGGGGAGCGGATCCTCGTTCCACACGGTCACCTTTTTGCCGGCGTTTTTCAGGGCGTAAGCCAGGCCGAGCTGGGATCCGATGCAATCGCCATCGGGACGAATATGCCCGACGATGCACAGGGCTTCGCTGTCGCGGATGGTTTGGACAATCTGTTCAAGAATTCGCTTCATTTGCATCCGGGGAAAGCTTCTCCAACTCCTCGAGGATCTGGATGACGCGATTGCCGCGCGTCACGGAATCATCGACGACAAAACGGAGCTGCGGGACGTATTTCAGGAGGACGGACTTGGCGACCAGCCCCTGGATGCGGCCGCGATTATTTTGGAGCATGAGCAGGCCGGTGCGCTGCTGCTCCTGTCCCCCGAGGATGCTGATGAAAACGGTGGCGGACTTGAGATCGCCGCCGACATCCACATCGCTGACGGTCACCAATCCGGCCTGGTCGACGGGAAGTTCGCGCCGGATGGCCTCACCGATTCCACGTTTCAACAATTCGCGGACACGTTCGATGCGATGGGAGGCCATGGGACAGCTGGGGGCTCAGGAGCGGAACGGTTTTGCGAAGCCGGGCCCAAACCCATTCCGCTGCGAAAGCTGCGAATGCTGGCTCGGAATGCGAGCGCGAAGGAGTTGTGGGGCCGCGGACATGGCAAGCCGGGAATGATCTACAGTTTGGCGGCAACCTTCTCCGTGGTGTAGGACTCGATGACGTCGCCGATTTGGAAATCGTTGTAGCCATCGATGCGAATGCCGCATTCCATGCCGGCACGGACTTCGTTCACTTCATCCTGGAACCGGCGCAGCGACTGGATGCTGCCCTCGAAGAGCACATCCTTTCGGCGGCGGATGCGCACTCGTCCCTTGACGACGCGTCCGCTGGAGATGACGCAACCGGCGACATTGCCGCCCTTGGAAAGCTCGAACAGCTTGCGAACTTCGGCAGCTCCAACGATGACCTCCTTGAGAATGGGGTCGAGGAGTCCGGCCATGGCTTCCTTCACCTGGTCGATCAATTCGTAAATGATGGAATACAGTTTAATCTGAACTCCCTCACGTTTGGCGACCTCGGGAACGCTGCTGTCGATGCGGGTATGGAAACCGAGAATGACACACTTGGACGCGCTGGCGAGCAACACGTCGGACTCGGTGATGGTCCCGACAGCGCTGTGGATGACTTCGAGCGAAACCTTTTCGGCCTCGATTTTCTTGAGAGCCTCGACGATGGCTTCAACGGAGCCCTGGGTGTCGGCCTTGACGACAACCTTGAGGACCTTGGCCGAGGTTTCCGCAAGTGTATCGAAGAGGTTCTCCAGGGTGACCTTGGCCCGTTGTTCCTGGGCGGCGAGTGCGCGCGCCTCGTCGGCGCGGGTCATCGCCAGATCGCGGGCGGTGCGATCGTTTTCGAGAATGCTGAATTCAGTGCCGGCTTCAGGAATGCCGTTGAGCCCGAGAACTTTTACAGCGACCGATGGCCCCGCCTCTTTGAGACGCTGGCCGTCCTCGTCGATGAGCGCCCGAACTTTTCCATAATGCACGCCGCAGATCATGGCATCGCCGATGCGCAATGTGCCTTTGCGAACGAGGACCGTGGCGGTGGGGCCACCGGGTTCGAGGCCGGATTCGATGATATTCCCGCGGGCACGCCGATCGGGGTTGGCTTTGAGCTCGAGCAGATCGGCGCGGAGCAGGATCATTTCGAGGAGTTGCGGAACCCCGGCCTTGGTGAGCGCCGATACTTCCACGAACGGTGTTTCGCCGCCCCAATCGTCGGGCACCACGCCCCGTTCCTGCAATTGTTGCCGCACCTTCATCGGATTGGCGGCCGGATGATCGCATTTGTTGACGGCCACGATCAGCGGAACCTTGGCAGCCTGGGCGTGGCTCAGGGCCTCGAGGGTCTGGGGCATCACGCCATCATTGGCCGCAACGACCAGGATGACGATGTCCGTGACGTTGGCGCCCCGCGCGCGCATCGCGCTGAAGGCGGCATGGCCTGGCGTGTCGAGAAAGGTGATGAGTTGCAATTCCCCTTTTCGTTCCGGGTGCGGAAAGGAAATGGTGTACGCGCCGATGTGCTGGGTGATGCCGCCGGCTTCGCCCGCCGCGACATTTGCCTTGCGGATGCCGTCGAGGAGGGTGGTCTTGCCGTGATCGACATGGCCCATGATGGTGACCACGGGAGCGCGAGGTTTGAGATGCTCGGCTTTGTCCTCGAGGTCGGCCTCGATGATTTTCTTCGGGGCATGAACGATGCCGCCGCCGCGCTCGCGTTTTTCGGCTTCGAACTTGAATCCGTATTTGGCGCAAAGCTTTTGCGCGATGGTCTCGTCAATGGCCTGGTTGACATTGGCCATGACCTTCCATTCCATCAAATCGGCGATGAGCTGGAACGGTTTTTTGCCCAGCCGCTCGGCGAGATCCCGGACGATGATCGGCGGCTTGAGGGTAATCACTTGCGCGTCGTCGGGAAGAACGATCGCGGGCCGCGCCGGGGTGGCCGGACGCGGAGGGACTGCGGGAGATGAACCGGGGCGCCCGACCGGTTGCTGGCCGGGACGCACGAACCGGGTATCGCCGCGTCCGCGGGCCGGCAGTGATGGCGCCGGAGTCATGCCCCGTTGGGGGGCCCGCATGGGCGGACCGGCGGCGGTGCGCGCGGCGGGCCGGGTGGGCAGCTGAATAAAACCGATCTTGTCCCCCACCTTCGGACTCGGAGGAGCGGCCGGCGCCTCGGGGGCTGCCGCCGGTTTTTGTTCCGCCGGCGGTTCGGGGACGGGAGATTCGGTGAAGACGGAAATGGGACCGGCAGGCGTGGAAACCTCCTGGGTGGTTTGGGGGGCGGTTTTGATTTCCGGCATCGGCGCTTCGTCGACGGGCGGGGGTGTCGTGACCAGAATCACCGGTTCGGGAGGAGGGGCGGGCGGCGGAGCGGCGACGGGTTCCGCGGCGACGGCGGAAACGAAATGGCTTTCGAGGAATTCAGCCGTGATCTTGTCGAGAGAGCTGGACGGAACCTTGGCAGCAATGCCCAACTCCTTGGCTTTCGCCAGGACTGCCTTGCTCTCGATTCCGAACTTCTTCGCTATATCGTAAATGCGAACGGGCATAGAATGCGTTACCGAACCAATTGAAACACGCCATCTTCATGCGTGTTCCACTAAAAAACTGTGCGTCACCACCGCCATAAATTAAGTGGCGGGACTGGGCGCGTCGCTGCCAACTGCAACTGAGGAATCGCCTGCGGCAGCCGGCTCCGCTTCCGCCGCCGCGCTGGCATCACCGCTGACATCAAAGGAACGTGTTTTCGCAGCCGCCTTGGCAGCGTCGATGACAGCGGCCGCGGCGTCGCCGATATCCGGCATTCCGGCCAGGTCGCTCACTTCCACTTGCAAAAGCGCCTCGAGGCTCGTGATGCCGTGATGAACGAGAGCATCCGCATGCGCCTGGCTGATGCCGGGAATGGCGGCGAGGCTTTGCACCGCCTGGGCGATCTTCTGGTCAAAACCGATGGCCGTGGGAGCCTCGGCTTCAATGTCGACCTGCCAGCCGGTGAGCTTGGAACTCAGCCGCGCATTTTGGCCGCGTTTCCCGATCGCCAGCGACAACTGATCGTCGCTCACCATGATTTTGATCCGTTTGCGGGCTTCATCGATCGTAAACGTCTTGAGCTTGGCCGGGTTCAGGGCGTTTGTTATGAAATTACGGATGTTCGAGTCCCATCGAATGATATCCACTTTCTCATTGTTCAACTCGCGAACAATGTTTTTGACGCGACCGCCGCGCAAGCCGACGCAGGCGCCCACGGGATCCACTTTTTCATCCCGCGTGTGGACGGCCAGTTTCGTGCGAAAACCGGGTTCGCGGGCGATCCCCTTGATCTCGATGGTGCCATCGTTGATTTCGGAAACCTCGAGCTTGAACAGCTTGACGACAAACTGGGGATCGGCGCGGGACAGGATAATTTCCGGGCCATGAACGCCATTTTCGACAGCCTTCACATAGCACCGAAGGCGTTCGCCGACCTGGTATTCCTCGGTGGGCACACGCTCCCGATTCGGCAGAAGGGCTTCGTATTTGCCCAGATCCACGTAAACATCCGAACGCTCGAAGCGCCGCACCGTTCCGCTCACGATATCGCCGACGCGATCCTTGAACTCCTCGAAGATCATGGCTTTCTCAGCGCGCCGAATCTGCTGCATGAGCGCCTGTTTCGCATATTGCGAGGCGATGCGGCCAAAATTGGTGGGGGTGACTTCCACCTCGACCTCTTCACCGATTTGAGCATCGGGCTTGAGGCGGCGGGCATCCGAGACGGAGAGTTGGTCGTGTTTGGAAAGGACTTTCTCGGACACGACGAGTTTGGCCAACGCCTTGATATCGCCGGTTTTACGATCGATGGAGACGCGCAATTCGCGAGCGGGACCCACGGCTTTCTTCGCCGCGGCGACAAGAGACTCCTCAACAGCCGCGATCAGGACATCCTTAGTGATGCCCTTTTCTCGTTCCCAGAAATCAAGAACTGCTAGAAAGTCGGCGTTCATAACCACTTCGGTCACTTCGACACCCGGGTTCCCCCACTGGGGGAACAAAAAAGTCGGAAGAAACTGTTCTCCGACTTACTCGCGCTGGCGACCCAGCAAAGTTTTACGACCAGATGGAGAATACGCGCCCGATGGAAAGCGAGTCAAGATGCAATTCACCGCCTTCCAATGTCCCAATCGAGTAACAGGCAGGTTTTGCCCATCCCGCCCGGGTCGCCTCGGAAATCACAAGGCACTCAAGGCACTTCAAGGCAACGGGTGAGCGCGAAAAAATCGGGCCCGCGGAGGCAGCGGCCCGGGAAACGTCACTTGAGCGGGTCCAAACAAATAAAGATTCGTCCAGGACGCCCAGGATACCAGGTTCGACGATTGTTCCATCGATACGGTGCGATTGGTGACGCCTGACAGAGTCATCGAAAATGCGCCTTGGGGCGTCAGGTGCGGGGACGACAATCGCGGGCGTGGCGCCACCCGGAGGTTGATCGATATCGGCTCAACCGTCCCAGCGGGCGGGGCGGTGTCTGCCACAGTGTAGATGCCCGATTGGTTCAGCCGAATATTCGGAAGCGAAAGCGTCGGACTATGAGCACCCGCGATATCGGCCCCTCCCAACCGCCATTGCAGGGACGCTCCCGGCTGAACACAACGCAACAGCAGCGTGACGTTTTCCCCCTCGAAAGCGACGGGCGCGAATTCCGACAAATCACAACCGCCGCGGTTGATCAGGATATGATAGGGAAGCGAGCCGGCGTTGAATATGTTGAAGCTTCGAAGGCCCCGCAGGTAGACCTGCCCGCCGGAGGCCGCCAAGGGGTCAGACAAAAACATGGCAGAGGATCCTCGCGCTGCGGGAGCGCACTCGGATTGCGCCCAACTGTTGACCGTGCCGCCTTTGTTATCCCAGGCGCGGACTTGGAGCTGTGCTCTCATGCCGGGCGGTACTCCCGCTATTGCGACGGGCGAAACCGGAGGCTGCACAAACCCGGCTGAAGGTGCGGTTTGGAAAATTGTCCGAGCCAGGGCGGTGAGCTGGCACTCCGTGGCGGTGGACGGGCCACCCCACAATTCCACGGTATAGCTGGACCCGGACAGGGCGGCCCCCGTGTAAACCTGCGTCCCGGCGGGATAACCGTTCGTAGGATTTCCCTGGAGCGGCAGGGTGGGATCCGAAGGTTCAGGAGCAAAAATGGGAGCAACCACCTGTCCGGCGACGCTATTGTTAAAAACAATGACACCTTGACCGGACAGCCGGCCACTGAGCAACGCCGCCACCCAAGTTGGCCAAAAGGCGATTCGAAGAACCACGCGCGTCATGCGCGAACGAAAAGTGGATTGCACATCAAGAAAGTTCATGGCCGGAAATGATCAAAACTACTAACGTCCGACGCATCGGTCAAGCGAAGCAGACCACGAACGGACATGGTGGGTGCACGACAGCCTCTTTCGAACCTCTATTTGTTTGACCAAAGCATTTCAGCCTGCTAGCGAGAACCTGACCGCGTTGCAAATCACCCCATTCCTTCCGACCCTGTCGAACTTGATGAAACTTCGTGCCGTACTAATCGCAGTTGTCATTTCGATTTCTGGAACTGGTGCAAAGGCCGCCACGACCGTGCTTTACGAGACAGGTTGGGAGGCCGCCCCGGCGGCGCCAGCCTGGGTGTCGGGAGGTCTTGCCCCACAAAACGGTTGGCAATCCGAAGGCGTCGAGCCCACTCCCGGGCTGCACCGTGTCGTCGGCAATGGTTCGCCCGAGGCCAATCCGTTCGGAACTCCAATAACCACTCCCTACGGAAACCAATTCCTTCGGTTCACAGCCAGTTCGAGTTCGGTGATGGGGGCTGAACAATTATCGTGGGTCGATTTATCCAGCCAATTTACCCAGCGACCCGCCGGTTACAGTCGCTTGACCGGGTCCATGGATTTTTTTGTTCCATCGAATGAATCCGCCGATGCCTCGGTGTATGGGCTGTTCGGGTTTGACGGGAATTATTTGGATTTCGGTTTTTTGATCATTCCGAACAGCCGGACCATCGTGATGGTGACGAATGCGGTCGACGGTGGCCGGCTGGCGGGGGCGTTTCCTTACAACACCTGGTTCAATGTCGGCCTTCGACTCGATTACGCCACAGGCCGATTGGATCTCCTGACCAACGGAATTGCGGTGCCAGGGTTGTCCAGCACGATTCACTTTCAACCGGGCGCCGCCTTTACCGATCTTGATTTGGTGTCCGCCAACTCGACGGGCTCGCCAAATCCTCGCACGATCTTCAGCGACAATTATCGGGTGATCGTGGAGGAGCCGCCGCCCGAATTGCCACGGCTGACGATTCAACCGGGGACCATCGGCAAGTGGCATCTGACGTGGGGAAGCGCGTTTGAACATTGGATCCTGGAATCGACGCACAACCTCCAGTCCGGTTCCACTGTTTGGGTGAATGAAAACGCCATTCCCACGGTGATGGGCGGCACCGCCACGTGGGACGTCATGAACGCCCCGCCGAATACTTTTTATCGGCTTCGAAAACCGGACTGAGCGCGGGAAAACCCTGACGAATTGTGGGCACCTTCTTGGTTCCCTTCGTCTCCTGCCGAAATGCCGGGCGCGGCCCGCCCGTGTGCAAACATCCACAGATGGGGACTTTTGAAGCCACAGATGGAACACAGATGGGGAAACAAGCGGTGAGAGAAAGTTCCGACAAAAGCATCTGTGAAAACCTGTGTTTATCTGTGACTCACTATTAGGTGCGGCCGCTCCGTTCGCAGGCCGAGCACCCTGACGTAGTGCGCCAAAAGTAACTGTTACCCGAGCAAAGGGCGGGAAGGGACCCATTGCGCCAAAAGTCCTGTTACCCAAAAACTCCATTTGGAAACGAAGGAAGTCGGGGGCCTTGAGCCTCTCCGACC
>JBEEGQ010000313.1:0-9737 GCA_041166945.1 Verrucomicrobiota bacterium
AGATTCGCAAAAAATCATGCACCGCACCCGCCATCGCACCTCCCCATCACCAAAAATGCCCCGTTACTCCACGTGCCAAAGCGTCCCGGCATCATCGAGGTCGTCCGTCATGATCCCGAGAAATGAGCGGGCTTCCACAATGGCTTTTTCATACGTCAACGCATCCAGCCGCATCATGTTCTTGTCGCCACGGGTCGTGTCGTATTCAAGGCCGAAAGAGCCGTGAGCCTGATCGAGTATCCTGCCGATTTTCATGAGAGCGCGCTTTTCCGTGACATTAGGTGAAGTCCCGCAGGCGGACCTCGCCACAGTATGCCGCCTTGGCTCCAATTACAACACGCGCAAATGAGCGGGATTCTACGGACGTCCGCCCTCGGACTCACTCCATCGCATCCTGGACGACGCTGCGAAGATCACCGTTTTTCAACTTGGTTCGCAAATGTTGCCCGCGACGCGCTTCGCTGGGCCCGCGCAACACGCGCCCGGTCGCTTCGTCCATCGTGATGGAATACCCGCGCGCCAGCACATTGTCCGGCGACAAAAGCTTCAACCTGCCCTGCAACGTTGCCACGGTTGAAAGCCGCTCTTTCAGTCCGGACCGTCCCCGTTCCAACAACCGGCGTTCCAGTTCGCGAAGGTGCTGTCGTCGCTCCGCCACGATCGCCGCAGGCCGGCAGCGGAATAGCCGCCCGCGCAATGCCTCCAGCGACGCCCTTTGGAACCGGCAACTGTGGCGCAAGGTCCGCTGAAGCGACGACAGCAGGTCATCCAAATACTGCAACCGCTCCTGCAGCCAGCGGCGGGGATGCACCTGCGCCAGCCGGTGGCCGAGATTCCACGCGTCCTCCCGGCGCATCTCAATGCAGGCGAGAACCAGTTGACGCAGCCGTCGGGCGGTTTCAGTCACGAACTGCCGGCTGGCGAACACGCCTTCGGTCAGGATCTCGGCTCCCGCACTGGGCGTGGCCGCGCGGAAGTCCGCCACAAAATCGCCAATCGTAAAATCAATTTCATGGCCGACTGCGGAAACAACCGGGACCGCGCTTTCGAAGATCGCCCGGGCGACCGACTCCTCGTTGAACGCCCACAAATCCTCCAGGCTCCCGCCACCGCGGGTGACGAGGATGACGTCAATCTTGTCACCGGGAGGGCGCGCGGCGCTCCACTCGTTGAGCAATCTCACGGCGCGGGCGATTTCGTCCCCTGCCCCCTCGCCCTGCACCCGACAGGGAGCCAGGATGATTTCGAGGCCAGGCGCGCGCCGTTTCACGACGTGCAACACATCGCGGATCGCCGCGCCGGTCGGCGAGGTGACAATTCCCAGCCGTTGTGGATATCGGGGCAACGGCCGTTTGCGTTCGCTGGCGAACAATCCCTCGGCCTGAAGCTTGCGTTTGAGTTTTTCGAATGCCAGTTGCAACGCCCCGACGCCTTGCGGTTCGATGGCGCGCACCAGCAATTGATATTGGCCGCGCGCCTCATAGACGGTGAGGCTGCCGTTCAACAACAGCCTGGCGCCGTCCTGCAAAAACTCACGATTCGCCACCGAGCCCCCGCGAAACAGCACGCAACTCAATTGCGCCCCGCTGTCCTTGAGCGTGAAGTAAACGTGGCCGCTCGATTGCGCGCGCAGATTCGTCACCTCGCCCGAAATCCAAATGTCGCCAATCTCCTTCTCGAGCAATCGCCGGACGGTCGAGGTCAGCTCCGACACCGAAAGGACACGACGCGTCTCTTCCGGCGGAAACAGTTCGCCGAAATTCCATTGGGTTTTGGGAGGGGGCGCCATAGGTGGCCGGTTATTCGGGCAGCGCCTCGGAGATGCGCTGGATGCGCCGCGTCCTGCCAGTCTGCTCATCCACATCGAGCAGCGCTCCCTGCAACAACACCCGCCCCCGGGCGACCTCGAATTTTTGGGGCACATGCGTCACAAAACGCCGGATCACCGGCTCGATCTCACGGCCTATCACGCTTTCATGAGGTCCCGTAAATCCCGCGTCACAAAGGAACGCCGTTCCTCCCGGGAAAATTTGTTCATCCGCCGTCTGGACGTGCGTGTGCGTGCCCAGGACGGCGCTCACCTGCCCATCGAGCATCCGGGCAAAGGCGATTTTTTCCGAGGTCGCCTCTGCATGAAAATCTATCAGGATCACATTCGTCTGCGCGCGGAGCCGGAGAATCTCCGGGGGAACCACCGAAAAGGGATTGTCCAAATCCGGCATGAAAGTCCGTCCTTGCGCGTTCACCACGGCGAACGCTGGGCGGCCATCGCCTGCAATAACGCAGCTTCCCCGTCCCATGGTTCCGGCGGGATAATTCAGCGGACGCAGGAAACGCGGTTCGCCCTCGAGCAGGCCGACCACCTCCTTCTGATCCCACAAATGATCCCCGGTCGTCAGCACATCAATCCCCGCCGAAAAAAGTTCGGCGGCGATTTTCGGCGTGATGCCGGAGCCGCCCGCGGCGTTTTCACCGTTGGCCACCACCGCATCCAGGCGATGCTCCAATCGCAGAAGCGGCACGAGGATTTTAACCGCGCGCCGTCCCGGTTCGCCCACAATGTCGCCGATGAACAGGAATTTCATCGCGGCAAGCTTAGGGAATGAAAGGTTCGTGGCGAGCCATCAGTGGCGAGCTTGATACCTCAATCGGTCCCCGCCTGCAAACCTGACTCGCGCCTCGCCATTTCCGGCAGTCATCGTCAGAATCCTCCAATGACCTTCCCGCTGGCGCTTCGGATTTCCATTCTCCTCGTCCTCTGCCGCCATTGCGGAGCTGCAGGGCCGGAATTCGTCGACGTGTTCGTTCCCGGCAATGACGGTTACAAATCGATCCGCATTCCTTCCATCGTCGTGACGAAAACCGGGATGGCACTCGCGTTTGCCGAGGGACGTGCTGCGGCATCCGATCAGGCGGCAAACGATCTCATCCTTAAACGCAGTGCCGACGGCGGGCGGACCTGGGGAAAGCTGCAGCTCCTGCACGATGACGGAAAAAATTCGCTCAACAATCCGACGGCAGTCGTGGAGCAGCAAAGCGGGCGCGTGCTCGTGATGTACCAGCGGATACCGGCGCATCTCAAGGAGCGCAGCCAGATCACCGGGACCGGTTACGATGGCACCAATGTCTATCGCAACCTGCTCATCTCCTCGGATGACGATGGCGTGATATGGTCCAAACCGATGGACGTGACGCGCATGACGAAGCGGGCCACCCATGCCACCACCATCGCCAGCGGTCCCGGCATTGGAATTCAACTCACCCGCGGCCCCCATGCCGGACGCCTGATTATCCCCTTTAACGAGGGCCCGTATTTTCAATGGAACAATTTCGCGGTCTTTAGCGATGACCGGGGCTCGAATTGGAAATGCGGCGCCAACGTCCCGGGCGCCTTCGTGCCCGACGCGAAGCTGGGCAAACGCAGCCAGATCAACGAGGTCCAGATGGTCGAGTTGAGCGACGGCTCGGTGCAGTTGAATTCACGGCAATTCGCTGGAGCCCGGGTGCGCAAGTCAGCCCGCAGTCGTGACGGTGGAGAGACGTGGTCCGAAATCGAAGATGCGCCCGCGCTTCGGGATCCCGGCTGCAACGCGGGGCTTTTGCGCTGGTCATTCGGCGAGACGGGAACGCGCGGCACGATCCTCTTTAGCGGCCCTGACAGCACGAAACGCGATCACGGCACGGTTCACCTGAGCCGCGATGATGGAGTCACCTGGCCGTTGCACCGGTTGCTCTGGCCCGGCGGCTTCGCCTACAGCGTGCTGACCAGGTTGCCGGATGGAACGGTTGGATGCCTTTTTGAGGCGGACGATTATTCGCGCATTATCCTGGCGCGAATCCCCTTCACGTGGCTTCAGACCGATCCGGGAATTGCTGAATGAAGGCTCCACCTGGCGCGACCATAAAGCCGACTCTCAGTCACCTGCATTCGTGATTCGTCACTCGTCACTTTGCTGGAGCGTGGGAGCTTCGCATTTTCTAAGGAGGCCACCTGCTGCGAATCGGAGCTCAGCATTACATTGTTCACGAAGCGGCATAAATGCCGCGCTCCGCCCGATCTTCGTCATTCCCCCACTCGCCACTCGTCACTCGTCACTCGTCACTTTTCCCGCGGCTCATTGCACAGCGCCGCTTTCCTAAGCGAGAAGTTGAAGGACCTGCGCGATCGCCTCATCGATCTTCACAGGCACGAGTTCACCGCCGCGGCGTTTCAATTCCACATCGCCCCTGGCCAGTGATTTTTCTCCCAGCGCAATTCGGATCGGGAAACCCACCAGGTCTGCATCCTTGAACTTCACCCCGGGCCGATCGTCCCGGTCATCGAGAATCACATCCACACCCTTTGCAGAAAGCTCGTCATAAAATCGCTCGGCCAACGTCATCGCCTGGCTGCCGGGAACGACACTCAAAGGGGTGATGCAGACCTGGTAGGGCGCGACCGACAGCGGCCAGATGATGCCGTCCTTGTCGTTGCTCTGTTCGATGACGGCCTGAAGCGTGCGGGTGACGCCAATGCCGTAGCAGCCCATCACGCAAAACTGCCGCTGGCCCCCCGCGTCCAGGAACTGCGCGTTCAACTTTTCACTGTACTTCGTGCCGAGCTTGAAAACATGGCCGACTTCGATGGCGCGACGAATCTTGAGCGGTTGACCGGTCGCGGCGCACAACTCGCCGGCGTTCACGGTGCGCAGATCGGCCCAGTCATCCACGAGAATATCGCGGTCCATCTCGACATGACGGAGGTGAAAGCCATCTTCATTGGCGCCGGTCGTCATGCCGCGCGCGCCGCGCAAAGTCTCGTCGGCAAACACCCGCAGGCCGGCGGATTTGCGCGTGCTGGTGACCGCGCCGAGGCTTCCCGGGCGCGCGCCCATCGAAGCGACGATTTCATCGGGCGTGGCCGGACGGCAGACCGTCGCACCCAGCTTTCCCGCAAATTTAGGTTCGTTTAATTGGTCGTCGCCGCGGAGAAGAACCAGGACCGTTTTCCCATCGGCGATGTAGATCAGCGTCTTGATCTGTTGATGCGCGGCGACGGAATGCGGCGCGGCCGCGAGGGCTTCGATGGTCACCACGCCCGGAGTCGCGAATTTTTCCGGCGCGGCACCGGTGGAGGAATTCGGCGTCGCGGTGAGCGGTCCCCGGCTTGTGGCCTTCTCGATGTTCGCTGCGTATTGGCCGGATTCGCAATAAACCACCTCGTTTTCTCCCGTGTCGGCAGGAACCATGAATTCGTGGGAATAATTTCCCCCGATGATCCCGGTGTCCGCTTCCACCGGAAAATTCTGGAGGCCGCACCGGTTGAAGATGCGCTGGTAGGCGTCGTACATCCTGCGATAGCTCGCCATCGCCGCCTCATCGCTCACGTCAAAACTGTAGGCGTCCTTCATGATGAATTCCTTGGCGCGCATGAGGCCAAAACGCGGGCGAATCTCGTCACGAAACTTGAGGCTCACCTGATAAAAGCAGGCGGGGAGCTGGCGATACGAATTGATTTCGCCGGCGGCGAGGGTGGTGATGACCTCTTCAGCTGTGGGGCTCAGGACCCATTCCTTTTTCGCGCGATCGCGCACTTTGTAAAGAGCGTCCCGCATCGTTTCGTAACGCCCCGAGGCCTGCCAGATTTCGGGCGGCTGAAGCGCGGGCATTAACACCTCGAGTGCGCCGGCGCGATTCATCTCTTCGCGGACAATTTGTTCGATCTTGCGAAGCGCCCGCAGGCCGAGTGGAAGGAACGTGTAAAGGCCACTGGCCAATTTGCGAATCAGCCCGGCGCGCAGGAGAAGTTTGTGCGAGGCGATCTCGGCGTCCGCGGGCGCCTCCTTCAGGGTGGGGATGAAAGTCTGGGTCCAACGCATGAGTTGTCAGGAGTTTTTGGGGCTATTCGCGCCGGAAAGCCGGACGCGTGGAGCGGTTCGCGATGCGGATGAGGATGCCGGAGCCACAGGCCGGCGGCGTTCCCGGCCAGTTCACTTCACCATGTTCACGAGGGGCGCCAGTCCCTGGATGCGGACCTCGAGGCGATCGCCACTTTCGATCGGGCCAACGCCGCTGGTGGTGCCGGTGAGGATCACATCACCTGGCAGCAGCGTCATGTTGGTCGAGATAAAGCTGACAAGCTGATAGCAGTTGAAGATGAGCTGGGACGTGTTGGAATTCTGCCGAAGCTGGCCATTTTGAAACAGCTGGATGGTCAGGTCGTGCGGATCGATTTTCGTCTCCACATACGGCCCGAGCGGCGTGAAAGTGTCGAACGACTTCGCCCGCGCCCACTGGCTCTCCGCATTCTGAATGGTTCGATCACTGATATCCTGGGACGCGGTGTAACCGTGAATGTATCGCGCCGCCGCGGTGGCGGTGACGTTGCGGACCCGCCGGCCGATCACGATCGCCAGCTCAGCCTCGTAATCCGTGCGGTGCGCCGGAAACGGCACCTCGATCTTGAGGCCGTCCGGAATGAGCGACGTGGGCGCCTTCAACCAGAAAAGCGGTTCCTTCGGGAGCGGCTTGCCGGATTCACGCGCATGATCGGCATAATTCAGGCCGACGGCGATCACCTTCGTCGGACTCACAGGGGTCAATGTCCGCAACCCTTTCCAGGGCGTCGGCTTCTTGTCAAAGGACGGGGAACCGAAGACATCCCCGTGCAGGCGAAACAATTCGCCATCCACCACTTTGGCGTAAAATATGTCGTCGCCCTTTTGAAATCGGCCAATTGCTGCCATAGATGCGGGCGATTAGTAACAAATCGCGAAAGACGGTCGCAAGGGGAAAGTCGGAACCGCGCGCTTCGGCCCAAGCCCGATTCCTGCCTTCGCCAGCTTGCCGCCCGAATAATACTTGAACCACAGAGGCACAGAGACACGGAGAAATATAAAGAGCCCGGCTCCCAACCCTGGCTTCCCCGTTTCCCCTCTTTGCCTCTGTGCCTCCGTGGTTCTTCCCTCCTGATGCGAATTCACAGAAACCTTTCTCTCGCTTCGCTGTTGAACCAACGGTATATATAACCCGATGTATCCAAGCGGTCGAACCTGGGCTTTGAATGCCGTCGTGGGGCTGGCTTTGTTGATCATCGCTCCCCTCCCGATGCTCGCGGCCAATCAGCTGAATTGGAGCCGCGAAAAGAACTCGGTCGACGCGGATATTTCATCCTGGGACCTGATCCAGACGCTCGAGCACATTTCTGAAGCCACGGGTTGGCAGGTTTATCTGGAACCCAACACCAAGCGCCCCGTCTCAACGAAGTTCAAGGGGCGCGCCCCGGATCGAGCCCTCGATCTGTTGCTCGGCGACCTCGGTCGCGTCCTCCTGCCCGGCACCAATGGCGGGCCCTCCCGGCTGCTGGTTTTCCGCAGCAAGGAACAGAATGCCACCCGCCTCGTCGCCGCTGTCCGCAAACCCAAGCCCATTCCCGACGAACTCATCGTCACGATGAAAAATGGGGGAAGCATCGAGGACCTCGCCAAAAAACTCGGTGCAAAGGTGGTCGGCAAATCCGCCGGCCTGCATTCTGGACGCCTGAAATTTGAAAACGAGGACGCCGCCAACGCCGCGCGCGACAGCCTTCGATCGAATGAAGATGTGGCTTCGACCGATCCGAACTTTCCGGTCAATGGCATGCCGGTTCCCGACGCCACCGGCTCGGCAGCCGCGCCCAACCTGAAACTGCAGCCGGTCAAGGAGGGCGAAGGTGTCGTGATCGGCCTGATCGACACGGCAGTCCAACGGCAGGGCAGCGCCTTCGAAAGTTTCCTGCTCCCCGGCATCTCTGTCGCGGGCGAGGCCACGCTCTCCTCCGATAACCCGAGCCACGGCACTTCGATGTTCGAGACGTTGCTCCGCGGCATCTCGGTATTTAACGACGGAAATAATTCGTCGCGGGTCCGCATCCTGCCGGTCGACGTGTATGGACCCAACGGGACCACGACGACGTATGAGGTTGCCGAAGGCATCTATCAAGCCATGCAAAAAGGCGCGACCATCATCAACATGAGCCTCGGCAGTGATGGAGACACTCCCTATCTTTACCAGGTGATCAAAGCCGGCAGCGATTCCGGGCATATCTTCGTTGGGTCCGCCGGCAATTCGCCCGTCACCACTCCCACATTTCCCGCCGCCTACTCACAGGTCATCGCGGTCACCGCTGGGGATGCTCCCGGACTGCTGGCGCCCTACGCCAATCGCGGTAATTTCGTCGATGCCATGGCCCCCGGCTCGAGCGTCATCAGCTTCAACGGCCAAGCCTGGCGCGTGAACGGCACTTCGCCGGCCGCCGCCTACATTTCCGGGGCCATCGCCGGAACCGCGGATATCAAGGGCGGTTCACTTTCCCAGGCTGCGGCGGCTGTCCAGCGTTCGCTCCCCCCTCCCCGGCCGCGATAGCCGGCCCTCCCCTTCTCATTCCGCACGCGATATCTCGTTGCGTCGATCCGCGGGCGAACAGCCACGGCGTCGACTACCGCGCGATGACCTCGATGCCCTGTGCGCGCACGGCCACATCACTGCCGTTCGTCTCAGCCACGAGCAACCGCGCTCGAGGACGGGCGCGCATCAGTATGTCCACTCCATTTGAACCCAGGGTGAGCAGCGCGGTGGAAAATGCGTCCGTCTCCGTCGCCGCCGGCAATGCGACCGCCGCGAGAATGGCGCGCCCCGCCGGTTCGCCGGTTCGCGGATCGATCACATGTCCCATCGTCTTCTTGTCCGCTTGAAAGGATTTCCCCCACACCGCGGACACCGAAAAAGCTTCGTCACAAAGTTCAACGACCGCCAGAAGGTCAGGAGCGGCCGATCCGGATTCAGCGTTCGGCGAAGGGATTTGCGATGAAACGCCGTCTCCTGCGGGCGGGCGATCGATGGCAATTTTCCATGCTTCGATGCCGGGGGGATGTCCCATCGCGAAGATGGAACTGGTCCCGCCATGGATGAGCGCGCTGGTGACGCCGGCGTCGCGAAGGATATCCGCCGCGACCCCGACCGCGTGGCCCTTGCCGATCGCGCCGAGATCCAGCATCACTCCGTCGCGAAGAAAGCGAACCGTGAATTGAAGCGGATCCAGTTGCACCCAGCGCATGCCCACGGCCGCGCGGGCCGCGGCGAGTTCCGCGGGTTCGGGCACGTGTCCGCCCGCCCCCACGAAACCCCAGCAGCGCATCAATGGGCCAATCGTGATGTCAAAGGCGCCCTCGGTTTCCGTGGTGAGCCGCGCGGCCTGTTCCAACAGCCGGAATGTCGCGGGCGAAACTCGAACGGCTTCGCGGGCGGCGCGCGCATTGACATGGGCGATCTCGCTGCTCGACCGATACAGGCTCAACCGGGCTTCGATGCGCTCGATCTCATCAAGGGCCTCTTCGCCGGCAGCGCGAAGCGATACGGGATTTTCGCCGTGCAACACGATCTCGAACCGCGTGGCCATCGCTTGGCGGGCGACCGAAACGGTATGCATGACAGCGTAAAAGCAAAAGCGGGTTCGGCTGGCGAACCAGCCGAACCCGGATGAAGTCGCATTCCGCAACCGCTCAGGAAAGCGGCAGCGAGCCGTAGGTCAGCAGCGGAACTTCGCGGCCGCTGCCGTCGGTGACCTTCCGCGACGCGGCGTCGAAGAAGCAAACCATGCCGAGGCGATCCGACATTTCGGACAGGGAAATGACCGTCTGCACCTTGAGCGCCAGATCGATGTTGCCGTTGGGGGTTTTGCCGGTGCGGATGCAGTCCAGCCAGTTTTTGGCATGCACAAC
>JBEEGQ010000314.1:0-19488 GCA_041166945.1 Verrucomicrobiota bacterium
ACTGCACCCCATGGGCCCGAGCAGGGGATTCTGCACATCGACGGCCACGATTAATTCGTCGAACCACTGAACCCGTTCGGGCGGGCGGATGACCGCGAGGGAATATAATTCCGACCATCGGGAGAGGGGTTCTTCGTGAGCATTGAAGAATTGCCAGCCGAGCGCCCGTGCCACTCCAAATCCGGCGTCGTTTGTCGCGCTGCCGCCCACGCCGATCAAACAGCGTTGCGCGCCACGTTCGGCGGCGGCCTGCAACACCGGCCCGAGGCCGCGCGTGTCCAGCTCGAAGGGATGAAATCTGCCGTGTGGCAACATCGTCAGCCCGATGATTCGCGCGGATTCGATGACGGCGGTGCGGCTGGCGTCATGCCACCACCACAAGGCTTCGAGGGGACGGTTCGCCGCATCGACGGTTTTGACACTTTGCGCCTCGGCGTTCAGCAGGCGTCCGATCACCTCGCCGAAGCCATCGCCCCCGTCGCTCATCGGGAGCAACTCGAGGGTGTCGTCCGGCCGTGCGGCGCGCCAGCCGCGCGCGATGGCGTCGGTCGCTTCGGCGGCGCTGAGGGTGCCTTTGAATTTATCAGGAACAACCAGAACGCGCAGTGGCATGGAGGAAGCCTGTGACGCGTCGTCCGAAGCGTCAAGTGTCCGTGGAATGCCTTCGTCCCGGCACGTTTCGAGCATTGCAACGGCGAGGGGTCGTGGAATATCCTCAGTGTTCCTTGCATGGGTTCCCAGTCACCAACAAAGTCAAAGTCCCCGCTTCGCGTCGGTTTAATCTCGCTCGGTTGCGCGAAGAACCTCGTGGATGCGGAGATCATGCTGGGGTCGCTGCTCAAGGAGGGGGTGGAAATCACGAATGACCCGGCCGCGGCGGACGCGATGATTGTGAACACCTGCTCGTTCATCGACGCAGCGCAGGAGGAGAGCGTGGATGCGATTCTCGAATCGGACGAGGTTCGAAAGGCGCAAAACCGCGGCCAGGCGCTGATTGTGTCGGGTTGCCTGCCGCAACGTTTCCGGGAGGATTTGCCGAAGCTGATGCCGGAAGTGGATGCCTTCATGGGCATCGATCAAGTCGCGCAGGTGGGGACCGTGGTGCGCGGCGCCCTCGCGCACCGCCGGCAGCGGCTCGCGCAGGAATCGAAGCCGGGAACGCAGCAACCCGGATCGAAGGTATCGAGCCGCTTGAAGGAATTGGATGCGGCCGGATCGAAGTTGTCCCACGACCCATCCGAATCGCTCCGGAACACTGCCCAGTTCGGCAAAACCAAAACCGTCATCGCGAGCCGCACGGCGGGGGTCGAAACCAGTTCGCCGGCTTTGCTTGATGTGACGGCGCGGCCCACCTTCATTCCGGATTTTGACACACCCCGTTTTCGACTCACCCCGCGTCATTTTGCCTACGTGAAGATCGCCGAAGGCTGCAATCATCCGTGCAGTTTTTGCATCATTCCCCGCATGCGCGGCAGCCACCGGAGCCGGGTCCAGTCCGATATCGTGGCGGAGGCAAGGCAATTGATTGCGGACGGCGTCAAGGAACTGAACCTGATTTCGCAGGACAGCACCTATTACGGACTGGACCTGCGCGCCAATCACAGCCGCAACATTGCGTCGCCTGAAAAGTTCAATGCTGCGGCGCGCGCTCTTCCGGCCGACGCCACGACACTGAGCACGCTGCTCCGGGAACTCAACGCGTTGGCGGGGGACTTTTGGATTCGGCTGCTTTACACCCATCCGGCCCATTGGACCGACGAATTGATTCGGACGATCGCGGATTGTCCGAAGGTGGCGCGGTATGTGGACATACCGTTGCAACACATCCACGAGAACATGCTCGAGCGCATGCGGCGAGAGACCTCGCGTCAATACATCGTGGATCTCATCGCGCGCCTGCGCGCGGGTGTGCCCGGCATTGCGTTGCGAACGACTTTCATCGTGGGTTTCCCGGGCGAGACGGGTGAATGTTTCCGAGCGCTGCTGGATTTCATTCGCGAAACGAAATTCGAGCGGTTGGGCGTTTTCAGTTATTCGAATGAGGAGGGCACGCGAGCCGCGGCGATGGCAGGGCAGGTGCCCGGCCGTGTGAAGGAAAAGCGTCGTGAACTGGCGATGGCCGAGCAGCACAAGGTGGCGCGGGCCGTGAGTGAATCCTTCGCGGGCCGCACGCTCAAGGTGCTGGTCGAGAAGGAGGCCAGCGTCAAGGAGTTGGAAACCGCCAATGTGAAATCGTGGGAGCACGGATTGATCCGGAACGGCGAAGCGCAGGTGCCCCCACTCGGGCCGCGCAAATTCCTGCTGGCCCGCGGCGAGGCCGACGCGCCGGACATCGACGGCCGTATTTTCGTGCGCGGCCGGCTTCAACCGGGCGAATTCGCGCGGGTCCGGATCATCGGCCATACCGATTACGACCTGATTGCGGAGCCGGCGTGATGAATGGCGCCGCCCGATGAACCTGCCGAATCGACTCACGGTTTCCCGGTTTATCCTGACGGTGGCATTTCTCGTCGTGGTGTTCATTGAATTTCCGTATCACGATACCGCCGCCCTCACCCTTTTTGTCATCGCGAGCATTACCGACTGGATGGACGGCGCCATCGCGCGCAGCCGGAACCTGATCACCAATTTTGGGAAGCTGATGGATCCGTTGGCCGACAAGATTCTGGTCTGTTCGGCATTCATCGCGTTTGTGGGGCATGGCTGGATTGCGGCATGGATTGCGGTGGTGATTGTCGCGCGGGAACTGGCGATCACGGGCCTGCGATTGCTCGCGGCATCCAAGAACGTGGTGTTGGCCGCGGAGGGTTGGGGAAAGCACAAGACCATCTGGCAGATGATCACGATCATCGCCGTCCTGGTGCGGGTCAGCTATGGGGAATGGGGGGCGTTTGGCCATGCGGTTTTTGGCTTTTCCGTAATGGGCCAGCCGTGGGTCGTTCCGTTTGCCGCCTTATCCACCTGGCTGACCGTCGCGCTCACATTCATCAGCGGATGGCTTTACCTGTGGCGCAATCGCGAATTGTATCTGCGCGACATGTGAGGCACCCTCCGCGCCGTGTTCGCGTCCGACGTCATCACGCCGCTCCTCGCCAAGGTTTCCGTCGGCGGGATCGTGGTCCTTATTGTAGCTGTGATCTTGATCCTGTTCGGCTTATGGCGGATGCCGGACATCATGAAAGCGGCGGCGGAAGGCGACCGCAAAGCGCTGGGCGAAGTGCTTTCTGAAACCGGCGCCGCGCTCGTGCTTTGCGTCGCGCAAGGTTTTGGAATCGGCCGGGTGCGTTTCGCGCCAGGCACATTCGGATCGTTGCTGGGGTTGCTTTGGTGCGTGCTGCTAATCGCCAGCGGCGAATATTGGGCATACCTCGCGGGAACATTTTTCGGACTGGCGCTGTCGGTGGTGGTTTGCGGATGGGCGGAAAAAATCCTGGATGAAACCGATCCGCCGTCGGTGGTTTTCGACGAGATCGCCGCGATGCCGGTCTGCTTTCTTCCGTGGGTCACGGTGGCCTGCGGAAAATTGCAGGGCATGCCGCCGATTGGACAATTCTTGACGACGAGAGCCTGGCTTTGGACGGTGGCCATCTTCGCGTTGTTTCGTGCGGTGGATGTCCTGAAGCCATGGCCGATTCGGCAGAGCCAGAACCTGCCGGGCGGGTGGGGGGTGACCGTGGACGATTTACTGGCCGGAATTGTGGTGGGGGCAGCCAGCCTGTTTTTTGTGGCTTGAACTACTTCAGTGCCAGTTCCGTGAGCGAGCCTTCGGGGGATTTTAACGTCACACTTTGCTGGGTGATTTTTTCGACGCGAAATCCACCGGCGATCCGATCGCCGGTGAAGACGGTCCGCCCGCTGATAATGGCGGAAGGATTGGCGGCCGAGTAAAAGATTCCCTGCAATTTATGGCCCATTTTCGGCATCGCTTCCACGGCTGGAGCGGGCGCTGCGGCTGCGCGGGCCGGCGCGGCTTGTTGCGCCGGCGCGGGGTGCCTGTCATTGCGCTCGGCAAACCATTGGCGGCCGGGAGCCGATCGCCGGAAGTCGTAGAGCTTGTCCCCTTCCGCAACGCGAAAAACGTCAATGCTCGTTTTGCTTTCCCACTCGGTGAGCACCTGCGCGACCTCGGTGTAATTTCGCGTGCCCAATGCCACGCTGATCAACAATTCCCAGCCTTCGCTGATGCGTGGATTGCGGGTGACGGCTTTTCGCGCACTGGCGCGGGCTTCGTCGAGGTGATCCTGGTTTTTGTATTGCTGACCGCGCAGCACGTCGAGATAGGCGTCGCCGCCGAAGGATTTGTCGAAGCGATCGAGCGCGGCGAAGGCCAGTTCGTAGCTGCGCTTGGCAAAGAAAAGATTTGCAGCGACGAGATCGACGGATGCTTCACCGGGATAGGCGCCGCGCCAAAGGTCGACCGCCGCATGAAATGCCCGCATGTCGGCGTGGGTGGCCGCTTGCATCTGGGGGATGAGAAACAGCTTCTCCTTCTGCAACGCGTCGGGGAGGCGGGCATAAATCGCGAGAGTCTCGTGGAAACGGGCTTGCGCGTTCAACGACGCCATCGTCTCCAGATCCTTGAATCGCTCGAGAAACTGGGCGTCTTTTTTGCTCAACTGACCGGACCAGCTCTGGTCGGCCAGGTGGGCGACGGGAAGGAAGGCATGACGAAAGGTGTAGGTGAGTTTTTGGCCGAGGGAATAATTGTAGAGGTCCACCGCTTTCACCCCGTTGCGGCGTGTGCGGTCGAAAACAAGTTCGAAGTAATTCACACCGCCCTCCTTGGGAACCACACGAAACACGAAACGCGCCTCATTATCGACCCGTCGCATGCGCAGAAAGCGCACGCTGCCCGCCTTTAAAAGTCCCCGGGCAAAACCGCCTTGGAAACCTTCCATGATACCCTGGCGGTAATTCGGGGCGAGACTCGAAGGGGGACTCAAGCCGTCCAGCGCTGTGTCGACGCAGGTCTCCAAATCAAAACAGCGCTCCAAAAATGCCGGATCCTTCATGGCGATGTCCCGCTCGAAAATCATCGCCATTCCATGGGCCTCCTTTTCCAGGGCCGACGCCGGCACCGCCTCGGTCAATTCGGCGGCACGCCCGAGCAGGGCGGAGAACACCATCGCCGTGATGACAGACCATTTTCGCACTCTCGTTCGCATAGCTCTCAGATTGTTGGCCCGCCGGGATCGCGGCCATCCGCTGAATGACACGCCCAAGGGAATGCATCGGTTGCGCGTGAAGAAAACTGAAAAGAGGAAAATAACGGTGGCGGGTCGGAAAAATTCAAACCTCAACTCTCGCCGCGTGGATCGAGTGCGTCCCGAAGGCCGTCGCCAACAAAATTCAGGGCCAGGAGAGTGGTGACGAGCAACGCGGATGGAAACACCGGCAGCCACCAGTGAATATGGATCGGATTGAGTTGTGCGGCTCCTTCCGCCACGAGCGAGCCCCAGCTGGCCATCGGCGGCTGAATGCCGAGACCGAGAAAACTCAGGAACGATTCGTAGAGCATGATGGAGGGCACAGTGAGGGTGAGATAAACGATCACGATGCCCCACACATTCGGAAGGATGTGCCGCCACAGGATCTGCGCATGGGTCGCTCCGAGCGCGCGGCTGGCATCCACAAACGCCCGCGTGCGAAGGCTGAGCACCTGTCCCCGGACGATGCGCGCCATGGTCAGCCAGGAGACCGCGCCCAGTCCCACGAAAAGCAAAATCATCGGCGTCATCGCAGCCGCCCGCGCTCCAAAATGACGCGTTGCCCAGCCCTTGCCAATGCTTCCGAGCGCGGTCAGCAGCACGATCACAAAAATAATGGACGGCAGCGTGTAAAGCACATCCACGAAACGCATCATCAAAGCATCCAGCCGCCCGCCGATGTAGCCCGCAATCGCGCCCCAGGTGACGCCGATGACGAACGCCACGCCCGCCCCCACGAATCCAACCAGCAACGAAACCCGTGCGCCGAACAGGACGCGTGTCAGCAGGTCGCGCCCATTGGCGTCCGTGCCGAACCAGTGCTGGCGGCCCGGCGCCTGCAATTGGGCGTCGGAAGTGACATCCGGAGCGTAGGGAGCCACCATTGGCCAGACGAGGATGAGGAGGACAAGGATTGCAAAAAAGGCGAGACTCAACATGGCCGGTTTGTTGCGGCGAAAACGTCGCATGGCACGCGCACCGGGGGAGAGCTGAACGTTCAAGGTTGCCACGCCCGCTGCGGGCTTACTCCCGATCGCCGCGTCCGCTGCCGGATCCGGATCACTCATATCGGACTCTCCTGTCCAGGATGGCGACGGTGAAGTCGGCGAGGAGGTTCAACAGCAGCAAGATTCCGGCGTACAACAAAACGAGACCCATGAGGAGCGGCCAGTCGCGGTTGAGGGAACTGTTGACGAGGAGCGCTCCGACGCCCGGGATTTGGAAGATCGTTTCCACCACGAACGATCCTGTGAGCAAGTCGGCGAGCATCGGTGCGGCGAAGGAAACCACCGGGAGCAACGCCAGGCGCAACGCGTGTTTGACGAGGATGGCCGTCTCGCCAAGGCCCTTGGCGCGCGCGGCGGTGATGAACTCGGACTGCAAGGTGGTCGTCATGCTCTCGCGCACGAGGCGCGCCACTTTTCCGGCAAACAAAAGACCGAGCGTGAAGGTGGGAAGAATAAAATGGAGAGGCGTTTCCCACATCGCCACGGGAAACCACTGCCACCGGACGGCAAACGCCAGCGCGACCAGCGGGCCGATCACGAGCGCCGGGATGCACACTCCGAGCACGGCCATCAATCCCCAGAAATGATCGGCCCTTTGACCGCGCCGGACCGCCATGCCCACTCCCCACGGAATGCCCACGCCCATGGCGAAACAGAATGCCAGCCCTCCCAAGGTCATCGATACGGGCAATCCGTCGCGGATGATTTGGGAGACAGTGTGATTGCGGTAGCGGTAGGAGATATCGAAACTGGGCGGGGCGTGCTTCATGACGCCCTGTTCGTTGCGCTCCCAGAGCAGCCCAAAATATCGCAGATACTGTTTCCAAACAGGCTCGTCGTAGTGGTATCGGGCCTTGAGCGCGCGCTCGACATCGGGGGTGGCCGGCACGCGATCCCGATCGAAGGGACTGCCCGGGGCCAGTTTCATCAGGCCAAATGCCAGCGCGCTGATGAGCAGCAACAGCGGCACGAGAAAGACAAGGCGCTTGAGGAAATACACGGCGTCGTTCGGTGGTCTTCGCCAATCGTCCGGCGTCGGCCGGGCGCCGCTCACTCAAGAGGCAAGCGCTGCCCTGCGGCAACTAAAAAAGGTCACTTCAGCAGCTCGCGCCGGAGGAAGGTTCCGAAGGAGTCGAACAGGATTCGTTCATCGAGGACGCCATCACGGTTTCGATCGAGTTGGGACTCTCGCACTATGCCGTTGGTAAAAAAGTCGCGTCGCCAAAAGCCGAGTTTGTTGGAACTTGCGAAGAGAGTTGTGGTAAGCAGCCCTTTAGCATACCGCGTTTCAGCGTCAGGCCTGCCATCGAAGTCCAAATCGTCGCGCTGAATGGAAATCGTCCCATCTTCGTATTCAGACCAGCCGTCCACCCTCCCATCGAAATTCGCGTCCCCTTTGCCGGACCGGAGGGTCCCGTTGGAATAGACCCACCAGCCGTCCGGCCTGCCATCGCCATTTCTGTCCTCGGTGGTGGTGCCGGTGAAGTGATCGCCGCGATCTGTTACAACCAAATGCGTAAGCCAACCGAGCAGGCCGCCGAGAAGAAACATGGAAAGGACTGCCAGTTGCCTGGAGGGAGTGGGCGGCGGCTGGGCTGGACGGGGCTCCATGGTGATCGTCGTCTCATCGCCGTGCGGCTGATTGGTTATCAAGCCGAATTGTTGTTCTATTTCCCGGAGCGCCTCCTGCGCGCGAAAAAGGTCGGAATCTTTCACCAGCAGCCGGATGCCATGGACCGGGCCGAACATCGGATAGATCCCTCCGCAATCATCGGCTGTGATGACGACCGGGATGCCGGCCTGCTCGAGGTGCGTCGCGGCGACTTGTGCAGTCATCGGGCTGGGATATGCCACGAGGAGGACGCTGAGTGCGTTGGGTTCGGCGGAAGCGGCTGGCGGCGGCGCGGGGGGAGCCTCGGGAAGCCGCGTCCCGCAGTCGGCGCAAGCCACCGCGCCTGGCGCGTTTTCTCCGCCGCAGGTCGGACAACGCTCGGCTGGCATGACCCCGACCCTGCACCGCTCCATTCACGGGGTCAACGCCCCATACTTGGAGGACGCGGGCGCCGTAATTTTTGGAAATGACCATTTCGTCATCGGGGCGGGCGCGAATAACATTGTTCCGCATGCCGTCGGAGTTCACCGTTGTTTACTCACCATGCCTATGAAAATAGATAAAATGATCGGTCTCCTGCTTGTCGGCCTGTTCAATCTCACCGCGCTGTCGGCCGAATTGCCGCTGGTGATCGAGGAACCCATCGTGGTGCCCGATTCGAAGGGGGGCTTCGACTACCTGCAAGTCGACGAGGCCAATCGCCGCCTTCTGGCCAATCATACGGGTAACAATTCCTTCGATGTTTTTGATGTCGATTCAGGAAAATTCATCAAGCGCGTCTCCACGGGCAAGGCGCAGGGCGTCGCCATGGATCCCGCGGCCGGCAAATATTTTGTCAGTGTCAGCGCGCAGAAGAAGCTGGTCATCATCGACAGCAAGAAACTCGAGAAAACCGGGGAGGTGGCGCTGGGCGGACCCGCGGATGCGCTCGTGTTCAACCCGAAGAATCATTGCGTGTATGTAGGCCACGATGATGCGACGGACCTGTGGGTGATCGACACGCACACGGAGAAAATCGTGGCGACCATCCCGATCGGGGAAGGGCCTGAATACGTGGTTTACGATCCCGACGGCGATCGGCTTTTTCAAAACATCAAGTCCAACGACACCCTGCTCGCGATCGATCCGGTGTCGAACACGGTGAAGGAAACCTGGCCGACAACACCTGCAAAACATCCGCACGGCCTGGCGTTCAATGGGAAGACACACCGCCTCTTTTGCGCGGGTCAGAATGGCAAGCTGGCCATCATGGACTCCCAGAACGGCAAGGTTATCGCAACGGTGGATATCGTTCCCGGGGTGGATCAGATCGCGTTCGACTCGGGAAACAAGCGGATTTATTGCGCCAGCAGCACCGGTCAAATCTCAGTTGTGGAAGAAACTGCCGAGGGCGGAAAAAATATTGGCAATGTCAAAACGGCCCCCGGCGCCAAGACCATCGCCATTGATCCGAAAACTCACGCCGTCTGGATCGCGTACGCCGACAAGCAGGCTGCTTACGTTCGAAAGCTGACGCCGCGTTGATCCGCGGCGGCTCAGGGCCTGCGCCATGCCGGGATCACTGCGGGGGTTCCTTGAGGAACACAACGCGCACTCCCCCTGGTTTCGGAGGATTAAAACTTTCGATCAAATTGCCGGCCGGTCCGGGCGCGGGCGGCCCCGGCGAGAGCGGAGCGGGTTCCAGCGCGGAACGAATGGCCCCCTCGACCAGTTGGGTGCAATGGACCTTGGTGGGTGGCAACGGGCCCAGATCCTTTGCAAATTCTTCGCCGCGCATCGCCATCGCCTCTTCGGGGGTTTTGCCGCGGATCAATTCCATCGCGAGGCTGGCGGCGGCGATGGCGGTCTCACAGCCAAAACTTTGGAAGCTCGCTTTATCGATGACCTTCCGGCCGTTCTCTTCCTTGAACTTCACCCAGACGCGCAGCATGTCACCACACTCGGCGTTGCCAACGGTTCCAATGGAATCCGCACCCGCCATCTCGCCCATGTTCTGCGGGTTTTTGAGAGCCTCATCGAGGCGCTGCTGAAGGGGATCGTTCATTGGCATTCTAAGTCTGCCCGGTGGATTCGAGCCGGTAACGGGGGATATTTTTGTCCACTTCCTGCGACCAGGCGTCAATGCCACCGCGCAAGTAACGGGCATTGGTAAAACCGTGTCCGGCGAAATAGGCAGCCGCATCGAGGCTGGTGGCGCCCCCGTGATCGTAAAACACGAGCAGGCTCTCGCGGCCTTCGCTGCCCATCAACCGCTGAATCAGGTCCTGGGTCACGAAATCCGCGCCTTCAAGATGCACAGCGTCCCATTCCTCGCGCGTCCGCAGGTCGAGCAGCCGGATTTTCTCCCCGTTCGCGAGCCGCTCCGCCAGCGTTGCGGGCGTAATCTCGAGCTGATGATCGATGTCATGGCTGGATTGGATATGGGCGATCGCTTCGGCAGGATCGAGGCCGCCGTTGCGGGCGCAGAGCTCGCCCAGTGTTTCGTCCGGCGCAAACCCGCAGCTCGAACAGCCGCCGATGTGATAGCGCCTGAACAAGGCGCGCCGCGCTCCTGGAAAAGCGTCCAGCACTGCCTGCATTGTCGTGGCGGCGGTTAGCATTGGTGATTTTGACGGAAAAATACGGCGCATCGTTCAGGCGAGATGCGCGCGCAAGGCTGGGGATTTGTAAACGTAGGGATTCACGACCCATTCCGGCTTGCGTCCTGCCTGCAAGTCCACGATGGCCTGCGCCGCCGCGGTACTTACCCGCGCGCCGGTGTCGAAACCGAACGACGCCTGGTGTGGAGTGAGGAGGAGGTTGGGCGCGGTGCGAAACGGATGGGCGGCGGGCAACGGCTCGATCGCGAACGCATCCAGCGCAGCGCCGGCGATCCATTTCTCGTTGAGGGCGCGCAACAACGCCGATTCATCCACGATCGCTCCACGGGCAGTGTTGATGAGGTAGGCGCTCTTTTTCATGCGGCGCAACTGGGTCTCGCCGATCAGCCCCCGGGTCTCGGCGGTCAACGCCGCATGAACGGACACAAAGTCGCTGTCGGCCAGCAACTGGTCGAGCGTGACAAATTGAACTCCCAGCTTTTCGGCATCCGCGTTCGGGGTGATGTCATGACCGAGAACGCGCATTTCGAATCCGCTCACCCGCTTGGCGACCGCCTGGCCGATGCGGCCGCACCCGATGATCCCTAGTGTTTTTCCGGTGATATCATGACCCCACCCCGAAAGCCACTTGCCCTCGCGCATCGTCAGATGGCCTTCGTGAACACGCCGCGCCAGCGCGAACATCAGCGCCATCGCGTAATCCGCCACCGCGTCATTGAGCAAGCCGGGAGTGTAGGCGACCACAACCCCATGTTGAGTCGCAGCCGGGACATCAATGGCGTCGTATCCAACGCCCCAGCGCGAGATGAGCTTGAGAGACGCGGCGGCTGGGGCGGCGAAGACGGGCGCCGTGAATTTATCCATGCTCGCCAGCACGGCGTCCATGCCATCGAGTTGGGACAGCAGTTCGGTTTCGTTGAGAGGACCAAATTTGGGGGGAGTGATCACCTGGCAGCCGGCGCTCTTCAAGAGGCGCAACGCTTCCGCGCCGGCGACATCGAGTGTCCGGGCGGTGATGAGAATTTTCCACGACATGCGCGGCGAGTCTAGCGGCGATGGTCGGGGGTGCAAGCGCGGCGGGAGTTGACACGGGGGCCGGACCGAAGGCCAAAGTCTCCTTATCTGATGACTTTTCCCGCAGCCCCCATCCTTCCGAAGCGCATCGAAGGATGGCTCACGTCGCGCCGGGTGCAATTGTTTGCCGGGATCCTCGTGGTGATCCTGGGGTATCGTTGCTGGCATTCGGCCCGCGCTCAACGCCAGTCCACAAATGTGGGGGCGGCCACGGCGCTTCCATTCGATGCCACCAACGGCGTGCTGGTGATCCCGGTCACCAATAAATCGGGTCTCGCTGCTGAGCCGATGATTCTCGTTCCAGTGAATGGCGCCGCGGCGTGGCGCGCGACGCGAACCAACGACGCTCCAGCCCTTGGTCCTGGAACGGGCGCGACGACAAACCTGTCGATGCCCCGAGCACCCGATTTGCCGAACTTCGACGAGAAGACATTCGCCGCGCAGGTCGCCCTGGCGCGCCGTGTGATCTCGTCCGGGTCCATCGATGGCGTGATGGGTTCGCAGACACGGGCGGCGTTGCGCGTTTTTCAGCGGCGCGAAAGTCTGCCGCTGACCGGGTTGCTCGATCAGGCCACCGTGGAACGCCTGCAGCCGCAGCCGCCGTTGCTGACAAATTACGTGATCACCACCAACGATCTCATGCGGCTGCTGCCCGTGGGCGCGACCTGGCTGGCAAAATCCGCGCAGGAGCGCCTCGATTTTGAAACGGTGACGGAAATGTTGGCGGAGCGAACCCAGTCCAATCCCCGGCTGCTGATGGCGCTGAATGCGGCGGTCGACTGGAACCGCCTCACGGCCGGAACCCGCCTCAAAATTCCCGTCTTTGCCTATCCCGAACCGGAGCGGAAGGCCGCGTTTGTGCGGATCTCGATCGGGGAGCGCTCGTTGCAGGCGTTCGATGCGGAGACGAACCTGCTCGGGCATTTTCCGTGCAGCATCGCCTCGAAAGTTGAGAAACGGCCGGTGGGCGAGGAATTGCACGTGAGTGTCATCGCTCCGAATCCCAATTACACATTCGACCCGGAGGTGTTTCCCGAATCCGCCGAGGCGCGGGAGCTCGGGCGCAAGTTGATCCTGCCCCCGGGACCAAACAATCCCGTGGGTGTGGCCTGGATAGGCCTGGACAAGCCGGGCTACGGGATGCACGGAACGCCGAAGCCGGAGGATGTCGGGCGCACGGAATCGCACGGGTGTTTCCGCCTCGCCAATTGGAACGCGGAGTATCTCCTCAAGCTCGTCACATTGGGAATGCCGGTGTTCATCGATCCGTGAGGCAGGCGACCGGAGATGAAACCGACCACCTTCATGCTGATCGCGGGGGAGCCGAGCGGCGATCTGTTGGGCGCTGAACTTGTCGCGGCGTTGAAATTAAAGCGCGGGGCGCCGGCTGCCAAATTTTTCGGGGCGGGCGGCGCGAAGATGGCCGCGGCCGGCGTGGACCTCGCCTTCGACATGACCCAACATTCGGTGATTGGCTTGTGGGAGGTGTTGAGGCGCTACGGCACTTTCAAACGGTTGTTCGATCAACTGTTGATCCTGGCGTTGGAACGAAAACCGGACGTCCTGGTCTGCGTCGATTTTTCCGGGTTCAACCGGCGTTTCGCGGCGGCGTTGCGATGGGAAATTCGATTGCAGCCGCGAAGGTTTGCAGGCTGGCGGCCGCGCATCGTTCAATTTGTATCACCCCAGGTCTGGGCGTCGCGACCCGCGCGCGCGCGGAAAATGGCGCGTGATTTTGATCTGTTATTGTCGATTTTCCCGTTCGAGCAGGACTGGTACGCCGAACATGCCCCGGCCATGCGGGTCGAGTTTGTGGGGCATCCGATGGGCGACCGCCACGCCAACGAAGGGCCGCCGCGGAAGGTCCCCAACGAGCAGCCTGTTGTCCTGCTGCTGCCGGGAAGCCGGGTGGGCGAATTGAAAAGGCACCTGCCGGTCATGGTGTCGGCAGCACGACTCCTGTCGGCAAAGAGGGAGTTGACGTTCCACATGGTGTTGCCGAGTGAAAAGCTGGCGGCACAAGCCCGGGGGCAGCTGAGCGCCACGGACAACATCCAGGTGCAGACCGGAGGGCTTGCCGAGATGTTGGCGCGCGCGGATCTCGCCATCGCGTCGACCGGCACAGTCACGATGGAATGCGCGTTTTTCGGTGTGCCCACGGTCACGCTCTACAAAACGAGCTGGGGCACCTACCAGGTTGGAAAGCGGATCGTAAAAGTGAAATCGCTCACGATGCCGAATCTCCTGGCGGGCGAGGCGGTCTTTCCCGAATTCATCCAGGACGCGGCGACGCCGGAGAATATTTCGGGCGCGGCGCACGAGTTGTTGAACGACGCGCCGCGTTGTGAGCGGATCCGCGCGCAGCTGGCAAAAATTGTGGGTTCGCTTGGCGGTTCCGGCGCCTGCCAGCGGGCGGCGGCCGCCATTTGGAACCTCGTCGACAAGCCGTGACCCGGCGCAAATCCATCGCAAACGCGGTCATCCAGGCGGAAACCTTCGTCAGCTGACTCAAGCACGAAGGGTTCTCCTCCCCTGATAGATCCGCGTTGTTCCCGGCATTTCGTTTCCTTCGTTGGCTCCTGTAACCATCCGCATGCATCCTTGGTTTCCTTCCGACAGTCCGTTTTTAGCCGGGGTGCGGGAGACGTTTCCGCGGGTGGCCGCGCAAAAAAGATTCGCCAGCCGCCCGCGTCGCGTGTTCCATCTCCGCCGTTTCGAGCTATGCCCAAACGCACCGACATCCACAGTGTCCTGATCATTGGCGCCGGACCGATCATCATCGGGCAGGCATGCGAATTTGATTATTCCGGGACCCAGGCCTGCAAGGCGCTCCGCGAGGAGGGCTATCGGGTCGTGCTGGTGAATTCGAATCCGGCGACGATCATGACCGACCCGGAGTTTGCCGACCGCACCTACATCGAGCCGATCACCCCCGAGTGCGTCGAGAAAATCATCGTGCGCGAAAAGGAGGAGATGAAGCGGCTGGGGGCGAAGGGCAAACTGGTCTTGTTGCCGACGCTCGGAGGGCAAACCGCTCTCAACACTTCCATGGCCCTTCACAAGAACGGCGCGCTCGAACGACACGGCGTGGAAATGATTGGCGCCAAGCCTGAGGCCATCCACAAAGGCGAGGATCGCTTCGCCTTCAAGGAATTGATGCTCGCCATCGGGCTGGATGTGCCCATCTCCGGTGTCGCGCACACCCTCGAGGAAGCCCGCGCGGTCGCCGATAAAATCGGCCGGCTGCCGCTCATCATCCGTCCCGCGTTCACCCTCGGCGGCACCGGGGGCGGGATTGGCTACAACCGCGAGGAGTTCGAGGAGATCGCGAAACGCGGTCTGGACCTCTCGCCGGTGAAGGAGATTTTAATCGAAGAATCGTTGCTCGGCTGGAAGGAGTACGAGATGGAGGTGATGCGGGACAAGGCCGACAATTGCGTCATCATCTGTTCGATCGAGAACTTTGACCCGATGGGCGTTCACACCGGGGACTCCATCACGGTCGCTCCCATCCAAACGCTGACCGACAAGGAATTTCAAATCATGCGGGATCAAAGTTTTGCGGTGATCCGCGCGGTGGGGGTCGAGACGGGCGGCTCGAACATCCAATTTGGCGTCAGTCCTGAAAATGGGCGGATGGTGATCATCGAGATGAACCCCCGCGTGTCGCGCAGTTCGGCCCTGGCGTCCAAAGCCACCGGTTTTCCGATTGCGAAAATAGCGGCCAAGCTGGCGGTGGGGTATCTGCTCGACGAAATCAAGAACGACATCACGCGGGAAACACCGGCGAGCTTCGAGCCAACGATCGATTATGTCGTCACGAAGATCCCGCGTTTTGCGTTCGAGAAATTTCCGCAGGCCGACCCGACTCTCACCACGCAGATGAAGAGCGTGGGCGAGGCGATGGCCATCGGGCGGACATTCAAGGAGTCGCTGCAGAAATGCCTCCGTTCCCTTGAGATTGGGCGCAGCGGGTTGGGGGGCGACGGCAAGCCGTGGCGGATTGGGACGGAAGTCTATGGCGATCGGGACACGCTGCCCCGCGATGTGATCACGCGTAAGTTGAGCGTGCCCAACGCCGAGCGGATTTTTTTCATCCGGCACGCATTGCGCGCCGGCTTCACGATCGACGAGATCTTCAACCTGACGAAGATCGACCGCTGGTTCCTGGTGCAAATCCAGGAGATCGTGAATTTCGAGGAGGAGTTGGCGGGGGCGAGGAATTGATTCGGGGGAAGATTGCGCGGAGAATGGTTGTATCAGTCGGGGGCATTTCCTGCGACAGTCGTGGGCTAATTTCCGATTATGAACATCTCATCCGCCATTTTTGACCGCAGCGCTGCGGATCTCGATTCGTGTCCGGACGAGTCCCTGCCTG
Source organism: Verrucomicrobiota bacterium (assembly GCA_041166945.1). Taxonomy (GTDB): domain Bacteria; phylum Verrucomicrobiota; class Verrucomicrobiia; order Limisphaerales; family JADJPG01; genus DASTLJ01. Next base: position 15,879 of record JBEEGQ010000314.1, read on the forward strand.
AATTCGCCTTCATCGGCAGGTCCAACGTCGGCAAATCCTCCCTGCTGAACATGCTGGCGGGGAAACGGGATTTGGCCCGCGTCTCCGCCACTCCCGGGCACACCAGGCTGATCAACGTCTTTACGATGAACAAGACCTGGCGCCTGGTGGATCTGCCGGGCTACGGCTTCGCCCAGGTGGCGCGGAAGGACAGATCCGAGTTCAACCAGGCGGTCGCCGATTACCTTCAGCATCGAGAGAACCTCTGCTGTGTTTTCACGCTGATCGACTCTGCTCTTCCTCCACAACAGATCGACCTGGAATTCGTGGAATGGCTGATTCACAAATCCGTCCCATTCGTTCTCGTCTTCACCAAGACCGACACCGTCCCACCCGCGGCGGTGCAGGCGAACATCGACGCCTTTAGCGAGCAGATTTCGGAATGGAGCGAGAACCTGCCGGAGATCTTTACCTGTTCCGCAACCACAAGGCATGGAAAGAAGGAGTTGCTCGGGATCATCGACGAAGCATTGGCTGCTGCCGAGGCGGAATTGGGATCACCTTCGGACGAGCCTTCGATCTCTCCAGAAGCCCCGCCGACCGCGGGCCAAGAGGTGAGCCGTCGGAGCACCCAGGGAAGGCGTCCCCATCCCGGGCGTCCTTGGTGAAATTGGTGGAGTGACCCATTTTAGGCGAGCCGCTTGCCCAGAGCGGCGGCGACCGGATTCCAATCGGCCGATGCATCGCCGGCGAAGCCGCGCAGCACTGCCAATGAATCATTCCAGAGGTGGGAAAGGGGCGGGAGAAAGACATCATCCAGTGTCGCCGGTTCGGGCAGACGATGCTCCACCGCAAGGGCCCGTGCGATCGTGTGGGCCGCTTCGAGCAGAGCGGAACGAGTCTCCTCGGTGAAACCGGTGTCGCCCAGCACGCGGGCCATTTTCAGCTTTCGGGCGGCGTACGCACGGTGGGCGGTGGCCTTCTCGCGTTCAGCGGCGGAGAGCGGCGTCGGAATGGAACCGTCATCGGGCGGTGGGAAAAGCGGACGGGCGGCACGCATGGTCCGGGCGACGAGGCCGGCATCAATGAGCCGTTGCACGGCGTCGTCGGTGGCGCGGTCGATGACCTCGAGCCGCACGGGTGCCAGCGGGTCGGTGTCGCGAAAGTATTCCTCGTGCAACTCGGTGAGGCGTCCGTGCCATTGGGCCGCGTCACGGTCCACGACGACGTAGAGAACGGAGTGAACGCCGGTCTGGGGATAACGTTCTTCGCAGCGAACGAGGGCGCCGTTGATACGTTGCTGCGCGGCCCTGGCGAAGGCGATCGGGCGGTCGACGGGCAGGGGAGGTTTGCCGCTGAGAGTTTCCGGTTTGCTTTTGGGGGCGGCGGCATCGATTCCGAGCTGCGCCAGTTTCTCGAAGAACGCCTGGCGGCCCGTGCGCAATTTGATCGAATTGAGATCCCCCTGGCGGTCGAGGACGCCGTCGGCGAGCGCCTGTTTGTGCGCGAGTGTTTCGAGCATCCGATGTTCGAGGGTGTTTTCGGCGACGAGATTGATGACGGTGACGGGGCGGGTTTGGTGTTTGCGCCAGGCGCGGGCGATGCGCTGTTCGAGCTTCGCGGGATTCCACGGCAGGTCGCAATTGATGACGACGCCGGCGTTCTGAAGGTTGAGCCCGGTGGCCCCCGCGTCGGTGCTGAGAAAAACGCGGCAATCCGGGTCGGACTTGAAGGTATTGATTTCGGCCCGGCGCCGGCGTTGCGGGACGGAACCGGTGTGCCAGGCGACGCCCAGTTCGAGCCGTTCGCAAAGATCCCGCACCAGCATCAACATGCGTTCCCATTCAGAAAAGACGATGATCTTCACGCCGGGGTTCTCGCGGCATTCCTCGAGGATCTTTTCGAGTTCCGGCAGCTTGGCGCAGGAGCGGTCCTCCGGATTGAGGATGAAATTGGTATCGCAGGTCATGCGCATCATGCCGAGGTGGCGGAGGAGTTTGTCCTGCTCCTGCTGCGAGAGCGGGCGGCGCTTGGCGATGCTCGCCAGGCGTGCGGCCACTTCCTCGTGGCCATCGTATTCCCCTTGTTGCTGCGGAGTGAGCGGGACAAAGAAATTGCGATCCGAGCGCTCGGGCAGTTCCGTTTCGACGTCGGCCTTGCGACGGCGCAGAAGGTAGGGGCGGATGCGTTCCTGAAGTTTGTGCAGGTTCCGATAGGCGGCGGGACGACCTCGGTCATCGAATTCGTAATACTCGCGGTTGAAACGAAAGAGCGGGCCCAACAGCGTGGGATTGAGAAAATCCATCAGGGAATACAGCTCGTCGATGCGGTTCTCGATGGGTGTTCCGGTCAGGATGAAGGCATGCCGGCTGCGGAGCCTTTTGATGGCCTGCGTGGTTTTTGTGCTCCAGTTCTTAATGCGCTGGGCTTCATCGAGCACAATGATGTCCGGCTGAAGTCGTGCATTGACCTCGAGCGCGTCGGCGAGCATCTGCTCGTAATTGACGATGGTGAAAAAAGGGCCGTCGCCAGTCTCGGACCGCGAGTGGAGGGCGGGGAGTTGCGTGGAAATGCCTCCCTTGTCATAGGCCCGACACCGTTCATGACGCGCGCCGAAAACAAGTTGATAGGGGAGATCGGTAAACCGCTGGATTTGTTCCTCCCATTCGGTCTTGAGCGAAGCAGGGGTCACGACGAGGACGCGGCGGGCCTGGCCGAGGCGATGGAGAAGCGCGCAGGCGGCAATGGCTTGAATCGTTTTACCAAGGCCCATCTCGTCGGCGAGCAACGCCCGCTCGGTAAAGGCGAGGTGCAGCATGCCATCGCGCTGGTAGGGAAAGAGCGGTACTTTCGTCTCGTGCGCCGGCCATTCGCCGCGCTGAACTTTCCGTTCGTATTCGCGGCGAAGGCGGGTGCGTTCGCCGGCGCGATGACGGGTCTCGAGCCACGGCTCAATCTCCTGCGAAAGCCGAAGGTTGGGCAATTTGTTGGAGGCCAGTTCGCGGAGCGCGGCGACCGCGTCCTCGGGCGAACCATTGCGCAGGAGCCCATCCGCAGTGAACCATGGTTTGAGGGCGCGGGGTAGCGAACGCTCGCGATGCTGCACACGCAATGTGTTCGCGGAGGAATCCGGCACCACTTCGATCCGGGACGATCCGCCGGACGAGGCGGCTTTGACCAGGCGCCTGAACCTCGACTCTAATTGTCCCAGGACCGCTTCGACGTGTTTGCAGGTGCCCAGGCCGTTGATGCGAAAATCCACGCACTGGCAGATGAATTGGCGCTGGCCGAGGTCGCGAACTTCCACGGAGTACGTCAGGCCGCTCCCCGATTTGACGTGAAAGTTCGAGAAGATGGGATGCCGCGCATCGCGATTTGAAATGGTGAAGGATTCCGTCTGCGCGCGCCAGCGGCGGCGATTGATTTCGTCCTCGTCGGTCGTGCGCCAGTTGTGGATGGAGGGGGTTTCGATCGCGCGCTTCGTTTTCGTTGCCATGCGGGGGGATGATCCGGTGGCCCTGCGCCGCAAGTCAAACGACAGTTGTTTTAGTTGTTCCCCATCTGTTCACGATTTGTTCACCGCAGAGGCATGACCGGTTGGAGGCCAGCGCGGGGGGGTGTTCAGGGTTCG
>JBEEGQ010000315.1:0-26231 GCA_041166945.1 Verrucomicrobiota bacterium
ACGCCGATCGAAGTGGCATGCGTCCGGCGACCTATGCCCGCCGGCGTAAAAATGACTAAGACTCGAAAAGTGTCACCCATGCGTCGCGTCAAAAGTGTTACCCATCCGTCGCGCACGCACCCTCCCCTCCCCTCTCCTCCATTTCCGAAATGGAGGAGAGGGTGCCCGAAGGGCGGGAGAGGAGGAGCGCCCCTCCAAAACGCGTTACGAGGCGCAATGCGCGCACAAAAGTCCGGACTCGTGATTGGAAACTCAGCCTTGATTTTCCAGTTGGCATCGCCGGGGCGCTCTGCGAACCATCGGCAAGTCGAACCCGCAAACCCGCATGTATAAAATCCTCGGAACCGATAACAAGGAGTACGGACCGGTGCCCGTCGAGCAGGTGCGGCAATGGATCGTGGAACGACGATTGAACGCGCAAAGCCTGGTCCAGCCCGAAGGAGCCGCCACCTGGAAACCGTTATCCCTTTTCCCGGAATTCTCAGCGGTGCTGGCATCGGGTCCCATCCCGCCTGGTTTGCCAGGAATGGCCCGCCCGGCGCAGCCTGTCGCCGCCGGCAACAATTCCATGGCCGTCGCCAGTCTCATCTGCGGCTGCGTCGGTTTGGTCTGCTGCCAGGCCGTTTCCATTGCGGGACTGATCCTGGGCATCATTGCGCTCGGACAGATTCGATCGCACCCGCACCAGGATGGACGTGGAATGGCCATCGCCGGAATTATTCTGTCGTGCATGGGGCTGGCCTTGTTCGTTTTGCTCCTGGCACTCGGCGTGTTCGGGGCGCTCATCGACAACCTCCGGTGATTCTCCGCCAATCCTAAGGAACCACTCGCTGCCATGTCCTTTAAAATTATTGGGGGTGACGGCCGGCAATATGGGCCGATTCCAGCGGAACAACTGCGGCAGTGGATCCTCGAAGGACGCGCCAACGGGCAGACACTCGCTCAGCTCGAGGGAAGCTCCGATTGGAAAGCGATGGCAACCTTTCCTGAATTCGCCGGGGCTTTCATTGCCACCGCGGCGCCGCCGTTGCTCACCCACGATGACACCCGCAAATCCAAGGTGGTTGCCGGCGTGTTCGGCATTCTGCTCGGCGGCCTGGGCATCCACCGGTTTTATTTGGGATACATCGGCATTGGCATCGCGCAAATCCTGGTAACCGTGTGCACCTTCGGCGCCGGCGCCATCTGGGGGCTCATCGAAGGCATTCTTATTCTCACAGGCAGCAGCATCACGACCGACGCCGAGGGCCGGTCGCTCAAGGACCAATAAGAGACCGTCGGTGCCGCACTTGTTTTTTGCCGTGACCCAATCCGCAGTTCCTGCGACAACCTGTTCATGTCAAAACTTTCCGCCACCGCCATTACCGCTGCTCTTCGCCGGGTTCCGCGCTGGAAGAAAAAAGGCCGCTCCATCCATCGGACCTATGAATTCAAGGATTTCCCGCCAGCGATGAAATTTGTCAACGCCGTGGCGCGCGCCGCCGAGACCGCGTCGCATCATCCGGACATCGACATCCGCTGGAACAAGGTGACGTTGCTGCTCATGACGCACGACGAAGGCGGATTGACAGAAAAGGATTTTCAGCTCGCGACACGTTTCGATGCGATGGCCTGAAGTTCGGAGTCATTCGTGAAGACGCCGGACGCCATCGCACCGCTCCCTGCCGCCCGCGAGGCGCGTGAGTTTTTCAAACGTACGTTTGGTTTTCCACCGACGCACGTCGCGACCGCGCCCGGCCGGCTGGAGCTCGTGGGCAACCACACCGATTACAACCAGGGACTGGTCCTGGCATTCGCCGTGGATCGAGCCACTTCGATGGCCATCGCCTCGCGGCCGGATGGTCGAATTGAACTGGCGTCATCGGCGGTTCCCGGACGGGTCAGCTTCGCGCTGGACGCCATTGTCCCGGATCCAGCGATGCCTTGGGCGAATTACGTGAAGGGTGTCATCCGGGAACTGCAGCGTCGCGGCGTGCATTTCACCGGATTCAGCGCGGCGGTCCACAGCACGATTCCGATGGGGGCCGGCCTGAGCAGTTCGGCGGCGCTCGAAGTGGCCACTGCGCTGGCGGTGCGGGCGCTTCATCCCTATTCCCTCTCCCAAAGCGGTTGCACCGCGCCGCCACGCCGGGGGTCCGACGGCACCCTGCCCCCTTTGACGACATTGGAAAAGTTGGAGACTGCGAAGCTGTGCCGCACCGCCGAAAATCAATTCGTGGGAGTTCAATGCGGGATCCTGGATCAAATCTCCTCACTGTTTGGCCGGGCTCATCACGCGCTCGAGATCGATTGCCAGTCGCTGGCCGTGGACGCCGTCCCGATGGCGGGCGAAATCGCGTTGGTGATTTGCCCGAGCGGCGTGCGGCATGAGTTGGTGGCCGGCGAATACAACGAGCTGCGGCTGCATTGCGAGGCTGCGGCGGCGGCGCTCGGCGTCAAATCGCTGCGTTCTGTCGATCTGAAGATCCTCGCGGCAAACAAATCCCGGCTGACGCCCCGCCAGCACGATTGCGCACTGCATATTGTGGGGGAAAACCAGCGCGTTGTGTTCGGCGCACGCGCATTGCGGGATGGGGACTTCCCGCAATTTGGGCAGTATCTCTTTCAAAGCCACGAAAGCTCGAGGGACCGTTTTCGCAACAGCTGCGCCGAGCTGGATCTCCTCGTCGAGCTAGCCCGGGGACATCCCGCCTGCCATGGCGCCCGGCTGACCGGTGGCGGGTTTGGCGGGGCGACTTTGAATCTGGTCGAACGGGCCGGGGTGGAATCCTTTAAACAATCAATGGCCGAACGCTATGAACGCGCGATAGCCATTCCAATGGAACCGATGGTCTGCCAGGCAGCCGCCGGCGCCTGCTGAAACCACCGATCCTGCAACATCAGGAACCCTCCGTCGCTTGCATTCGATCGGCGGCCCGTTAGGCTCGTCGGGTGAATTTCCCTGCTCATTGGGTCAAGGCGGCCTCCGGAAGATTTCAATGCTGGCGATGGTCGGACGTGAGCATCGAGGATGCCCGCCAGCAAGCAGAGGCCGCCGTCCAGGCGCTTGTCCAACGGTATCAGACCGTGAAACACCTGCCCGCCGCGCACCATTACGGCTACGCGGATCGGCCCCTCCGCGAACAAATCCTCGCGGAATATAAGTCTCCTTCCGGCGAACGAACGGCGGTGATCACCCGCAACCTTTCCGGGTGTCAGGTGCTGAATGCCACGCGCGCCCTGTTTATCGACATCGATTTCCCTGAGGCCCCGTTCGAACTGTTCGGCTGGTTCAAAAAATTCCTGAAACCCTCCGGGCCCAGGAAGCTCACAGAGGCGGATTTCGAAGCAGCCGCAATAGCGAAGGCGGAATTGTGGGCGCGCAGAAATCCCGGGTGGGGCTGGCGTGCGTATCGCACCCGGGCCGGCATGCGTTTGCTCGCCACTCATGACCTGTTTGAACCCGCATCAGCAACTGTCGAAAGTGCGTTCGAGGCGCTCGGCGCGGACCCGCTTTATCGACGGCTTTGCAAGGCCCAGCAAAGTTTTCGCGCGCGATTGACCCCCAAACCTTGGCGATGCGGCAGCCGGCCCGCGCCTGTTCCATGGCCCTGGACGAATCCGCGTGACGAAGGAGACTTCGCGCGATGGGAACACGATTATTCCCGGTTGAGCGAACGCTTTTCCACCTGTCACCTTCGAACGATCATCGGCTCGACGGAAGTCCATCCTGACCTTGTCCCGCTCATCACCGTCCACGATGAAAGGTCGCACACGAGCCACGCTCTGCCCCTCGCCTAATCGGTCACTCCCCACTCGTCACCCGCCACTCGTCACTCTGCCTTGCCTGTCACCGCCATTCGTGCTTCGGATATTTACGGGCCAGTTCCGATTTGAGCTTCGGATAATGCTCCCGCCAGAAGCTCCCGAGGTCCTGCGTCACTTGGACAGGGCGGTTGCTTGGCGCCAGGATATGGACCACCACCGCCACGCGGTCCATGGCGATCCTCGGAGTTTGCGTGACGCCAAAAAGCTCTTGAATCCGAAGCGAAATGTACGGCGCGGTGCCCGGCTCGTAGCTGATCTTCGGTGTGCGCCCATTGGATAACGTCAGGCGTTCGGGGGCGTGTTTATCCAGCAGGTTCCGCTGCACTGGGGAGAGCCATGACATCACCATCGACTTGGCTTCACGATCCTTTAAATCCTTGAAGCTGACGGCGCCGTGACAGATTTGCTGGACCAAATGATGACGATTTTCCTGCGTGAGAGCGGGCAGCTCCAATTCCGGGCAATGCTGGCACAGCAGATTCAGCCGCGCGAGCCACTGCTCGACCCCATGGTCCCAGTTGGGAATCTGCAGCCGGCCGGCGCTGACTTCGTCAGCGAGCAATCGCGCCGCTGCCTCGGCGGGCGGCGGATCAACGCGCTTTGCGGCGAGCGCGAGATCCCGAAAGCGCAGCAACTCCGCTGCCTGCACCCGCCGGGCAGTGGAATCGTATGCCACCCGAATCTCCGATTTCATGTCATCGGGAAACAACTCGCGCAACCAGGCCGCTTCGATGGCGGTGGCGAGCGACAAAAGCGTGTTGAGTTCGCCATCGCGGCCCTGGATTTCCCGGATCTCCGTGGCGACGAAAAGCGGGCTGTGCTGGACGCGACTTTCCCGCGCGAGCACGCCGCGGCGTCCGTGAACCAACTCACAACGCAACGTGCCTTCATCGACGCGTCGCGCCACCCGATCGCTGAAGCCGATCAAAATGCATTTCTGAAGGGCTTCATCCTGAACCTCGCGCGGGGTAACATCGAGCCCCTCATCCTTCGCGATGCGCAGGAATTGCTCGAACAACGGACCGACCTGCCGCGCGGTGACGGCATGAATCCCCAGCCGGCGGCAGACATCGACGCGAAACTGGCTCTTCACGGCAAAATTCCAGGCGCGCATGAGGATCCAAAAATCCGATGAGGCCTTGTCCCCCAGCAAATCCTCGCGCTCCCCCGCAACTTCCTTCCCTCCTCCCCGAAGCAGCAGATCCCGTCCCTGGGTCAGAGCTGCCACGAGGCAAGCTTGATGGACGCATCCGTATTCCTGCGCAGCGATGAGCATGCGGGCGTAGCGCGGGTGCACAGGAAAGGCCAGCATTCGGCGGCCGAGCGGCGTGATGGAGGTCAGAGCGGATTTTTGTCCGGCCGGAAGGCCCGTCGCGGACGCCTCCACCGTGGTTTCTTCAGAAACGACCGGCTCCGGGGAATGCTGCGATGGCGCGTCGGCTTTCAACGCGCCGAGATCGATCAGCAGGTCTTCCGCGTGTTCCAGGGCGATATTATCAGGCGCCTCGAGCCACCGGAATTTTTTCAAATCACCCACACCTGCGGCTTTGAGCGTCAGGATCACCTCGGCCAGATCGAGGCGCTTGATTTCCGGCAGCTCATGGGAGGGCCGTTCGGCATGTTCGACTTCGGACCAGAGCCGGAGGCATTTTCCCGGCGCGGTGCGCCCGGCGCGACCCGCCCGCTGGTCCGCGCTCGATTGAGAAATCTTTTCCACCAGCAGCGTGTTGATCCCCCGATGGGGATCATACCGCGGAATGCGCGCGAGTCCGCTGTCGATGACCAGGCGAACGCCATCGATGGTCACCGAAGTTTCGGCAACGTTCGTGGACACCACCACCTTCGGCTGATTGTAACGCGCCACCGCCGCGTCCTGGTCGCGCGGCGATAATTCGCCGTGAAGCGGCAGCAGGATGTAGCCGCGCGATTCGGACATGTTCCGAATGGCTTCCAGCGTCTGGCTGATTTCGAATCCGCCGGGCATGAACACAAGGACATCGCCGACCGCGCCGGAGATGACGTGCGTTGCAAACGCGTCGGCCGCCAGCTCCCAGGGAGGCGGCGGATTGGCGCTCTGCCGATGCGGAAGGTATTCCACATCGACCGGGAACGTGCGTCCGTGCGACGTGAGCACCGAACAAGGCTGGAGATAATTTTCCAGGGCGCCGGCGTCGAGCGTGGCGGACATCACGACGATGAGCAGGTCAGGCCGGTGCTGCTCCTGGATGTCGAGTGCGCGCGCCAGGGTGATGTCGCCGTAAAGATGGCGCTCATGAAATTCGTCAAATATCAGGGCCTGCACGCCGCGCAAGGTGGGATCCTGAATGAGTTGGCGGAGAAGGAGCCCTTCCGTTTCGAATTTGATGCGAGTGGCCGCGCTGCTGACATTATCGAAGCGCACCTGGTAGCCGACCTCCTGTCCCAGCTTCACTCCGAGTTCGTGGGCAACGCGAGCCCCGAGCAACCGCGCTGCAAGGCGTCGTGGCTGCAGAATGACGACCTGTCCATTCCCGAGCAAGCCATGCTGGAGCAGCATTTGGGGGACCTGCGTCGATTTTCCGGAACCCGTCGGCGCCTGCAACACGAGCCGTCTGGTGGCCGGAAGCGTCGAGACGATTTCGTGTTCGATGTCGTAAATGGGCAGCCGTTCGGGCATGGAACGAAGATGCTAAGCGCTCCCCCGCCCTCTTGAGAAATCTAAAACGCCATCTCGCATAGGGGTCGGTTCCTAGTAATGTAATTATTGCTTAAGTGAGGTTGCCCAAGAGATCAAATTAGGAACTAAGTCTTTTTTGGACCATTTCTTTGATCCAATAACTACATTACTAGGAACTGACCCCCGTTGAAGAGATGACCCCCGTTGAAGAGATCAAGGTTTCCACGAGATTCTTCAATTGTTCGGGCGTGTGCTCGCTGGAAATCACGAATCGAAAATAGCCGGTGGCGGGGCCGCCCGGATAACGCAGGAATGGGGGGTGGATGTGGTGCGTTAGCAGCCGGCGTTTCAGCAACATTTCTCCCCGCCGAGTGGACGGCAAAATCGGGATGACGGGGCCGGGTCCGTCGGGCAGTGAAAATCCTGCCTGACGCAATGCCGATTTCACCCGGTTCACCCTGGCAAAAAGCCGGCGTCGAAAAGTGGAGCCTGAGCTCAGCAGTTTCATGGAAGCGAGCGCGGCGTTGGCCAGCGGAAGCGGCATCGGGGTGTTGCCGGTGAACAAGCGGCTGCGCAAAAATATTTTCTCGCGCAAGCTTCCGGGACCCAGGATTGCCCCGCCATAGACACCGAACGCCTTGCTCAATGTGATCGATTGGATGAGGCGCCGCGTCGGAACGTGGAGCCATTCCGCAGTTCCCCTTCCGCGTTCGCCAAGAATTCCCGCGCCATGGGCGTCGTCGACCAACAGCAGCGCGCTTTTCGGCAGGTCACGAAGATAAAGGTTCAGCGGCGCGACCTGGCCGCTGTGCGCGAACAGGCCATCGGTCAACAGCAGCAGTCTGGCGTGGTCACCGGTAAGCCGTGCCAGGCGGGAAGCAGCCGCAACGTCCAGATGGCGAAAAGGCCGGACCTCGCAACCGAGCATCATTGCGGCGTCGAAGAGCGAGCCATGAGCGCGCTCGTCGATGAGAGCATGGGTGAATTCTCCGGCAAGCGCTTGGGCGGCGACGAGATTTGTCACGTAGCCGTTGGAAACGAGCGTTGCAGTTTCGACGCCGAAAAACGCCGCCAGGGTGTCCTCGAGTTTGCCGTAGAGCGAATGGTTTCCGGTGGTCCGGCGGGAGGCGGCAACGTTGAGTCCGAACCGATCGAGGCCCGTGGCCAGCGCCCGCAACACGCGCGGATGCGATGCCAGCCGGAAATAATCGCACCCGCCGAAATAGACAAGTTTTTCTCCACGCCACTTGACGAAGGTGCGCTCGATTTGCTGAAGCGGCTCGGCGGGCGGATTCAATGTTTCCTTCGAGATGAACGTTGGCGTTCGACAGATTGGAGGGGAGGGAAAAAATCCGGCACTCGCGAAAAAAACTCACTGACCTCCATGTCAGTGAGTCTTACTGGGTTGGCAGTAAAAGTGGAAATGGAACCGGACACGACGATATTCTTCGCTCCCATGGTGTCAACGCAGAAAGTCCACTGAAAGGGCTATAAAAGATTGAACGCTTCCCGGACCGGGCATGGGTGAATCCTGCTCCCGCCGCTGGATCCCCTTTGCGGCAGCCTTGTAATACAGGACGCCCTCCACCCCGGCTGCGGGAAAAGCGCGCCCCGGGAATACTGGGGCGAATGTTGGGCTGGCAGGTTTCATGGAGCCGCCATTTTAGAAAACAGGTGGGCTCGCGCCAGACCTTTCTCACCCGGCGAACATCTCGTTTTTTGGAGAAGCCAAAAAATAATTTGGCTCGGACCATCATTGTCCAACCCCCTCTGGCAGGCTGTGGAAAAACAATGCTTATGAAAGATACAGACCAGTTGGAAATCGGCCTTTCCACCCCGCCCTGCCGGCGGTCACGAGCGACGCGCCAGGTGCGCGCCGCGAGAGCTCAATGGTGGTTTCAACGCATGCATCGGGTGGTGGAGGCGGCGATGGAATGGCAACCCGCAGCGGCTGCGCCGACGTCCGTGGTGCAGCCGCCCCTGCCGCTGTTGTCTGAACAAAAAGCGGCGTGACCCGGGGAGGGTTCAGGACTGGGAGAAATAATCCGCGCCCTGATAATTGCCGGTCCCGGATTTGACGATCTGCATCAGCACATCGTTGAGGAGCGTGCTGGCGCCGAAGCGGAACAGGTCGGGAACGAGCCAGTCGTCGCCCAGCGTTTCCTTGACCATGACGAGGTAAGCGAGCGCTTGTTTGGTGGTCCGAATGCCGCCTGCCGGTTTCATTCCGATCCGCCGTCCGGTTTCAAAAAAGTAATCGCGAATGGCCTCCAGCATCACGAGCGTGACCGGCAGGGTGGCAGCGGGCTGGATTTTGCCCGTGGAGGTTTTGATAAAATCCGCTCCTGCCTCCATGGCGATCTGGCTGGCCACGCGAACGTGATCACTTGTCACCAGCTCGCCGGTCTCGAGGATGACTTTGAGATGAGCAGGTCCGCAGGCGGCTTTGACGGCGGTGATCTCATCAAAGACCCGCGCATGGTCACCGGCGAGGAATGCGCCCCGATCGATGACCATGTCAATTTCATCTGCGCCGTCACCGGCGGCCCGGCGGGTCTCTTCGAGGCGGGTGCGCAAGGGGTATTGTCCGCTGGGAAAACCGGTGGCGACACTGGCGACATGCACGGGCGAATTCTCACCGAGGAAACGGCGTGCGCAACGGACCATGCTGGGATAGACGCACACGGCGGCACATGAGGGAACCTCGTATTTGGGATCGATGGGCCGGAGGGCTTTTCGGCACAGGTAAGCAATTTTGCCGGGCGTATCCTTTCCCTCGAGGGTGGTGAGATCGATCATGGCCACGGCCATCTTGAGGCCGGCGAGCTTGGCGGTGGTCTTGAGGCTGCGCTTGGCAAAGGACGAGGCGCGTTCCTCCAGCATCACTTGATCGATGGTGGGAACCGTCCGGAAACCGCCGGGAGAACCGGGGTGCCGTAACGGAAGGGCGGCGCGCGCAGACATCATGGAAGCCTAGAAGAACGACGGGCCATCGCAAGCCGTTTCAGGTCGTCTTCCTGCGATAAACGCGCCATTCCTGGGGTTGTCCGGAGGTGTATTGAGCGAGCATGTCCTTCATTTTCATAAGGACCCACGGCTGGTTCGGATCGGTGCCGTTTTTGGTGTAGTAAATGTCGTCGGCGATATAAACGCAGGCGTGCATGGCGTAACCGGCCTCCAAAAGTATCAGCACATCGCCGAAGCGCTTTTCGCCCTGTACACGGCTGTAGTCCGAATGCAGCAGCCAGTCGGCATATTCCTGGTCACCCAGCCGGTAACCCGGCTTCTCGGAGAAGAAATTGAAGGAGGTCCAAAAACAATCCAGCGGCAGGCCATTGGTGAGATGCGGATAGGTGTAGAGATGCAGGCGCGGCACCGGCGGCAGGAAATAGGAGACGTTGATGCTTCCGCCGCCCGGCATGCGGGAAAGTGCGTGCAACAACGGCCTCAGGTCCTGCGCGCGACCGCCGAAATCCCAATAGTCAATGAGGGCATTGATGTCCGAGTCGGCCTCGACCCGCACCTTGACCAGCATGGTGGGGACGCGGAGAAGCGTCTTGAAAAGGCATCGCGTTTCGTTGGAGGAGAAGCTGAGTTCGAACAGTTGAGCGTCCGCAAAATAAAGGAGGCCGCTTTTGCGATAACAAAGCTTTCGCACCAGGGCCACCTTTTCGCTGCTCAGTTCGCAGCCTTCGAACATTTCCCCGAACCGATCCTCGCGGCAGGTGAACGGGAAGCATTGTGGATTTTCAGGGCATCGGGCCAGGATCGAGTAGATTTTCTCGCGAGCCGATTCACACATGCCGGTGACCACCTCCCTTGGCGGCCAGATGCGCCATCCGTTGGTGCCCAACTGCCATCGGTTGGTGTTCAGGAGCGCGGATTTCTGGCCCTCGGTCAGGTCGCACGAGCAAATGAGCTGGGTCAATTGCTCCGGGGTATGCCCGGGGAAACACCATCGAATCTCGGACGGAGCCGCGGTTTTGCCGTCGAAGAATTCGTCAGGGCGATCCAGCACCATCGGCGTGATCTGCAAATCTCCCCATGGCTTGGCGGGGCCGTGTGAACGAGGGCCTTCGAGCGCCGCGCTGATCGAGGAAGGGGCATCATTGGTGGCCAGCGGTTTCCGCTTTTGAACGGAGCTGAGTGCCAGCTGGCCGAGGAATGTCAGTAAAATGCCGGCGGCGAAAAACAGAACGTGCCAGCCCTGCGGTGGCCAGCCCTTGGCGACGGGTCGCCGGTGTTTGGACGGCTCCTGTCTTTTTTGCGCGATGCCCATGAGTAAACTGCTTCTTCCGAATCGCATGAAATCAAGCCATGCCAGCTCAAATGACAGCTGAGCCAGCGAGCGGTTACACCGCCAGCCTACCGATCGGTAGGTTACATCTACCCCACGACAGCCTCGGTTGCAACTGGACGGGCTGAAGGCTCTCGCGAATAGCGGAATCACCTCTCAACCGCTGTGACGATTCACGCACCCTCCCCCTCCCTCTCCTCCATTTCGGAATGGAGGAGAGAACTCTCCGGACTGTATGCGCGCATTGCGCCCCATAACGCCCGTCGGAAGAGATGCCTCCTCTCCCGCCCTTCGGGCACCCTCTCCTCCATTTCCGAAATGGAGGAGAGGAAGGGGAGAGGAGGCGTTTCTGTTAGGCGGTTACTGGGCAGGGTGACTGAAGGGCGGGAGAGGAGGGACTGGCCTCCCGGAGCTCCAAAAATATATCGACCGTGTTGCCCGGGAAAACCTATGGTCCAACGCCCTCACATATGAACCTCCAGACTCTTCGCAGGCAAATCCAGCGCGGTGACATCGACACGGTGATCGTGGCATTTCCCGACGTGACGGGGCGCCTGGTCGGCAAACGGTTTGTTGCAAAAATATTTCTCGAATCCATCGCCGAGCACGGGACGCACGGCTGCAATTATCTCCTGACGGTGAATATCGAGATGGAACCGCAACCGGGATTCCGTCTCGCCAATTGGGAGTCGGGTTTTGGGGACTTCAAGTTGGTCCCGGATCCGCAGACGCTGCGCCGGATCCCCTGGCTGCCGGGCACGGCGCTGGTGATTTGTGATTTCGCGCGCGACAACGGTCATCCGGTGGCGGAGGCGCCGCGCAGCGTCCTGCGGAGACAGTTGCAACGGCTGGAGGAGCGGGGCCTGCGTTGCAGCATGGCGAGCGAGCTTGAGTTTTTCCTGTTCAACACGAGCTACCACGACGCGTTCGCGGCGGATTACCGCGGGCTGATTCCTTCAAGCGATTATCGAATCGACTATCACACCATGCAGCCGTCGCGAGACGAGGAATTTTTCCGGGCCATTCGGAACCAGATGGCCGAAGCGCGGGTCCCGATCGAATCGAGCAAGGGGGAATGGGGTCGCGGGCAGCATGAGGTGAACTTTATTCATACCGGGGCGCTGGAGATGGCGGACCTGCACACGGTTTTCAAACAGGGCGTGAAGGAAATCGCCGCGCAAAACGGCCGCAGCGTGACCTTCATGGCCAAGCCCTCGATGACCGAGCCCGGCAACAGCTGCCACATTCATTCCAGTCTTTGGAAGAAAGCCGGGAACGCGGGTGCGGGCGCCCTGGGTGCCGGGCAAAATCTTTTTTGGGATGCGCGAAAATCCCGCGGGTCGAAGGTGTTTCGGCAGTTTCTGGGGGGTCTTCTTAAGTATTCGCGCGAGCTCAGCTATTTTTTCGCTCCGACGATCAATGCCTTCAAGCGTTACCAGCCCGGGAGCTGGGCGCCGACCAAGCTGGCCTGGGCGAATGACAATCGCACGGTGGGTTTCCGGGTCGTCGGCGACGGCAAATCGTTTCGCATCGAAAACCGGATGCCGGGCGCCGACGCGAACCCGTATCTGGCGTTCGCCGCGACGATTGCGGGGGGGCTTGCCGGAATCGATGAGGAACTGGATTGCGGCGAAAGCCATGAGGGGAACGCCTATGTGGATGGCAGCCTGGAGTCGCTTCCGGACTCGTTGCGCGACGCGGCGGAATTGCTCGATGGCAGCAAGCTCGCGCGCCAGGCGATGGGGGACGAGGTGGTCGATTTTTACGCCCACTCCGCCCGGCTCGAAGTGACCTCGTTCGGCAATGCTGTGACGGATTGGGAGATGAAACGCTACTTCGAAAGAATCTAAACGTACGGATTGGCCCCGTCACCCATGCAGCCACCAACAGGTTTTAGCGGCTCGATCGAATTCACAGAACTGTTCCGCCCGCGTCCGGGCGTCACACACGTGTTGTTCGACTTTGATGGGACCCTGTCACTCATCCGCGAAGGGTGGCCGGATGTGATGGTGCCGATGTTCGTTGAAATGCTGCCGTCGATGCCGGGAGAGACCGAGGCCCAGCGGCGCCAGCTTTGCCTCGATGACATCATGCGTCTCAATGGCAAGCAGACCGTTTACCAAATGATCCAATTGTGCGCGCGAATCCAGGAGCGCGGAGGCACGCTCCAGGAGCCGCTTTGGTACAAAAAGGAATATCTGCGGCGCCTCGAGCAGCGCATCTCGGTTCGCAAGGATGATATCCGGACAGGCCGGGCGCCGCGGGACGAATTTTTGCTGCATGGATCGCGCGCCCTGCTCGAGGATCTTCAACGACGGGGTCTCGCGCTCTATCTGGCCAGCGGCACGGACGAAGTTTTTGTGAAGGAGGAGGCAGCCTTGCTGGACGTCGACCGTTACTTCGGACCGCGTATTTATGGCGCACTCGACAATTATCAGACCTTTTCCAAGAAAATGGTCATCGATCGCATCCTGCGGGAGAATGAGATTCCGGGGGTGCAGCTGCTGGCGTTTGGGGATGGCTATGTCGAAATTCAGAACACCAAGGAGGCGGGAGGGCTCGCCATCGCTGTTGCCAGCGACGAGGCCCACAATGGCATGGGATTGGTTGATGCCTGGAAACGGGACCGATTGCTCGGCGTCGGCGCGGATTTGGTGATCCCCGATTACCGCGATGCAACCCAGCTGTTGGATTATGTGCTCGGTTCGCCTGCCAGGTGAACCGTGGAATGGGTCTGCTTAATCCACCTGAATAATTCGGTAAAAACGGCTGGAGGCATTCCCCAAATTGTCCTGCGCATGCACAGTGTTTCCAGTTCCGGGACGAACGCCATCGAGTGCATTCCATGACTGCGCATTCAAATCGTTCTTAAAATCGACGCGATAGTTGTGGCCGGTCAACGTGGGAAAACTGATGTCCACCAAGGCGCCTGTTTGCAGAATGACGGCGCGAAGCGCAGCTCCCACTTGAACGGTCACAGACCTGAGGGCGCTGGCGGGCGGAACGCCGCTGTCGGTGACGCGTACCGTAATGACGCTGGAGCCGATCTGATTGGAGGTGGGGATCCAGGTGAACAAACCCGAGGCGCCATCGATGGCAGCACCCGCGGGCACCGTCGGCTCGAGGCTGAAGTTCAACATTTGAACCGGCAGATCAGCATCCGTGCCCACTGCGTTAAACGAGAGGGTCGATCCGGCGTGGACGCTTTGGCTGTTTGGGAATGCGATGGCCGGGGATTGGTTCACCTCGGTCACGGTAACCGCGAGCGTCTTGACGTCCGTCGCCGGCGGCACCCCGTTGTCCGTGACATGAATGAGAATGTTATAGGTGCCGGGGCCCTGGGCTTCGGACGGCGTCCAGGTGAAGACGCCGTTGGTGGCATGGATGGATGCGCCGGACGGAGCGGTTGCGTCGAGACTAAACACGAGGCGTTGCGCGGGCGTATCGGAATCGGTGGCCGAGTTGGTCAGGATCAGGAGGCTGCCCTCGGGAATCGTTCGGCTCAGCGGGGCCGTGAGCACCGGAGCATTGTTGACTTCATTAACAGTCACCGTGAAGGACTGTGACGAAGTGAGGGTTGGCAATCCATTGTCGGCAACTCGAATGGTGATCGAATAAACGCCGGGTCCCTGGGCCTCAACAGGAGTCCACGCAAACTGGCCGCTGACCGAATCGATCGTCGCATTGGTCGGCGCGCCTGCATCGAGTGAAAAGGTGAGCGCCTGCGCCGGCTCATTGGTGTCCGTCGCGACGGCAACGAAGCTGAGCAGCGTCCCTTCGTCCACGGTGCGATCCGGCAGTTGCGCCAGCGAAGGTGGTGTGTTGGCGCTGGAAAGAAAATTTGCCGCTCGAGGCGTGGTGTTGCTCATCGCATAGACGCTGGTGCCGCCGTCAGGAAAACGGCCCTGGCTCACATCGCCGGTTTGCGGGCCGAAAGCGACGCCATCGACGAGTGTTCCATCAGGCGAAAAAAGGCCGACGGCCTCGCCGCCTTTGGCGAGCGAAAAGCCGGCGTGCAAATCGGCCGCCCCGGGGGCGTTCTGACCGGGTTCGTTGTCGGCCCAAACCAGCAGATAACCTCCCGGTGGAATTGTCGTCCCGCTGGGAATGGACCAGTCGGTGGCATTCGTGAGCGTATCGCTCAGAAACCATCCGGTGAGATCAACGAAGTTTGTTCCCGGATTGAAGAGTTCCAACCAATCCTGGTACAGGCCGCCGGCGGGATCGGCGAGCGTCGAAAGGTTGTCGGCCATCCATTCGTTGATCCGGATGTCGGCGGGCGGCGTGGCGGGATTGTTGGTGGCGCCCGGCGTCACGCTGGCAAACGAGCGGCGTCCGCTGGCCGCGCCATCCGGGAACGAACCGTAGGAGCGCCCCGGAACCGGCACGACATAATTCAAGTAATCGAGGATCGAAGCGGCGTTGGTGCCACGCGACAGGACCACGGCGCCCCGGTCCGGAGCGGTGCGAAAACCCGCATGCAGTTCGGTGCTGATGGATTGGTTGGTTTGTCCATCGAGCCACACCACGAGGAATTGTTTGGGCCCAATGCTGGCCGTGGCGGGAAAAGACCATTGGGCAAGATTCGAATAATTGTTGGCGAGATAAAATCCCGCCAGCGACTGGACATTGGTGCCGCCATTGTAAAGTTCGACCCACGGATCCCGTTCGCCAAAACGATCCGCAATGCCGTTGGTGCCGGCAAAAAAATTGGTGGCGAGCACTTCATTCAACGCCACCGGCGGAAAGGCTGGCACCGTGGATCGGATGGAATTCGCGGCGCCGGGGGTGTAACGCGCAATGTTCGTAAAACCTGGCGGGGCGATCGGTGTGGTGACGAGGATGCCGTTGGCCGATAACCGGAGCGTCAGAGGACCGCCATTGGTGGATTGCAGATACCAGAAACTGAGGGTGTATTGCGCGTTGGCCGTTAATGCCGGCGAAATGTCCTGGTAGATCGAGGACGCCCGCGTGGTTCCCGGGGCCGATGCGACCAGGCGAAGGCTGTACCCGCCGGAATGCTTGATCGTGGAACTGAGGGAGGATCCGGAGTTATTGCCATCTGTGCCAATGGCCCACGGACCGAGCAGGCCGGTTTCAAAGTCGCCATTGGCCAACAAATTCGGACCGCCATCCGGCAGGCTGCCGCTGACGAGCTTCAGGTCGTCGAGGTAGACGTTGCCGGCGGATTGAAGATAGATGTACAGGACGGAGCTCGATGCAGTGCCTGTGGTCACGACTCGCTGCCATTGAGCCGGCGGCGGGGGCGTATTGGTGCTCACCGCCAGCCAGTTGGCGACGCGGTTATTGTCCTGCGCCACGTCGATGAGTTGAAGCGAGGGTCCAAAGCCATCGGCCGCGACAGGCCAGGGCGGATCGTCGTCGTAGGTAACCTGGTCAATAATCACGTCCGGGGCCGGGCTCACGCCGGGTTTGACGAGGGTCAGAGTTTCCCCGCCCCGATCCAAACTGCCGGGGAACTCAGCTGCGACTGGAATGGCCGGGCCGTAGGTATCGGCGAAAGCCGTGCGATCCTTGGCGGCGATCAAATATTGTCCCGGCTCGATCACGGTGCCCGCCGGAAAGGAAAGTCCGGTGCCATCGAGGCGCCACCCGGACAGTTCGAAGGCGTTGGATGGAGAGCTGTTGAAAATCTCGACGAAACTCGCATTGGCGTACAGCGGATTGTACATGATTTCATTGATGACGAGCCGGTCCTGGGGCTGTTCGTTGGCGCCGGTGAAATTCACGCGAACGGTGCGGCTCACACCGGCGACGACCGCACCCGAGGAATCGACGCCTGTAAATGCCAGGACATTGGTTCCGGCGCTCAAGGGAATCCGAACCGACCAGTTGCTGATGGAAGTCCAGGTGATGGGATAGGCGGCGCCGTTGATTAAAAGGGTTCGGACCTCGAGAGGCGCCGTACCGGACAATGTGATCAGATTTCGGTTCGTGGAAAAATCCGCGCCTCCGAAGGAAGTCACGACGAACGGGGCCTGGAGCGTTGCCGCTTGTTGCAGGATAAAGGCGCGACGGCCGGCGATGAAATCCTTGATCCCCTGGGGGCTGGCGAGCCCTGCCCCGCCGGCGGTCATCCCGCTATAGCGCGCGTCGAGAATGGGATTAGACCGGGCGGCGGTCAGCATTCCATTGGCCGCCTCCAGCAGCGCCTGCCAGTAAATCCGGGAAAATGGAGGATGATCGTTGCGCGGCCCATGTTCGGCGCCGCCGATGCCGGCAAGATTCCCGTCGGTCGGCGATCCACCGAACGCAAAGTCGACATCCCAAAGCAACAATTTCCACGGATCCCGATCGGGTTTGTAGGCAAAGGCATTTTGGCCGCCGCCGTAGGAGAAGCTGTCGACGTTATTGTAAATATGCTGGGTCACGTCGACTTTGAACCACTCTTCGACATCGGTCGCAGCCGTGAGTGTGGTGGTATAGGCGTCGCTGCCGATGGGGGCGGTGGTGAGGACGGTATTCACCAGGGCGAAGATATTGGAGTAGTTGTTCTGCTCGTTGGGCGAGGCGCTTCGTTGAGGGACCGTCGCCCGGTAGCGCGCCTGTTTGAATGCGCCGCCCGTCGTGGTGTAACGGTTGAGATCGGCGCCGATCGCGCCGTAACCCGGCTCGCTCGCGCCGTACGCGAGATCGCCAAATTCAAATCCCAACTGAATTTTGTGCAGCTCCCCTTGATTGTCGTCGGGAAACCATTGGTCGATAAAATCGCCGTTGGGTTGCTGCATGTCGTTGTAAACCGTGGCGCGCCTCGCGCCGTTGACGAACACGAACACCGGCCGGCAATAAAGAAACGGCAACCCAAATTGTGCGCCCAGCCAATACGCATGGATCTCCGCCTGCGCGGTCCCGTCGCAACACCCGTTGCCAGGAAGGAACAGGTTGATGTCCGTTTCGCCCAGGAGCGGATCATCGCGCATGAAACCCATGTCGTAATCGCAGATGGCGCCGACCGGCGAGTCGTATCCCGGCGAATGATACGGGCTGCCGTGAAACCAGGCGCCCGCGTTATAGATCACGCGGTTGGTGCCGTAGATGAACGTTGAATCCTTGGGCTTGTTGCTCATCTTTTCCTCGCTGGCCCAGCGGGAGACGTTGGTCTGTGTCAGCCAGAGCCGGTAGGTGCCGAGCGTGCCCGGGATCACCGTGTCACCCCAGCGCACCACGCACTCGTGAACAGGGGCATCACCAGGAAAGGTGCTGGTCGCCGGCGCCGTGAAATTGTCCATCGCCTGGATATAAAAGGCGACTGAGGCGTCGGCCGGTTGAGCCGGGATGATCGTCGAAAAAAGACCGGAACCGTCGTTGGTCATCGCCAGCGCGGTGTAGGCGGTCGCCGGGTCCACCCGATAATTCAACGCGAGATAGGCCAGGCCGTCGGGGTCGTGGATTTTCGCCACCACGAGGAGTTGCTGACCAGCCGCGGGCAGCGGCGGGTCATGGCGGACTTCGGTGATCGCCGGACCGGCGTTACCCAAACGGCTGTTGGGCAATCCCGGGGTGCCGAGGTTGCGGGCGGTGAGCATGTAACCCGGCGCCTCCAGCCAGTTACCCCGCAACCGCAAAAGGATATTGGGATTGCCCCGCAACCATCGCACCTTGGCGCGAAGCGTGACGGTCGTCCCGGGGGCCAAGGTGTAGGGCAGCTGTGCCCGAACCCGGTTCGCACCCGGATCGCCCCGCCCTGCCGCCCGAAGATGCAACGAACGCGGGCTGTTGTAACCGTCTCCGGATTCCCAGCCAGTCTCGTTATGGTTCCCCTGGAAAATCCAGCCATCGGTGCCGCTTTCAAAAGTGCCGTTTCCGATCACGTTGGTGCCGCCGGACGGAATGACCTCGACGTTGTCGATGAGCGCTTCACCGGCGCCCATCAAGGTGACGTGAAGCTGATAGGCATCCGCCCAGCCGTTGTCCATGACACCAGTGGCTTCCACATTGACCCACTGGCTTTTCGCCGCTTCATCGCTGTCGGCCCAGTTGGGCGCCAATCGGCGATCGGACCGCGGATCGCGCAGTTCGAGACTGCTGCCGCCGCCGGCCGACCATTTGCCCCAGCGTCCGCCAGTGCCGTAAGTAACCTCGTCGATCGCGATATGAATCACATTGGTCTTGAGCTGTCCGAATTCATTCGTGGTCACCATCGTGTCGGGAAAATTCAGTTCGATACGTTCGCCGCCGTTTCCCAGCGTGCCCGAAAAATTCCCGATGCAGTTCAACGCGGAGAGACCAGGATAATTGGTGCGAAGATGCGCCGCATTTTTCGCGATCACCAAAAAAGCCCCCGGGCTGATGAAGGTGTCAGTGGGAATATTAAATGAGATGCCGTCGCGAATGTGCCATTCGCCGACATTGACGGTCGAACCGCCCTGGTTATGGAGCTCGATATACTCGTCGTCGCTGTCGCCGCTGACGGGATCGTACATGATTTCGTTGATGACCACCGGAGTGAATTTGAATGAGGCATTGTTGGTGCCGGGAGTGGGAGTCATCAGACGGGTCCAACTGGCGGCGCCGTCTGGGTAGCGTCCGAGGGAAACCCCATTTTCCTGGGCGTCGAAATGAATCGAATCAATCACACGCTGGCCGCTGGGATGTTTGAGAAAAAGTGTTTCACCGCCGGCATCCAGGCGAAAGCCCAGCTGCGTCTCGGTGAGTGTCACGAATCCCCGCGGGGGGAGTGTGGTGTTGGGAACCGTGGCGCTCGTCAGGACAAATTTGTTGGTTGTGGGATCATCGGTGATGATCATGTTGTTCAGGTTCACCGAGGTGCTGCCATAATTGAACAGCTCGATGTAATCGAGTTGAGGCGGATCGGTGTGGGCGAGGATTTCATTGATGACAAGGTTGCGGTAGCTGTTTCCACCGATCGTATCGGCGGCGCCGGGAGTGCCGCCGACGGCGTCGCTGGCCGTCCACGCGCGCGGATCGCGTTCGCCGTAACTTGCCCGGCCCAGCACGAGGGAATGCCCGCCGCCATCGGGCGCGGCGGGAAAAGGGGGACTGCCGGAGTAGGTCATCTCGAAAACAATGGCGTCGCGCCGGTTGCGCAAACGGAGCGTTCCGGAGCCATTCTGCAATCCGTTGGATCCAAGGAAAGGACCCAGCACGAGGTTCGACGCCGACAACCCGGAGGCATTTGTAAATCCGTAAGCCGATCGAAAATCAGCGGGCTGAGACGCCACGATGAGAAAGCTCCGGGACGGAATAATCGCGTTGGATGGAAACGAATAATCCACCGCGCCCGAAATCCGCCACCCTGCGATATCTTCGAACCACGCCTGTGAATTATAGAGCTCGATGAATTCCAGGTTCTTTCCATCCAGCCGGTTGGTGGGATGATACATGACCTCGGAGAGCACGACGCCGTGACGCCGGGTGGTGGGGCCGACGGGTTCGCGCGGCAGGGTCAGATAGCTGATGTCGATGGGCTTGATAACGACGGCAAAGGTGCGTTGTGAGTTGGGCACAATGGCGTTCGGCACCGTGGCGCGATCGCGCACATTATTGATGAGGAGCGTATAGGTCACGCCGGGGGTGAGCGGGGAGGTGGTTAGCAGGATCGTGCGCGAATCGGGGCCAAACGCCGCGCGCAACACCTGAATCCCACCACTGATCGCATAATTGGCCGCGTTGGTTCCCGAAGCCGGCTCGATCGGTTCGGAGAAGCTGACAAAAATCACCTGCAGTTCGCCCAGATTGCCGACCGTGCTGATCGTCGGCCGCGTGCTATCTGCCGCAACGCTCAACGTCGCGGCATTGGAATTGGTGCCGCCAAAGGCATTGGTGACGGCACAGGAAAAGGTGTGGCCGTTTTCCGCGAGCGTTACCACGGGAAGGTTCAGGGTCGCGTTGGTTGCGTTGGGAATGTTCGTGCCATTCCGCTTCCACTGAAACACGCAGCCAATCATGCGTTGCAACCGGACGTTGAACGCGGCTGAACCGCCTTCCACGGTGGCGTAGCTGCCCGGTTGTTGTGAAATCAGCGGCGGTCCCAGACCATAGGGCGTCATCCGATTTCCCGGAATCGGCCGTTCCTGCGTGCCGCCCGCCAGCTGCCAGCCCACCGCGATGTTATCCCCGCCGCCCCCTTCAGTGTGCAATGCCTCGATGTAATAACGCTGGCCGGCGGCAAGTGATATGGCGCCGTAAGCGTAATCGGATCGATTCGCCGGCAGATTGGGATTCATCGCCGGAAAGATCCATGTCGCGTTGGTGCGTCGTTCCAGGTTTCCATCCCAATCCCGCACGCCGGCCCATTGCGGTTCCGCGCAGATCAATCGTCTGTTCGCGGGATTCTCGTCTGTGCTCAGGTAGAGCTGCCCTTGATCGTCGCTCGCAATCCAGAAAACATAATTACCGGTGACCGGAGCCGTCAGCAACGCGCGCATCCGAGTCCCATAAAAATCCCCGGCGCTGGGACCTTCAAAAACGGATTCGATGCTTTCGATGGCGGGGTTGGATGGAAAATTGATGTTATTGGTCAGGTCAGGAATGGTTCCACCGCCGATGCCTGTATACACCTCTCGCTAGATGCCGTTGGTGGTTTGGGCGCCGACCGGGCCCGGAACACAGAGCAGGCCGCCCAGAACGAGCAAGCCACAAAGGCTGATAAAGCAAAAACGACGTGAACTCATGCAAATGACGGGAGCGCACAAGTAAATCGCACATTCCGGACAATATCAAGTCCGGGCCATGCTTCTCGACATGGAACGGTTGCCTTCTCCCTGCCCAACAACCGCCGAACAGAAACGCCTCCTCTCCCCACCCCTGTCCAGTAACCGCCGAGCAGAAACGCACCCTCCCCATCCCTCTCCTCCATTTCCGAAATGGAGGAGAGGGTGCCCGAAGGGCGGGAGAGGAGCCATAAAACAACGGATCACTCGGGCTGCCGCTCGGGCGAATGACGAATCTGTTCAAGCAGCTTTTTTCCTTCGTCATTTAAAACAGTTGCTGTGGCGCCCGCTTTCACGAGCAGCACAATCCGGTTGGTGGCGGTTTTGCGATCCCAATAACCCCAGGTCTTGCAACAAGCCAACTCCAGCGCTGTGCGTCCGTCATGGTTGGTGAGGTTCGGATTGGCGCCGTGCTGAAGAAGCCACGCGGTGACGCTGCTGTTTGTTTGGCCATCGATTCGCACTTGCTGCTGGCCCGCTGGCCGCGCGTTGGTACTCTGCAACTGGGCTTTCCATGCATCGGTCTCATAGGGCGCCATGTCAAAAGCCAGGGTGGCGAGTTGATGCAAGGCGGTGTTCCCCTGCGCATCCGCAGCGTTCACATCGGCGCCATTGGTCAGCAACAGATTCATGGCCTTCCAATTCAATGAGGTCACCGCCCGGTGCAGCGGTGTCCGGCCCGAGGCATCGCGCGAATCGACCTTCATGCCGTTTCGCAGCAACACGGGAATGGTCTGCGCTCCCCGATGCGACTCCCAAGAAGCGCTTCGGTCCGGCGACCCCTGGTCCGCCGCCACATGGATCAGCGTGTTGCCCCGCGGCACGGCGTCCGCGCGCGCTCCGGATTTCAACAGCATCTCGACATTATCAAATGCTCCCGATTCCACGGCGACCTGGAGCGGTGTTTTGCCGGCTTGATTCGTAGGATTCAACGCGGCGCGCGCACCGATCAAAAGCCAGGCGCAGTTCGTGGCCCCCCAATGCGCGGACAAATGCAATGGAGTATTGCCGTCGGCATCCCGCATATCCGTGCGGCAGCCGGCCTTCAGGAGCAACCGGACGCCCTCCGCGTTTTCCCTCGAACAGGCCATGTGGAGTGCCGAAAATCCGGCAGGCATTTCCGCGTGCGTGCGCGTTGCGGGGACCGGTCGAAGGGTCGCAATGGAACCATCGCCTCCCGCATCGAGCAAAAGCGCCAGGGCGTTGGATTGCCGCGACAGTGCCGCATAATGCAATGGCGTCCGTCCCAATCCATCCCGCAGGTTGGCCGCCGACGGGTTGTTCTTCAATAAATCCATGACCCGGTTGGTGAGTCCCATTCCTGAGGCGGAGAAAATGTCCAGGGTGGCGGCGTGGGCCAGAAGCAATTCGGCAACGTCCGCCAGCGCGGATCCCGAGCGGCCTTTTTTTTGCAATGGCCGTTCGAATGCAGGCGGCCTCTGCGAATTCGGGACAAAGGATCCCAGGGCCGCCGACCCGACGACATATTGGAGCGCCGTGAGTCCGTCATTGTTGGTCTGGTCCGGACTGAACCCGGATGCCAGCAGCGCGGCGATGCTGTTGGTTCGCGCGCGTTCCGCCGCCAGATGCAACGCGGTGTTGCCGCCGGGTGTTCGTCGGGCCGGGCTTGGACGGTTGGTCAGCAACAGGTCGCCAAATCTCGGGTCTGAATTATTCAGGCTGTGATCGATCATCGAATGATCGCCACGCGGATAAAAATCCGTCAGCGCCACGGCGAATGGATCGGCGCCGCGATCCAGCAAAAGATTCAGGAAGCGAACCCGCTCCGGGTAGGTTTCGGCCGGCCACCAGCGGTTGGCGAGCATCCCCAATGGATCCTGTTCACCCGCGGCTCCATTGGGGATGGCGGCCCCTTCCTCGACGAGCCGGCTGGCCAAAACCCAATTCCCGTATCGAATGGCTTGGACCAGCGGCGTTTCGGCTGCGGCGAAACCGGTCCCTCCAATCGCTCCCATCATCGAGAGCATCAGGAGCCATTGGAAAACTCGGGTGGCGAACAATGTTCTCATTGAGGCAGAGTATTACACGGGGAATGCCGGTAGCGTAAATGGTTTGTAAAACGTTTCGAGTGACGCCGGGCGGCGGTGGCGGGAATCGGAATGGTTGTCCAGGGCCTGCGGAAATCGCATTTCAGCATTGTCCATCAAGGACTCAGTTTCTAATCTGCGCCCGCGATGATGAATGCCCGCCCCCTGCGCCGCCTCCAGGCGGTCGTCGCATTGTTCCTCCTCTCCGGCGGGGCCACCGGTTTTTCGGCAGACGCAGACTCCCGCCAGGTGGTGATTATCACGCCTCATGTGGATGCGATACGCTACGAGTTCTCGCGCGGTTTCGCCCTGTGGCATCAAAAGGAATTCGGCGAACCGGCGGAGGTCGAATGGCGCAATGTCGGCGGCACTTCGGACGCGCTGCGGTTCATCCAATCTGAATTCAAAAGCAAACCGGACGGCATCGGGATGGACATGTTTTTTGGCGGCGGTCAGGAACCCTATTATCTGCTCGCCGACAAAAAACTGGCCGCGCCCTATCATCCGCCGGCGGCGGTGATCGATCCGATTCCGCGGACGCTGGGCGGAATGGAACTCTACGACGCCAATTTTCAATGGTTCGGCGCCGCGCTTTCGAGCTTTGGCATTCTTCAAAATCTCCGGGTGCAGCGCATCATGGGATTGCCGCAGGTGACGCGCTGGGAAGATTTGGCCGATCCGCGATTGCTGGGCTGGATCGGCATCGGCGATCCGCGCAACAGCGGCACCATGAACGTCATGTTCGAGGCATTCCTCCAGGCCTATGGATGGGAGCGGGCCTGGACCCGGCTCGCTCAAATCGGAGGCAACGCCCGCGGGTTCGATCGCCTCTCCAGCTCCACCGCCAAGGACGTGACGCTCGGTGAAACCGCCTACGCTTTCGCCATCGATTTTTACGGCGCCAGCCAAATCGGCGTCGCTGGACGATCCAACATGGCGTTCACGCTGCCTTCCGATTTCACCGCAATCAACGCCGATGGCATCTGCATCCTGAAGGGCGCTCCGCACCGGAAACTGGCGGAACATTTCATCGACTTCGTCCTGTCCGAACCCGGCCAGAAGCTTTGGTATCTTCCGCTGGGTCATCCGGACGGCCCGCAGCGGCATCCGCTCGAGCGCTCGACGATCCGGCCCGATTTTTATCGGCGCTATCAAGAGATCAGCCACATCGAATTGAGCCCGTTCGATCTTCAGCAAAGCTTCACCTACGACGCGAAGTTAGGACGCGATCGCCGGGATGTCCTGGCGGCGCTGGTGGGGGCGCTGTTTGTGGACACCCACGCGGAACTGAAGCGCGCGTGGCGGGCGATTGTGAAACGAGGCCGTCCTGCGGCGGACATCGCCGAGCTGGGCCGCATGCCGCTAACCGAACCCGAGACGCTCCAGCTGGCTGCCGGTCCCTGGAAGGATCCGGCTGTTCGCAACCGTATCAAAATCGAGTGGCAAAAGTGGGCCCGCGCCAAATACCGCAGACTATGCGAGTCGTCATCCGGAACCTGATCAAAAAATTCGGCGACGTCACAGCGCTGAAAAACATCTCGCTCGACATCGAGTCGCACGAGTTGTTTTTTCTCCTGGGCCCATCCGGCTGCGGCAAGACGACATTGTTGCGGACCATTGCCGGGTTTTATCAGCCGGATGGCGGCGAACTGCTTTTTGGCGACAAACCGATGCAGGGGGTCCCCCCGCACCGCCGCAACACGGGGATGGTCTTTCAAAATTATGCGCTGTGGCCGCACCTGAGTGTCGCTGAAAATGTCGCCTATGGCCTCGACGTCCGGGCGGTGAACGCAGTGGACAAAAAACAGCGCGTGTCCGAGGCGTTGGAGATCGTGAAAATGGAGAGCTATGCGACGCGCACGCCAAACCAGCTTTCCGGCGGACAGCAACAGCGCATCGCGCTCGCCCGGGCGCTGGTGATCAAGCCGGATGTGCTGCTCCTGGATGAGCCGCTTTCCAATCTCGACGCGAAGCTGCGCCTGGAGATGCGCGAGGAGATCCGGCGCATTCATGCCCAGACCCGGATCACCACCATATACGTCACGCACGATCAAAAGGAGGCGTTGTCGCTGGCCAGCCGGATGGCGGTGTTGCGGGACGGGATCATTGAGCAGGTGGGCGATCCCCGCAGCGTTTATCGCGCGCCCTCCAACCGGTTCGTGGCGGATTTCATCGGTGAAACCAACTGGCTTCCCGGGGTGGTGACATCCCGGGCGAATGGCCTGTTGGAGCTGCAAACCGACGCCGGCAGCCTTCGCGCATCGGTTTCCAACGCGCTGTCCGCCGGGGACCGGGTTCAGGTCGGATTCCGGCCGGAGGCGGTTCATATCGGCGACAGCGATGTAAACCAGCTCACGACGAACATCGCGCATGTGAGTTATCTCGGGGAGATCGAGCAATACGGGCTGGAGTTCGCGCCCGGCCGGGTGATCAAGGCCTTCGAGCAAAATCCGCTCGAGATTCGGAAAGTCGGGGCGCCGCTCACGGTTCACGTTCGCCCGCAGGATGTCCTGGTATTGCCCGAGTGACTTCCCGGGAATTGGTGTTGAAGCGCATCCCCAAACCTGTACACTGCATTTGACATGAAAGTGTTCCCTTCAATGGCGGGCCTGCTGGGTGATGCAGCGGGCGCCTTGTCGGGAAAGGACAATGACATCATCCCCCTGCTGCTCATGCTCGTTGTGGGCGTGGTGCTCGGAATGTTGCTCGTCTTCAGCGTCCTGATGGTT
>JBEEGQ010000316.1:0-6181 GCA_041166945.1 Verrucomicrobiota bacterium
TCAAACCTTCGAGGGCGAGGTCAGCTTCTCCAAGACGGGCGAGCTCGTGATCCAAACCCTGGACGGGCTGCGGCATTTCCCGATCGACCAGGTCCAGCTCGCCAGGTTCAATGTTCCCAAAACGGCAGAAATCCGTCTGCCGCGGGGCTGGCAGGCGGAAAACATCGGCGACGTTCAAGGTGGCTCGATTGAAAAGGAGAACTCGTTCGATTTGCGGGCCGCGGGCGGCTCGGTAAAGGAGGTCCGCCAACAGATGGCCCACTTCGCCTATCGCATTGTGCGCGCGGACGGCGAATTCACCGCGAGACTCACGCACCAATCGGCGGGTCCCCGCTCGCTCGCCGGGATCATGTTTCGGGAAAATCTGGAAGCCAGCGGTGGACTGGCGGTGCTCGGGGTTAAAGGAGGACGGCTTCAAATGGAATCACGCGAAGCCTCCCATGCCGCGGTCCAACACTCCGACTTTGGCGCCGTCCAACTTCCCCTCTGGCTGAGGCTCGCCCGCCAGACCCGGGATAATTTAGTGGTTGCCTTTCGATCCAGGGATGGCGTGGCGTGGCAGAAACTCGGCCAGGCCCGGTTGTTTTGCCCGTCGGAACCATTCCCTGACGGCGCGGAACATTACCGTCCCCGGATCCTCGCGGGCCTCGCGGTCACCGGCACGAGCAACACTGTAACCGCGTCCGGAAAGTTCGATCAAGTGGGGCTGAGCGTGCGTGGATTGTTGGGCGAATATTTTGGGGATGAGGATTTCCGCCGGTGCCGTTTTGCGCGGCCGGACAGTCGCGTCGAGTTTTTTTGGGGACTGGGATCGCCCTCGCCCGACATCGACAAGGATCATTTTGCGATTCGCTGGACCGGCGAGGTCGAGCCCAAGTACTCCGAGAATTACCGGTTTCTGCTGGACGCCCAGGGATCGGCGCGGCTCTGGGTGCTCGGCGCGGAGATTCAGAAGTCGGCGTGGAAGGCGCGTGAGAAAAACAAGCCGGCCCCGGCTGGGGAGCTTTTGCTGGTCGCGGGGCGGAAATATCCCGTTCAAATCGATTTCAAAGCTGGGGAAGGAGTGGCATCCGTCCGATTCGGCTGGAACAGCGACAGTCAGCCTTTGGAAACCGTCCCGTCCGGTGCGCTCTCGTATCATTACACGCCGGCGTCACCCGACGAGGACGGGACCGAGCCCTCGACCAACGCCCTTCCGGCGCGCGGAATCCTGTTGCGGGGTGGCAGCTTTCTCGCCATGGAGGTGCGTTCGGCCGACGATACATCCACCGCGGTGACGTTTGCCGGTCGAACGGATTATTCGATTCAGAACACCCGCATTGCACAGGTGATTTTTCGACCGTCAAAACGCGCGCCGGTTTTGGATTTGGCCCGGACACGGCCGGGGCTTTTCATGAAAAACGGCGACTACTTCGAGGGCGATTTCCAGAGTGTGACCGGCCGGACCCTGGTGGTGAGCTCGGTGCTGTTGGGGCGCAAAAAATATAACCTGGATCGCGCCGGAGTCGTGGCGCTGGTCTTAAATCCCGTCCTGCACCAGGCCTTCGAATTCGATGTCCAACTTCTGGATGGCTCATCGTTGCGGGCATCCCGCGTGAGGGCTGCCGGTGAACGGGTGATCGTCACCGATACCACACTGGGGGAGGTGTCGATCGCGCCATCCGATCTCGCTGAAATCCGGCGCCACAGCGTCGCAACGGTCCGGCCGGCTTCACCGGTGGTT
Source organism: Verrucomicrobiota bacterium (assembly GCA_041166945.1). Taxonomy (GTDB): domain Bacteria; phylum Verrucomicrobiota; class Verrucomicrobiia; order Limisphaerales; family JADJPG01; genus DASTLJ01. The sequence goes on from JBEEGQ010000316.1 coordinate 1,724, forward strand.
CATTGAGGGCCGATTAGCGCGCCTGCCGGACACGGAGCGTGTAGTTTTTCGCCTTTTCATTGGCCGACGAAAACGAGACCGCCTCGGTGGCATTTTCCGTCAAAATCAGATTCTGGAAAGGGGTGGAATCGATGGGGAATCCGAGGGCATCCTTGAATTCGCAATTGATTTGCACCTGCACGCGGCGGTTTTCGCGATTGCGAACGCGCGCGACGACCTGCAAGCGTCCATCGGCCAGCGTCGTTTCCTGGAGGCCCGAGCACGTGACCGAATATTGCGTGCCGGCATCGAGCAGGACGAACTTCTCGCGATTTTCCGCATCGAACTTCGTCGTGTTTTGCGGGGTTAATGCGCCTGTTTCATGGCGCGAACTGCAGCCCGACGACAACGCGGTCAGCGCGGCGAGGGCCAATAGGGAATGAACGATTGTTTTCATTGCGATTGAGGGGTTGTGGATTTGTCACTCACGTAAATCACCTTGTCGCGGCCGCCCGCGGGAACATCGAAGGTCACCACCCGGCTTTGTCCGCCAAGGATCCTCCCGGCATCATCCAAAAAATCCACCGTCAGAGTTTGCGATCCCGGCGGCAGTTCGAGCGCCACGAAACTCAGGAACTGGGGCAGGTTATCCCAGGCACGAATGTCCGCAGCCGGATTGGCCGCGCTTGAAAAAATTTTGCCGATCAAACCGGCGCCCATCGTCGCGAGCCCCGCGACCTCCGTCTCGCGATGAGTGGTCAGCGCCGCGCCCGTGATGAGCGCCACGTTGCCGAAGGTGTCGGTGGCACTTTTGAACACAGCCTTGTTGGCCAGCACATGATCCATCACGCGTCCGCCGCGCGTGGTGGCCTGGAAAAGCAGGTCATCGTAGGGCACCGCCTTGCCGGTCGTCCCCGCCGCCCGGGCCAACGCGTTTCGGGAGTGCGACGGCTGCGGACGAAACCGCAATTGCTCCGCATAGGAGCCTGTGGCGAACTTTGCGGGCCCCGAGCCGTAATCGATGAAGACCAAAACATTGGCATTGGTGCGGAACGTGGGCGGCTTCCACTGTTGCGCGGCCCGGGAGGCGCGCTTGATGGCATCGGCGCCATCCCCTCCCAGCTTTTCCGTGACATAGCCATCGAGATAATCGAGGAGCACATAATCGCTCGCCCACGCCTTGTTTTCGGTGTCGCTATCCGCAAGCTGGCCGCTGCGAAAACAGGCTCTCGCGTTGTCGGGCTCGCCGTCCCTCCAATACAGGATGGCGCGAAGATACCAGGCCATGACGCGTTCGTACGGTTCGCCCAGGAAGGTTTTTTTGGCTTCGGCGCTGAAGGTGCCGCGCGACTTGCGGGCCGCGGCGTCCTTTCCGTAAACGCTGCTGATGCGCGCGATGGCGTCGTCGAGATGCCGCTTTGCCAAATCAAACTGGCCACGCCTCATGGCCGCCAGCGCGGTGCGATATTCCCACAGCACGCGGTCGCGTGCCGGGCCATTCGTGATGGCATTCTCCCCGTCGACGATCGGGTCGCCCGTCAGCTTGAGTGGCACGGTCCGTTCCGTGGCGCAACCCGCCAGCCAAAAGGCCGCGAGCCCCAGGATCAGAGGAAAAATCGCACGTCTCACGGGGAGGGGAAAAGCAGATGAATCAGTTCAGCCAGGGAAGTTTCACCTGTAGGCGGCGTCTTCCAATCCCTGCTTCTTGATCTCGTGATCGCCAGCCCAAACGATCACACTGGTGCGGGCGTCGATCAGTTGGAATGTGTAAAGCACGTAGTCGCTGGTGCCGGCGCCCGTCTTGGTGGTGAGGCTCTGAAGTTTTCCGGTCAGCAAATAATCGGCGCCCTTGAACTCCTGGATATTCGGATCGGTGTCCGTTGTGAATTGTCCGGCGCGTTTGGCATCGCGTTCCTTGAGGAGGGCCGCGAGCCGATCCCGGGCCAGGAAACGCATCCTGCCGCCCGACTTGGACGCCAGCTGGGTTTGCATGCGGGTGAGAAAAATATCCTTGTTGATCGGAAACCGTGTCTCGTTCACGACGGGTTCCAGCACAATGTAGGGCGGCGTCTTGGCAGTGGCGATCGGTTCGAGCCCGAGAAGGCCGCGCGCCATTTTATCCGTAACGGCGACGATGTCCTGCGATTCCACACCTGTGCCGGCGACAAAGCCGCGTTCATCGGGACGCATCTCGGTGACGTTGACCCCGGACGGATTTTTGACGCCCGAGGAGGCGCAGCCGCCGGCCAGGGTGGCGAGTGTCAAGCCTGACAACAGAACATAGATGGGTTTCATGCGATTCACTTTCTGGTTCCAATTCAACTCCGTCACGACAACTGCCGTTCGACGACCCGGGCGGGTTTCTATTCGCGCCGGGCAAAACACCACTACAGCGGCCACCGCAGGTTTCAAGCAATATCCCGCTGTGGCCCAGGTTCTATTGGCTTGTTTTCGGGGTTCAAACGCCCTATAAACCGGGTCATATGCGCGCCGATCCCATTGCCCGCTTCGTGCAGCTGCACCGGCAGTTGACCAGCGAAAAGAAACATCTCGAAGAGCGACTGGCAAAAATAAATCGCGCACTGCTCTCGCTGGATTCGCCCCGGGGATCGCGCTCCCCGCAGGCTGGAAAACGGGGGACAAGAAATTTTATCTCGCTGCGTGAGGCGATTGTGCGGGCGACCAGCGGGCGTCCATTGACGAAGCCGGAGATTTATGAGGCTGTGGAGGCGCTGGGCTATCGGTTTACGGGCAAGGACCCGATGAACGCGATCAATGTGCAGCTCTACACAAAAGGCCAGTTCAAGCGCAACGGCCGCAAGTTCAGCCCCGCCTCCGCGCTGTTGAAAACATCCGGGACCAAGTCGCTGGCCCCTCATTCGCGCGGCGTGCGCTTGAAGCACAAGTTTCGCCTGAACTGAACCGTTCAATGCTTTCCAGACGAGTCATTCCGTGCCTGGATGTCCACGACGGCCAAGTCACGCGAGGCATCCAGTTTGGCCGCGCCGAGACCGGCGGACTTCGAAACGTCGGCGATCCCGTCGAGTTGGCCGTCCGTTACAATGAACAGGGTGCGGACGAAATGGTGTTCTTCGACATCACCGCGAGCGCGCACGAACGCCGGACGATCGTCGATGTCATCGAGCGCACCGCCGACCAGTGTTTCATGCCGCTCACTGTCGGCGGCGGCATCCGCAGCGTGGCCGACATGCAGACCATGCTTCGAGCCGGCGCGGACAAGGTGAGCATCAATTCGTCCGCGCTCGCGACGCCGGAACTCATCCGCGCCGGCGCGGAAAAATTCGGCAGCCAATGCATTGTCGTCTCGATCGATGCGAAGCAAACGGGACCCGATCGCTGGGAGGTGTTTTCGCACGGCGGCCGGAAGTCGACCGGCTTGGAAGCCGTCGCATGGGCGAAGCGGGCTGTGGAGTTGGGCGCCGGTGAAATCGTTCTCAACAGCATCGACGCCGACGGAACCAAAGCCGGTTTTGATCTCGTGATCACGCGGCGCATCAGCGAGGCAGTCGGCGTTCCGGTGGTTGCCAGCGGGGGCGCCGGCAATCTTCAACACCTGGCTGATGTGTTGATTGCAGGGAGAGCCGACGCGGTTCTCGCCGCGAGCATTTTCCATTTCGGCGAACACACAGTGGGCGATGCGAAGCGCTTTCTTGCCGCTCAAGGAATTCCCGTACGCCTTCCACAGGCAATTGCTGGCCCCTCATAATTGCCCTTGGATCACGTCGCGAATCTGTCGACTTTGGACATGGTTCAGGCATTTTCCGACAATCAGCTGTTGGGTGTCCACCCTTTAGGATGTCGGCATAGGGGTTCCGGCTTGGAACACTCCAAAGGGTGGACACCAACAGTCCTTTACTCACTCTCATGCAAACCCGCTGGCTGCCTCTTCTGATGCTCGCTGTTTCAAATGTGTTCATGACCTTCGCGTGGTATGGGCATCTCCGGTTTAAAGGGTCGCGGCTTTGGCTGGCGATTCTTGTCAGTTGGGGGATCGCCTTTTTCGAGTATTGCCTGATGGTGCCGGCGAATCGATGGGGCAGCGCCAATTACTCCATCACAGAATTGAAAATCCTCCAGGAGGTGATCACCCTCTGCGTCTTCAGCGCCTTCGTGGTTCTCTACATGGGCGAACGCCTCAGGTGGAACCACCTCGCCGCGTTTGCGTGCATCCTTGGAGCTGTTTACTTCACTTTCCTGGGCCGCGAGTGAGCCCGGAGAGCTTCCCTTCCGACACCCTCTCCTCCCTTTCGGAAATGGAGGGGAGAACTCCCCGGACTGTATGCGCGCATTGCGCCCCATAACGCCCGTCGGAAGGGATGCCTCCTCTCCCGCCCTTCGGGCACCCTCTCCTCCATTTCCGAAATGGAGGAGAGGAAGGGGAGAGGAGGCGTTTCTGTTAGGCGGTTACTGGGCAGGGAGGGGAGAGGAGGCCCGACGGTGCGTGCGCGACGGATGGGT
>JBEEGQ010000317.1:0-15413 GCA_041166945.1 Verrucomicrobiota bacterium
TGACGGTGCTCGAAGTCATTCAGCGCAGCAGCGATTTTCTCGACAAACGGGGGGTGGAATCGCCGCGGCTCCAAACCGAGCTGTTGCTGGCGCATGTGTTGCAATTGCCGCGCATGAAGCTGTATCTCGATTTCGAACGTAAACTGAATGAATCGGAGCTGGATCGGCTGCGCCAATTCGTCAAGCGCCGGGGAGAACGCGAACCCTTGCAGCACATCGTCGGAACCACATCGTTTTGCGGCTTCGAACTTGAAGTGAGCGGGGACGCCTTGATCCCGCGCCCGGAAACAGAGTTGCTCGTCGAGCATGCTCTGAAATTCCTAAAAAAGCCCGGCAGCGAAACAGCCGTTGCGCTGGACTTCGGCACGGGCAGCGGCTGCCTGGCGATTGCCATGGCGGCGCAGTCGGGCGCTGTCGTTCACGCACTCGATATTTCAGAATCGGCGCTGGCGTTGGCGCGGCGAAACGCGGAACGCCATCAACTCGGAAACCGCGTTCTGTTTCATCATGGGGACGCCTTCGCGTCGCTCCCGGGAGAACTCCGCTTTGATCTCATCGTGTCCAATCCGCCGTACATCCCGGCGGACGAAATCGGGACTCTCGATCCCGAGGTTCGCGATCACGATCCGCGCCTCGCCCTTGATGGCGGCGCAGACGGCCTCGATTTTTATCGAAAGCTGGCGGCGGAGAGCGGTCGCTGGCTGAACGGCGAGGGTTGCTTGCTTGTGGAATTCGGCGATGACCAGGAGACGCCCGTTCAACTGTTATTTGAGCGCGAAGGCTGGCGCACGGACGCCATCGAGAAGGATTACTCGGGACGCGCCCGGATTTGGAGAGGCCATCGCGGGGCTTGATCGATTCGTGCAAAAGCTTTTACGGTGGGCAGGCGCGCTGGATGCGCGAGTCAAATCGTTGATATCATGGATAGTCTTTTGATCAAAGGCGGCGCGCCGCTGCACGGCGAAGTCACCATCAGCGGTGCGAAAAATGCCGTGTTGCCCCTGATGGCGGCCACCTTGCTGACGGGTGAGAAGTGCGTGATCCGCCGCGTGCCCGAACTGAGCGATGTGCAGTTCATGGCCCGCATCCTCGTGTCGCTCGGCGCAAAGGTGATCGTCGACGGCGACGTGGTGACCGTCCAGGCCGCCAAGGTCAAACCGTTCGGAGACTACGAGTTAATCCGGAAGATGCGCGGCTCGATTTGCATCCTGGGCCCCTTGCTGGGACGGCTTCATCACGCGCGGGTTTCGCTGCCCGGTGGCTGTGTGATTGGGACGCGGCCCATTGATCTTCACCTGAAAGGCATGGAGGCGCTTGGCGCGAAGTTGACGGTTGAAAATGGTTACGTCGACGCCAGGACCAAGCGCCTGATCGGCTCTGATATTTTTCTGGGCGGACGCGCCGGCCCGACGGTGCTGGGCACGGCGAATGTCATGATGGCCGCAGTGCTCGCCGACGGGGTGACGACCATCGAGAGCGCGGCGTGTGAACCCGAAGTGGTCGACCTGGCTTTTTTTCTCAATGCCATGGGAGCGCAGATTGTGGGCGCCGGCAGCCCGACAATCACCATCACCGGCGTCAAGGAATTGCATGGGGCCGAACACGAGGTCATTCCCGATCGAATCGAGGCCGCTACCTTCGCGATTGCGGCGGCGGTGACGAATGGGGAAATAACAATTCGCGGGGCGCGTCCCGACCACATGAGCGCGGTTCTCGACAAGCTCAAGGATGCCGGGGTGCAGATCGAGCGAAAAGGTTTCACCCTCAAGGTTCGGCGCAACGGCACCCTCAAGCCTGTGGATATCACGACCCAGCCTTACGCCGGATTTCCGACGGATGTGCAGGCGCAGATGATGGTGCTGATGGCCGTGACGCCGGGGTTGAGCATCATATCGGAACGCATTTTTGAATCGCGTTTCATGCATGTCTCGGAGCTGGCGCGGCTGGGTGCGGAAATCTCCATCGAAGGCCCCAGCGCGATTGTGAAGGGAGGCCGGCCATTGAGCGGGGCGCCTGTGATGGCGAGCGATTTGCGGGCCTCGGCCGCGCTGGTGATCGCGGGGCTGGCCGCGCGAGGCTCGACCCATGTGAATCGCATTTATCACCTGGATCGCGGCTACGAAAAGATCGATCAAAAGCTGCGGAGCCTCGGTGCCCGCATTCAACGCGTTCAAGAAAAATGAAATTACTCATCACCATCCTCGTCATCCTGGCGGTGTGTGTCGGCGGCTGGAAACTTTTTGAGTATTGGGACAAGACCAACCAGGATCAGGAGGTCAACAAACGGGCCGCGGACGGTGCGGACATCCAGGAATCCGACCTCCCGGGCCTGCCGTACCAACTCGAGCAAAAATATGCGCAGGCCCGCCAGAAAGGGGCTGCCGGTGTCAGGGACTTTCTCGACGCCTACGGCAAGGCCCCCAAGTTCCAGGACCCGCGCAAGGCCTGGATTGAACTCGATTACGTCGTCATGATCGCCGGGACCGAGCCGGTGGAAGCGAAGAAAATTTTTCTGGATGTCAAAAGCCGGGTCCGCACGAATGCGCCGATCTACCGCCGGATACGGGCGATGTCGAAGACCTTTGAGTAATCGCCTCTCCGGATCCCTCATGCCCGATGCGTCGCGGACCCGCAGCACCTACGTTCACGAACTGTGGCGCGCTGGAACGGCGGGCATCCTCGAGACAGCGGGGAGCACGTTCCTGCTGACCATCGCGGTCCGGTGGTTTGACGCGAACGGAACTTCAAAGGCAATCGTCGCCGGGGCCGGAAGCCTCGGGTTGCTCCTCTCTCCGCTCGTCGTGGCGGTGGTCGCCCGGGGGCGCTGGAATGCCAGCGTCGCGGCATCGCGCATCCTCGCCGCCGGCGCCGTCAGCTTCGTCGTCATCGCCGCGTTTCCCGTCCTCCCCGTTTTTGTTGCGGGCAGCGTCATTGCGATGGCCTCTTCGGCGGGCATCATTCCGTTGCTGACCCAGATGTACCAGGATAATTATCCCGAGAATCAACGCGGCCGGCTGTTCTCCCGGACGGTGATGATCCGGATTGCGATGGCGGCGCTGTTCAGTCATCTGGCGGGGAACCTCCTGGGCCATCGGATCGAAGCCTTCCGCTGGGTGCTGCTGGTATTCGCCGGCGCGCTGGGGTTTGCCGCCTTCTGTCTTGCCCGCTGCCCGACTCAGCCGCTTCACAACGACGGCGGAGCGCATCCCTTCCGCGCCCTGCGGTTCGCGCGCGAGGACAAGCTGTTTCAACGCACGCTGATTTGCTGGATGCTGATGGGATTTGCGAACCTGATGATGCTGCCGCTGCGCGTCGAGTATCTTGCGAACGAAAAATATCATCCCGGCCAGGTCGTTGGCGTGGCGACTATCGCGCTGCTGACGGGGGTGATTCCGAACCTGGCGCGCCTGGTGTTGAGCCCGGTATGGGGACACCTCTTTGACCGGATGAATTTCTTCGCGTTGCGGGTGACGCTGAACCTCGGTTTTGCGATTGGAATCCTGACTTTTTTCCTGAGCAACTCGGCCTGGGGTCTTGTGACGGGCGCCATCGTTTATGGAATATCCAATGCGGGCGGCGATGTGGCCTGGAGTTTATGGGTGACGAAATTCGCGCCGCCCGAGCGCGTGGCGGATTACATGTCCGTGCACACATTTCTGACGGGGGTGCGCGGGGTGTTCGCGGCGGCGATGGCGTTTACACTGGCCGGCCGGGTGTCGGTCGGCACGCTGGCCGTGTTCAGTTGCGGCCTGATCCTGGCCGGGAGCGCGTTGCTGTTGCCGGAGCTGAAATCGATGAGGCGCGCGCGTCCGGCAGCCGCGTTGGTGGAAGAGGTCTCCGACTAGGAATGGATCCTTCGAGGTGGGAGGAGGGCAATGGAAAGTGCAGAGGTCGGGTTTCCGCAAAAGGGGTTATTTCGGTCCGGCGACGCCGTTCGATCCAGCCGCGGGATCAGCACCCTGCGTCCGTCCGGTCATTGGCGTGACGTGCGCCAGGGGCGCCTTGGCTGCCAGGCCGGGGGTCGCGTTATGCGGCGACTGCTGTTTGCCGCGCTGGATGGCATCGTAAATTTCCTGCCGGTGCACCGGCAATTCCGGCGGCGCCTGGATGCCCAGTTTAACGGTGTCGCGATCGATGCGCAGGATTTTCACGACGATGTGACCGTCAATGACGATGCACTCGTTTATCTTGCGCGAGAGGATGAGCATAGGGTGTGGTAGTTAAGATTCAGGCAGTGAGACGGAGGGAAAGATGGTCCTGGGCGGCGGCGGCCGCTGGAAAGGCAATGGCTCCGAGGGTGCGGTGGCTGATTTCGCAGGCGCGATCCAGCCAGCAAAGATCCTCGCGCAACCGCAGGCTGACCCGGCACCGCAGCGAATCAGTTTCCTCGACCAACGCGCTGAGGAGCGGCCGATAATTGGGAGGCAAAACGGGGATCAATTCATCAAAGGAGCAGGCGCCAGGCTGGCCGGCGGCCCAGGCCAGTTGCAGTTGCAACCGCTCGCGCTCCTGTTGGGCGGCCAGCAAATCCGCGGCCTGGGATTGCACAGGGGAGCCGGCCTCGGCGCCCGCCAACTGGAGCGCCAACGGGCCCATCTCCTCCAGGCGGGCCAGCAACTCGCCCTGCTGCTGGAGTTCCTGACGAAGCGCGTCAATGAGCTGTTGAAGAGGGCGGAGCATCGGTCCGTGATTGGGCTGGCGTCGCGGGCGCACACTGGAAACGCGGCGCCTGGGGCGATGCGATTTCCATTGCGTGACGACTGGGTTGGCTGGGATTCATCGGCATGAATCAGGCGAAAAGGGGATCAAACTTTGTCAGCTGCGATTTGATCGCCAGGATGGCCTGGGCGTGGATTTGGCAGATGCGCGACTCGGTGAGATCGAAGGATTCCGCGATCTCGCGAAGGCGCATGTCCTCGAAATAATAAAGGGCGAGCACCTTGCGCTGCATCTCGGGCAGGGCCTTGAGCCGCTCCGCGATGAACTGCGCGACTTCGCGCCGGAACGTGCCATCGAGGGGATTCTCCTGACGATGATCGGCAAGACTCTCATACTGCGATGAGCCGTCATCGAATTCGCTGTTGTTAAACGCGGCGTCGAGGCAGATGAAGGTGGCAGGGCGAATCTCCTCGAGCCATTGGCGGTATTCCTTGAGCGGCACCTTGAGCGATGCGGCCATTTCCTGATCGGTGGCGGCGCGGCCCTTCTTTTGTTCAATCGCATGCATCGCCGCCTGCACCTTGCGGGCCTTGGTGTGAACGGACCGGGGCACCCAATCCATGCGGCGCAGCTCGTCAAAGACAGCGCCCCGAATCCGGAGGCGCGCGTAGGTTTCGAATGCGGTGCCGGCGCGGGGATTGTATTTGCGGATGGCGTTGAGCAAGCCCGAGAGGCCCGCGCTGTAAAGATCCTCGCCATCGACATGGGGCGGCAGGGTCATCGCGAGGCGTCCGACGACGCTCTTGACGAGAGGGACATATTGTTCGACGAGGGCGGCTTCGGTGGGACTGCCGGGACGAAGCTGTCGGGGGGCAGGCCACTCGCGGACACGCTTCGCTTCGGGCGCGGCGTCACGCGCGGCAGCGGAGGTGGAAGCGGGAACTGCCGGTCGCGGCGTTTCCGTGGCGCTCGGGGCCCGCGATGTCCGCTGTTCCGCGGCGCGGTTTGTTGAAGGCCGTCCAGTGGCGCGCCGGCCGCGGCTTCGAGTTTGCGTTACCATAATTTCTTCACTTCGGTCAGCGAAGCATTTCCGGGTCTGATACCCGGCGGACCCACATTCCATGTCCAGACTTCGCGTCCTGTTTCTGACCGCATGGACCCTTTAGCACAGGGTCTGCCAGCTTGAGAAAACAGTTGGAAACACAGGGCCGAATCGACGGAGGAGGGAAGTGGAACTGCGAAAACTGCTGTCCTGATTAAGAACGGCGCGGATCAGGACGGACACATTTTTATCCAAGCCGCACGCGGTCGCGAAAAAGCCGTCTCAACGTCGCGCGGCGTGTGTCCCGTTTATGTACAACGAGCGGCGGGGGGCGGATGTTTGCGGGACACGGACTGGGGAACTTCCGGCGTTTCCCAGGTGTTAGGATCCCGGGAATGAGGCAGTGGAGGATCGAGCGGGATGCGCCGCAGCGATCAGGCGACGGCGTCCTCGGCTTCCGTTGCCGGATCCCCGGCGTCGTCGTAGTTGTATTCGCGAAGCTTGTTGCGGAGGGTGCGGACGCTGATCTCAAGCATGCGGGCGGCGTGTGTGCGATTGCCCTGGCAACGCTTGATCGTGGCGAGGATCTGGCGTTTCTCGGATTCCACCAGCGAAAGCAGTTCACCGTTCCCGGAGAGCATGCCTTCGGCGCTGTCGGAATTGGCGGGAGCCACATCGCGACGAATGACGCCCAGATGCGCCGGTTCGAGGGCGCCGCTTTCGTTGCTGAGAATGACCGCGCGTTCGATCACGTTTTGGAGCTCGCGCACGTTCCCGGGCCACGAATGTTGCGTGAGCGCCTTGAGACAGGCAGCGCTCAACCCACGGATATCCACGCCATGTTTGCGGGCAAATCGTTTGCAGAATGTCTCGGCCAGAAGCGGGATGTCCTCGGGATGTTCGCGCAGGGGCGGCAGGTTGATGGGCACCACGTTCAGCCGGAAATAAAGGTCCTGGCGAAAACCCTTCGTGGCCACGCTCTCCTCGAGATCGCGGTTGGTGGTGGCGATGACGCGCACATCGACGCGGATGGTGCGATTGCCGCCGACGCGCTCGAATTCGCGCTCCTGGAGCACCCGCAAGAGCTTGGCCTGGACGGTGGGCGAAATCTCGCTGATCTCGTCGAGCAGGATCGTGCCGGTGTGAGCGAGCTCGAAACGGCCCTCCCGCTTGGACATGGCGTTGGTGAAGGCGCCCTTTTCGTGTCCGAAGAATTCGCTTTCGATGAGCGTCTCGGGGATGGCCGCACAGTTCAGCTTGATGAAGGGAGCGCCGGCGCGCGGGCTCTGGCGGTAAAGGGCGCGCGCCACCAATTCCTTGCCCGTGCCGCTTTCGCCCTGGATGAGGACCGTGGCGTGGGTGCGGGCGACCTTCCGGACGAGGGCGCGCACCTGGTCCATGGCGCCGCTGGTGCCGAGCAACTCGAAGCCCTCCTCCTCGTCGCCCTGGCTCAGGTATTGCGACACCTTCACCAATTGCGAATGTTCCTCCGCCTTTTTCAATGTGACCGCCAGGTGCTCCGCGGAAAGCGGTTTGGTGAGAAAAGTAAACGCCCCGTTGCTCATGCACTCGACAGCCATGTCCACGGTGCCATGACTGGAGATCATGACGACAAGAGGCTTGGTGGGACGCGCGTTGATCTGCTTGAGCAATTCGATGCCGTCGCCATCGGGGAGTTTCACATCGACGATCATCAGATCGAAATTGTCCTTCCCGAGAAGTTCGACGGCGGCGGCGATGTTCTCGGCGCTGGCAACGTCATACCGGCGGTATCGCAGTTGCTGCTCCAGCGTCTTGCGAACAACCAGGTCATCTTCCAGCACGATGATTTTTTCAATCGACATCGCGCTGTTGTTAACCAAGAAGCGGGCCGGAGGAAAGCAGGAATTTTGCGGATAACCTTGTCAGTGTCTTTGCGGACTTGTGCGAAAGCCAAACCGCGTGTTGGGAATGCCCCCCTGCGGCAAGGCGCTTTTGTCAGGATTTTCTGCGGCCCAGGCTCAGCCGTGCCAGGTAAGGGTCCAGGCGAGCGAGCACGAAGTAGGACCAGCTCTCGAGCCATTTTGTCCACAATGAACGGGATTGGCGCCAGGCCGGGAGGTCGACGCGCCGCGATTGCCCGAGAATTTCACCGAATAAATCCCGTGCCTCCTTCACGACAGCGGGTTCGGAAACGCGCACGAGCAACTCATAATTGATGTTGAGACTACGCGCATCCAGGTTCGCCGATCCCACGTAGGCATGATCGTCGATCACGAAAAGTTTCGCGTGAAGGATTTGCGGTTGATACTCGTGGATCTCGATGCCCCGCTTCATCAGCCCGGTGTAAAGCCGATGGCTCGCGCGCAGGGAAAGGCCGACGTCCGATTTGCCCGCGAGCACCAGTTGCACCCGGCCGCCTCGTCGCGTCACCGATTCCAATTCACGGCGCAGCCGCCACGTGGGCAGGAAATAGGCGCTCACCAGCCGCACGTCGCGGGCGGTGGCCAAATCGTCGGCGAGGGTGCGCTTGAGAAAGTTATGCCCCCGGCCGGGGCCGCTCAGCAACAGCCGCCAGCTTTCAGCCGACGCCGTGACGCGAGCCGTCGACTTCCGAAGTCGCTGCAACCGATGATGCGGTCCTGCCGCGCGCCGGAACGAGGCGTCCACGGCATCCGCCAGTTCCCTGGCCAGCGATCCTTTCGCCGCCATTCCCAAATCGCGCCATCCGCTCGTCACGCCGTCTCCCTCGTATTCGGGGGCGATGTTCAGGCCGCCCACGAAGGCATGTTCATCATCGCAAACCAGGATCTTGCGATGATTGCGATACAGGAATCGTCCGAATGAGATTGGGTTAAACCACCGGAATTCGCCGCCGGCCTCCTTGAAATCGTCCCAATAACTTTCCGGGAGAACAAACGAGCCGACCGCGTCGAGCAAAACGCGCACCCTTGCGCCCCGGCGCGCCGCCCGTACCAGCGCGTCCCGAAAACGATCGGCCACCGGGCTGGCGGTGTAGATGTACATTTCCAGCCGGACCGAAACCCGGGCGGCATCGATGGCCGCGAGCATGGCCGGGAGAGCCTCACCGCCCGAACGCAGCCATCGGAATGTGGTGGCGGGACGGGTCGACATCGCGGGCTTATACCGGCGGGACGGGGCGCGGGCAAACTCTTTACCGGCACTTTACGGGAATTGAATTCAATTCGCGCTAGGCTTCTGTCATCTAAACGAAATGCAATTCATCGCACGCATGCTCCTCGCGGCCACCGTGGCTCTCGCGCCGCCGCTCGCTCACGGGGCCAATACCGAGGCGCGCCTCGTGCTCTCTCATGACACCGCGGGGGCCGGCGAGACGATTACCGCCGGCATCCACCTCCAGATGAAGGCCGGCTGGCATACCTATTGGCGGAATGGCGGCGATTCCGGCGATGCGACGAGGATTGTGTGGGAGTTGCCGGCCGGAATCACCGCGGGCGCCATCCAATGGCCGCTGCCTGAGAAAATGGAGGACGCAGGCTTTTTCTCATTCGTTTACCACACCGAAGTGGTGCTGCTGGTGCCGCTCACGCTAGCTTCGAACCTCCCCGCGGGCTCCCTCGAATTGAAGGCAAAAGTCTCCTGGCTCGAATGCGAGAAACTTTGCGTGCCCGGCAGCGGTCCCGTGGCAGCCACCGTTGTTGTCGGGCCATCGAAGCCCTCGCAGCACGCGGCCTTCATCGATTCATGGAGGGCGAAAGTTCCGGTTTCCAAACCCGACCTGGACGCGCGCGCTACGTTCGAGCCCGCCACCAACGATGACTCACGAACGATGCTCATCGATTGGAACGCAGCGCCCTCGACTCAGGACGCTGATTTTTTTCCATACGTCGCCGAGACTTACACCGTCAAGGCGGCAACGGAGTCGTTGAAAAATTCCGGCGGCGCGATTCGTTTGCGCAAGACGGTCGAAAAAATCAAGGAATGGCCCGTCCAGGTTGCGGGTGTCCTCGTCGAAAAGGGCGCCGCCAATAAATTGTTGGGCGCTTACGAGGTGAGCATTCCGATTCGCGGAAAAATGCCGTCGGGAGGCGTGAAAAGTGGCCAATTCGTTCCGCCGAAAAAATCGCTCCTGACATTGCTCGCCTCCGCATTTCTGGGGGGATTGATCCTGAACTTGATGCCATGCGTGCTGCCGGTGCTGGCGCTAAAAGTCCTGGGGATCGTTCAGCAGAGCCAGTCGTCACCCAGCCGGGTCCGATGGCTCGGCATTGCCTACGGGGCGGGAGTGCTGGTCTCCTTTCACGCGCTGGCGGGAATCATTATCGCCGTGAAACAGGTGCAGGGCACGGCGAGCTGGGGGATGCAATTCCAAAACCCGCAGTTTCTCGTGGCGATCACCACCCTCGTCACGCTGATGGCGTTGAATCTGTTTGGCGTCTTTGAAGTGACCCTCAGCAGCGGGGCCATGGGCGCGGCGAGCCAGCTCGCCTCAAAAGAGGGATTGCCGGGAGCGTTCTTCAATGGAGTCGTCGCTGTGATTCTGGGCACCTCCTGCACCGCGCCGTTTCTCGGACTGGCGATCGGTTATGCCATTCCACAACCGTCCTGGGTCATCATCCTTACATTCGCAATGGTGGGCGCGGGCCTGGCCTTTCCCTATGTGGCCCTGAGTTTTTTCCCGCCATTGCGACGGTTCCTGCCCAAGCCCGGCACCTGGATGGAACGGTTCAAAGTGGCTCTGGGTTTCCCCGTTCTTGCGACGGCTGTCTGGATGTTGTCATTGCTGACCCCGCACTTCGGAAGCAGCGGCCCGCTGTGGATGGGATTGTTCCTCGTGTCGGTGGCGGTCGCCGTCTGGATCCTGGGACAGTTTGTCCAGCGGGGTGGCAGCCGAAAAGGAATCGCGGTCGCCGTGGCCGTTGCCGTGCTGGCCGGAGGCTACGTGTTTGCGCTGGAAAATAAGTTGCAATGGCGTTCCCCCGCCGAGCCGGATGCAGCCGGCCAGGCCGCGAGGCCCAAGCCTGGCGAAATTGACTGGAAACCCTGGAGCCAGGAGGCCGTGGAAAACGCGCGGGCCAAAGGACGCGTGGTGTTCGTCGATTTTACCGCAGACTGGTGCCTGAACTGCCAGGCCAACAAAAAAACCAGCATCGAAATCGACAGCGTGCGCAAACGATTGAAGGAATTGGACGCCGTGACATTGCTCGCTGATTTCACGCGAACGAGCAAGGCCATCGCTGCTGAACTGCAACGCCACGGTCGCGCGGGCGTTCCGCTCGTTTTGGTTTATCCGAAGGACGCCGAAAAGCCGCCCATCGTCCTTCCTGAATTACTGACGCCGTCGATTGTGCTCGATGCGTTGGAACAAGCCTCCAGGTAATCCGCCACCGTGGCGCAGACTTCCAGTCTGCTGTATCTCGAAATTACCAATCCGCACGCGCCGGGAGTTGCCTTTTGCGCCAGAATTACCAAACGCCTGCCGACTGGAAGCCGGCGATATAGCACACACTACGTGCGCAGGGCTTGACTTTGTGGAGGCGGTGGCAATGAGTAGGCGCGTTCCGATACTCCTCCGGGCCTCAGCCCGGGCCGGGCATCTCGTTTTTCGTTCCACAATGCACGCCAGCGACATGGATGTCGCGGTCGTCGAAGCATGGATGCTCACCGATCCGCCCCCGCGGATTCAGCCAGCCTTCATCGCACAGCGACGCTCGCCTCCGATATTCTTCAGCGCCTCGCACCCGCGCGCCTCCTGTGGGGAACGGGCGCATCCCCGCGGCTTTTGGTCCGTGAAGTTCCTCCGGCTCGTGGCACCGTATTTTCTCCGGCCGCCCGCGGCGTACCTCGCGCGATTGTGGGGATCCTTTTACGGAGGAAACGTATCCGAATGACTGCACTCAGAGTGAAACCCTGCACCGCGCCGCTGTTCCATCGGCTGCGGGCACTGCTCGTGGTGCCATTGGTTTTGCTGGCGATTGGGCGCCCGGCCCACGCCGCCTGCCCGGCATTTCTGCTCCCTCCCCTGAGCGCACAGGCCACGAATCCACCGCGCTTCATGGCCACGGACGGCGCGCCCGCCTCCTTTTATCATGTCAATCTCGAGAACGTTGCCCCGGGTTACTCGGTGACGAACGGCGGCTACCTCGCCTGGTGCATCGATTATTTTGTTCCTCTGCCGGTGGAAACACTTCTGACTGCCCATCTCCTCGACAGCACAGCTCCCCTGCCCCCTTTCCTGCAAAACACGAACTGGGACATGGTCAATTACATCCTCAATCACAAACAGGGAACCGCGTTCGATGTCCAGGGCGCGATTTGGCATTTCATCGGCGGCCCGATCCCCACGCGTGACCCCGCTTTTTTTCCGCCCAGCATCCCCACGCTGCTGATGATCGAAGATGCCCTCGCGCACGGGGATGGATTTTTGCCGACTGGTCCCGGGGCTGTTGTCGCCGTCATCCTCGATTCCGGCCCGCAAATCCAGACGCTGGTGATCGAAGCACACGCGCCATCCAGCCGGCCGCCGGTGGCGAATCCGGATGCATTACGCACGCGGAAGGACACCCTGTTGTCCACCAACGCAAGCATCCTGCTGGTGAATGACCTCAGTCCGAATGGCGCTCCGTTGCAAATCCTGGGTGTCAGTCCCAACTCCACCCGCGGCGGCACGGTGCTCATCGCCGGCGCCACCCTGGCTTACACGCCGCCTCCCGGGTTCGTCGGGCTCGACACATTCACCTATTCCATCACGGACGGAGTCTGCGACACGGCGACCACCACGGTAACAGTGAGTGTGATCCCCCCGCTCAACCAGGTCCCGAACGCCATCGCGGACAACGTCGCCACCCTCCGCGACCAGCCGATCGTCATCCCGGCAACACTTCTGTTGGCCAACGACACGGATCCGGACGGTGATCTGCTGGTGATCATCACGGTCTCGTCGAACTCGGTCAACGGCGGCATCGTCCTGCTCGTCGGCACCAACATCGTTTATACCCCTCCGCCGGGATTTGTGGGGATCGACACGTTCACTTACACCGTCAGCGATGGCCAGGGCGGCACCGCCACAGCGACGGTCACGGTGAATGTCGCACGGCCGAACGGCGTTCCGACTGCGATGAACGATTTCGTTTCAGTGCTGCGCGATCAGCCCCTGCAAATTCCAGCCGCTCAACTCCTCGCCAACGATACGGACCCGGACGGCGACTTGCTGGCCATTATTTCTGTCTCCACGCGCTCGACGCAGGGTGGAACCGTCATCCTGGTCGGCACGAACGTCCTCTACACCCCGCCGCCTGGATTCGTCGGCATTGACACGTTCACCTACACGATCAGCGACGGCCACGGCGCCACGGCGACTGCGACGGTGGTGGTCACGGTGAAGCTTCCAAATCATCCCCCGATGACGGGCAACCTGGCGTTCACGACGCTTCGGAATACGCCGCTGGATCTGCCGCTCTCCAGTTTTCTGGCGCTCGCGTCCGATCCGGATGGCGATGTCATTGAATTTGAGCGCGTCCCGGCGACGACGGCAGCCAACGGGCATACGATCCTCACCAACGGAAACGTCCGGTATGTGCCGCTGGCCGGCTTCACGGGAACAGATAGCTTTTATTATGTCGTCAACGACGGCCGGGGGCTTTCCGCGACCGGCACCGTGACCATCACGGTGCTCGCATCGCCGCTGGGCATGATCGAAGAGGCGGCCATATTCAATCCGCAGACGGGCTTGTTCGAGCAGCGGGTGACCATCTCGAATGAATCGTCGAACACGATTGCGGCGCACCGGATATTCGTCACGCATCTTCGCACGAACATCCGAGTGTGGAACGCCAGTGGCGTTTTGCAGGGGACGAACTTCATCCAGTTCAACAGCCCGCTGAATCCCGGGCAGTCCGCGACTTTTCGCATCGAATATTACGTTCCCGACCGCCTGCCGTTCACACCGGTGCTGATTTTGGAGCCGACGCTTCCGGTCCCTCAAACGCCTGCCCAGGGCGGGGCGGGAGTGGCCATTCACCAGACGTTCCTGGATACGCGCATCCCCGGAGAGCCGCGCCTCGTCATTGAGTTCACCTCAATACCGGGCCGCATTTACACGATAATCTACAGCGACGACATGAGTTCGTGGAAAGCCGCGACCCCCGCCGTCCCCGCCACCGCGAACCGTACCCAGTGGTATGACGACGGCCCGCCGAAAACGGATCGCAAGCCCGTGACGGGCTCGCGTTTCTATCGAGTCATCCAGGCACCCTGACAGCCACCATTATGCGGAACTGCTCCTATCACCGGACGTGCCTCCTCGCGTCGATCCTTGCTGCGCCCGCGATGTCGGCAGTTGGCGCGGACGCCGACGCACTGGTGAGCACGAACAAAAACCGGCTTTCGCTGAACACACGAATCGGTTTCAACATCGACGCGCGGTTCAGCGGCATTGGCACCTACAGGCCCGCACGTTCGCCAGGCGGCACGGGGAGCGCGCTCGAACATTTTTACGAAGACGGTTATGTGCGCGTGGACAGCAGCGGCAACATGGGATCCGAAACGTGGTTCTGGGGTTATGACAACGCCAGCCAGGTGAGCGGGAACAACATTCTTTTTCACAGCACCCTCTCGCGGGCGGAAGGTCCCGGCCGGGATGTCAGCGATGATCCGCAGCTCGGCTTGGAATTGGTCTACAACCGCGAGTTCGGCACATTCGGAAAAAGAAACCAGCATCATTGGGGTCTCGAAGCCTCCCTGGGCTGGACCAGCGTCGGCATCGAAGACTCCGGCGCAACGCGCGCGACGGTGTCACGGATCATCGACGCGTTCGGTTATCGTCCGGGCACCACGCCGCCTCCCGCGCCGTTTCGAGGCACCTTCACGGGACCCAACTTCACGCTCTTCGACAGTCCGCTTCGCACGGTGCAGACCACCTCGGGAGTGGAGGTTCGCGGTTCACGTGAATTCACGGGGGATCTTTTTGTGGGCCATCTGGGGCCGTACGCGGAGTTCGAGCTGACCGAAAAACTTCAACTGACCATCAGCGGGGGTTTGGCTCTCGGCGGGATGAGCAGCCAGTTTTCCTGGAACGAAACGGTGAGTGTCCCGGGCGCCACCCCTATTCGGCGCCACGCCTCGGGCAACGATGGCGACGTTCTCGTCGGCGGCTTTATCGGCGCCAGCCTCGGGTACCAATTCAATCCCCGCTGGAGCGCGCACGTCGGGCTCCAATTTGAAAGTCTCGGGAACTATTCCCAGAGTGTCGCCGGCCATAAAGCGACCATCGACCTGGGGCAAAGCGTTCATGTCACCGTCGGCGTCGGCTATTCCTTTTAGCCGATCCATCAGCGATGGCTCCCGCCGGACGGCGGCCAAAAGGAGCGAGGCATTCATGCCGCTTCGGGGGACCCGCAATGCAGGGCTCCGGTTCGTGGCGCGTGCCAGCTAAAAGAACTCGAGGCCTCCCAACCGATCCATCTTGAAGCGCCATAAATGCCGCGCGCCAGGAACGCGGCAGACTTGGGGCTTGATCTTTGACCCGCCGCTCGCAAGATTCGCCCGCATTGAACTCTCCTGTGACTTATGGCTGACATTGCGAATAAATACGCCGACAACGTATCGGGAAAATTCTTCGTCGATAACCAGTGTATCGACTGTGATCTCTGTCGCGAAACCGCCCCGAATAATTTCACCCGCAGCGATGACGGCGGATATTCGTATGTCTATAAGCAGCCCGAGAATGACGACGAGGAAAAACAATGCAAAG
>JBEEGQ010000318.1:0-8362 GCA_041166945.1 Verrucomicrobiota bacterium
GGCGGGCAATGCTGTGACAGCAAAGGGCAAACCCTATCGGCAGGGAATGGTCTTCCGGTGCGACCTCGATGGCAGCAACCTGGAAACTCTCGGGCACAATTTCCGCAACAATTACGAGGCGGCCGTCGATTCCTTCGGCACGGTCTGGCAGTCCGATAATGACGACGATGGCAATCGCGGCGTGCGCATCAACTATGTCATGGAATTCGGGAATTTCGGTTACACCGACGAGATGAATGGGGCGAATTGGGGCGTTAATTGGAAGAAGGCGCAGGCCAAGGGTGTGAAGGACGAGGAAAAATCTCCCTACCACTGGTACCAGCAAGATCCCGGTGTCGTCCCCAACCTGCTCCATACCGGAAATGGATCGCCGACCGGCATCACGGTTTACGAGGGCACCTTGCTCCCCGAGGTCTTCCGCAATCAGGTGATCCATTGCGACGCAGGGCCCCGCGTTGTCCGCGCCTACCCGGTGCAAAATGATGGCGCCGGTTACAAGGCCACGACCGTCGATGTTCTCACGAGCCCGGACTCATGGTATCGCCCCGCGGATGTCTGCGTCGCTCCGGACGGTTCGTTGCTGATCGCGGATTGGCACGATGCCGCCGTCGGCGGGCACAACATGGCGGATCGGATCCTGGAAAGCATGACGGGCCGCATCTATCGCGTTGCGCCCGCTGGTAAAAAATATTCTCCGCCGAAATTTGATTTTCGAAGCGCCGCCGGCTGTGTCGCCGCGCTGCAATCGCCCAACATGTCGGCCCGGTACCTGGCGTGGACCGCCCTGCACAAAATGCAGGCCGGGGCGGAGAAGAAATTGGTCGCGCTCTGGAAGGGGAAGGACCCCCGGTTGCGCGCCCGCGCGCTTCAACTGCTGGCACGCATCGATGGCAATGGGTTGAATCACCTGGAGTCTGCCATCAAGGATCGCGACGCCGACATCCGCATTACCGCGCTACGGATTGCGCGTTCATCGAAAATGGATCTGACCCCCCTGGTCCGAACCCTCGCCCGCGACAAGTCCCCGCAGGTGCGACGCGAATGTGCCATTGCCCTTCGCCATAGCGCCTCCTCCGAAGCCCCGAAGCTGTGGGCAATCCTTGCATCGCAATACACGCCGGGCGACCGGTGGTATCTCGAAGCGCTCGGGATTGGCGCCGATCAACAGGAGAACAAGTTCTTTGATGCATGGCTGGAAACTGCGAGCGGCCAGTGGAACACGCCGGCGGGCCGCGACATTGTATGGCGCTCTCGCTCCACCAAAGTGCCGGCGCTCATCGTCAAGATTGTCACGGACAAGCAGACGTCCGCCGCCGACCGGGACCGATTCATGCGCTCGCTCGATTTCATCAAAGGCCCCGAGAAGGACGCCGCGCTTGCAGAAATCGCCACGGCTGCCCTGAACTGAGGCCGGGGATCGACTCGAACGCTCCCATCCAGGCGGGCGCAATTCGGCGGTCGCCTCTCCGCCAAGTACGTAGCAGGCGAGGTGACGAGACTCATACTGGGGGTCGTTCCATTCTCCCGCACGCGCTCAGATTGAACACCCGGCCCCTTCTTGCTGTCCCTCTTTTGCCGGTCATTTGGGGATGGCCCGGCAATAATCAGAAGCCCCGCAATCCTATGACGTTCTTCAGGCTGTTTTTGTGCCTGGCCGGTTTTGGCATCTATTTTGTCGCCCGACACGCTGCCAATGCCCCTTCACGGCCACACCCATCGCATGCGGTCGCGCCATTGGCATTTTCCCAACCTGTCCTGCACCAACCATCCAATCCGCCAGCTGCCTCAAAATCCATTCGCCTCATCACCTCCGCCGGCCCCCTTCAGCCCAGACCCAAATAGCGGTCGCCGTCCCCCCTCTCTTTGCGTTCCTTGCGTTCTTTCGTGGCTATGAATCTAAACGGACTTCTGCACGCCGGGCGGCCGGTTGATATCCTTGTAATATATATAGCTCGCGGGCGTTTTGCCCATCGCCACGAACCATTGCGGACAGTATGGCGCCATCCAGATGACGTCGCCGGCTTGCACGGGGTGCCAATCGGAATCCAAGCGGTAAATGCCCTGCCCAGCCAGCATCAGCAGCCCATGCTCCATGATATGCGTCTCGACGAATGGGAGCGTGGTGCCGGGTTGAAAGGTGAAGATGTTGATTGCCAGGTCGTAGTCAAACGCGTCCGGAAGGAGAGTCTGAAGCTGGGCATCCGGGTCGCCCATGAACGGCATCCCCGGCCGATCGGCAGCCTGGCCGACGACCACACCAGGCTTGGGCACGCCGGGCAACGGCACAAATCGTTTCTGGAACAAGAGCAGCCGCGTTCCTTCAGAGGCCTGCCCAAAATCGAAACGGCATTCCGGCGGGATAAACACATAGCCGCCCTCCGCGAGGCGATGGGAACGTTTATTGATGCTCACTTTGCAGTCCCCTTTCAACACCATCGCGAACAGCTCATCCCCCGCGGTGTTGCCGGTGCCGGAGCCGCGCCGGGTCAGGGTGACGAACATTTGTGAAAATTGAGCGCCCATCGCCGGTGATATCAACACCACGCACGCGGCCTCTTTCCAACCGGGCAGGGGAGCGGTGACGAAGCCGGGAGGAGTGAGAAGTGCGTAACGCTGCGTCACGATATTGCGTGTGGAGCCGAAGAGATGTGTCATGCGTTGCGCGCGGGTTTTAGCAGACGACCGCCGCCGGTTGAAACGATTTTCCCATCGAGAAAAACGGTCCGCCCAAATATCATCGTGCGCATGACCTGCCCGCGCAGTCGTCGTCCCGCATAAGGACTGATGGGATGACGGTTCAACAATTCCCATCGTTTCACCTCATGCTCGGCGTTCAGATCCACGAATGCGAGATCGGCCTCCGCCCCGATTTTAATCCCGCCCTTCTCCGGGGCGAGATTGAATCGCATGGCCACATTGTGCGACGTGAGCCGCGCGATGGACGAAAGGTCGAGCTGGCGCTTGTGGTATCCTTCGGAAATCAGCAATGGCAGCGTGTGCTGGACTCCCGCGATGCCGCCCCAGATTTTGAAGAAATCGTCCCCGACCTTCATCTCCGGCAGTGAAGGCGAATGATCGGATCCAATGGTGTTGATGCGTCCCGCCTGCAATTCGGACCACAAATCGTCCTGCACCATCTGGGGCCGCAATGGAGGGGAACATTTCGCAACACCGCCCAGTCCGAAAATGTCGTCCTCCGTCAGGGTGAGATAATGCGGGCAGGTTTCGCACGAGACGTCGACACCCCGTTGCCGCGCGGCCGCCACAAGGGCGACTCCCTCCCCGCAGCTGATATGAACGATATGCAGTTTGCATTTCGATTCGGCAGCGATGACGAGGGCCTGTCGAATCGCCTGCAGCTCGGCTTCGATCGGACGGGATTCCAGCCAGTCACGGATTGATGTCAAACCGTGGGCAAGCCGCTCCGTCGTGAGTTGACGCGTCAGGGCATCGCTCTCGGCATGCACCGCCACTGGCAATCCAAGTTCCGCTGCGATTTTCATCCCGACGTATAACGTCTGATCGTCGGCTGCGGGAAATTCCTCGATGCCGCTGTCGCACATGAACGCCTTGAACCCGATGACGCCGCGGTCGGCAAGCCCCTCGAGGTCATCAAGGTTATCGGGCGTGAGCCCTCCCCAGAATGCAAAATCCGCGCCCGCCCTGGCCGCCCGCTCGCGCTTGGCATCGAACGCCCCGACGTTGAGCAGGGGCGGGTGCGAATTCAACGGCATGTCGAAAAAGACGGTTCCGCCACCGGCCACCAACGCGCGCGTGCCGGTCTCCAGCCCCTCCCAATCATCGCGGCCGGGTTCATTGAAGTGAACATGGGCGTCGATGACCCCCGGGAAAATGTGGAGACCGGCCGCATCAATCGTCTCGATGTTCGCATCGCCCAAATTTTCGCCAAAGGTGACGATGCGTCCCTGCTGGATGCCGATGTCCGTCCGCAACACGTCGCGGGCCGTCACGACGTGCCCGCCCCCGATGACAATGTCGAGCTCAGGCATGACGTTGCGCCACCCGTTGCAAAAAATCGCCCATCACACGGATCGCCGCCTCCACATCCGATTCATGCACCGATTCGTCACAGTGATGGCTGATGCCATCCTTGCAGCGAACGAAGAGCATCACGACCGGGGTGATGGCGGCCAGGGTCGCCGCGTCATGACCCGCGCCGCTGCACAGGGAAATCGTGGCCTTGCCTTCGCCGATCGATTCCGTCAGCAACGCCGTCAGTTCCGGCGAGCAGGTGATCGAACGCGTGGCCTGGATGATGTTCCATCCGAGTTCCACCCGCTCATGGGCGGCGCCGAAGGCCGCTGTGACGGCCAGCAATTCACACGCGTCGCAACGGACGGCGTCCTCCGGATGTCGAACATCGACCGAGAGCTTGACGAATCCGGGAATGACGTTGCTGGCACCGGGATGCGCCTCGATTTGGCCCACCGTGACGACGAGGCCCGGATGCTGGCGCGCGATGAGTTGAGCGTCGCGAATGAAACGCGCCGCCGCCACCAGGGCGTCCTCGCGCAACCCCATCGGCGTGGTCCCCGCATGGGCGGCGCGGCCGGCAAAGCTGGCTTCAAGCCGGGTCTGCCCGGCGATGGCCCAGACAACTCCCAGGGCGCGCTGCTGATCTTGGAGCACAGGTCCCTGTTCAATGTGCACCTCCGCGTAACCCAGGAGCTCCGACGGATCGCGGCGACAGGTTTTTAACGCCGCCGGATCGCCTCCGAACTTTCGTATCGCCTCCTCCAGACACACCCCGTCACGGTCGGTGCGTTGCAGATCCGCTTCGCCGATCACGCCGCACAAGGCGCGGCTGCCGAGATAGGTGCTGTGAAATCGAACTCCTTCCTCGTCAGCGAATGCCAGAATCTCAATCGCGAAAGGCAGCCGCCGGCCATTTTCAGCGAAGCATTGAACACAGGCAATCGCCGTGATGACCCCGAGCGCCCCATCGAAGCGGCCCGCATCGCGCACCGTGTCCAAGTGCGATCCGAGAAGGAATGTCTGCGTGGCCCCCTTTGCTCCTTCGTAACGGCCGCAAAGATTGCCGATGGCATCGACGCGCGTTGTCATCCCCGCTTCCCGCATCCAACCGGAGACTGCCTCGTTGGCCCGATGCATCGATGGCGATCCATACGTGCGCGTCAACCCGCCCGGCACCTCCGAGATTTCCGCCAGCGCATCGATGCGCTGCATCACCTGGGCGGCAAGTTCGGCATCGGTGCGCATGGCTGAATCAGCTTCCCCGATAGGTGGTGTAGGACCATGGCGAAACCAATAACGGCACATGGTACGACGCCGATTCGTCAGCAATCGAAAAGCGCACCGGCACCTGGTCGAGAAAACGTCCTGTCCCGGGGGCGCTGCCATCCCCGGCGAAATAGTCGCCAACGAAAAAAACCAGTTCGTATTCCCCGGCCCGCAATTCGCCCCCGGTGAGCAGGGGCGCATCGGTGCGGCCGTCGCCGTTGGTGGAGACCTTCTTGAGAAGCCGGCGTTGCGCGCCGTCGAGCGCCCACAATTCGATCCGCACCGCGGCGGCCGGCCGTCCCCGGCTCGTATCGAGAACATGCGTGCTGAGTTTCGGCATGGACGTTTTCATGAACGGACGAGGTCCTCGAGGCGAAGCCGGGCTATTTTCGAGATTTCACCCAGCGCGGTTTGGATCTCCTCGGATCGATTGTTTTGCAGCCGGACTGGGAACGCGGCGAGGATGGCCTCCTTTTTGTTCAATCGCGCGCAGATGACAAACGGAAATCCGAAGCGCTCCCGATACTCCGCATTGAACTTCGTGAAAGCGGCGGTGTCAGTGGAGTTCAGCCGATCAAGGCCCGCGCTTGATTGTTCGTGCTGGGACGCGGCGGTCAGGGTTCCGGCCGCGGCCGCGCGTCCCACGAGATCGGGATGGGCCTGAATGAGATCGATTTGCCGGGTCTCACCGGCTTCCTTGACGACCGCGCAGAGCGCCGCGTGAAGGGAATCGAGCGTTGGGAAGGGCCGTTGTGCCCAGGCGATCCCGGCGATCCAGGCGGAACACTCGAAAACCGGTCCGACGACGCGCGAGAACCCGTCGCGATCCATCGCGTTCAGTTCGGCCAGGGTCCATCGGCGTTCGTTCATGGCGGGAATTTACTTCGACTCTCGCGTGTGCTATCAACCGCGCGCCGCCAGAGTAGCGGCTCGTTCACCGGCATGAAACTGATTTCCCAACGCTACGGCAAGGCTCGCGTCCGGCTTCTCAAGGTATCTCGCGAGGGCACACGTCATGATCTCAAGGAAATTGAGGCTTCGGTGATGCTTGAGGGCAACTTCGATTCCACCTACACGGCGGGTGACAATTCTCTCGTGGTGGCGACCGACACGATGAAGAACACGGTTTACGCGCTGGCGAAAGACCAGTTGGGCTCCGAGATCGAACGGTTCGCATGCGTGGTCGGAAACCATTTTCTATCGCGCTATCCACAGGTGAGCCGCGCGACGGTCCGGCTTGCCGAGCATCCCTGGACTCGATTGATGGTCGATGGACACCCCCACTCCCATGCCTTCGCCGAGGGCAATCGCGCGCGTCCATTCACCGAGGCTGCCTGCGGACGCGATGCGTGCGTCGTCGAATCCGGGGTCGAGGATTTGCTCATCCTCAAATCCACAGGTTCCGGATTCGCCGGGTTCATCCGTGATGAATTCACGACGCTGCCGGAAACGAAGGATCGCATTCTCGCCACCCGGATGAAAGCCGGCTGGCGATTTTCGAGCGTTCCCGGGGACTATGCGGAATCGAACCGGCGGGCGCTCGACGCGATGCTGAAAGTTTTTGCGACGCGCCATAGCGCCTCCGTCCAGGCAACTCTCCATGACATGGCGGGGGCCGCGCTGGAGGCTGTGTCCGAGATCGATCTGATCCGCCTTTGCATGCCCAATCAGCATTGTCTTCTGGTAAACCTGGCGGCTTTCGAGATCGAGAACTCCAATGAAATTTTCGTGCCCACGGAGGAG
Organism: Verrucomicrobiota bacterium; assembly: GCA_041166945.1. Classification (GTDB taxonomy): domain Bacteria; phylum Verrucomicrobiota; class Verrucomicrobiia; order Limisphaerales; family JADJPG01; genus DASTLJ01. The sequence goes on from JBEEGQ010000318.1 coordinate 7,006, forward strand.
CCTCATGGGCAGATTGAAGCGGTCCTTTCCCGGGCATGAAATCGATCCTTCTCCTCACGGCTTTTGCGTCGGCCACCATCTCGAGCGCCGCCGATCCGTTCCTGACCGGCGACTTTCGGTGGCGGGCCGGCGACCCCGTTCTCTCGCCGGCGGAACGAACCAATGACCGGTGCTTTTCCGTCAAGGATCCGACCATCGTTTTTTCGGGCGGCCGCTGGCACCTCTTTTCGACGATCCGCAGCGTTCGAAGCACGCACCAGATCGAATATTGCTCCTTCACAGATTGGCCAATGGCGGCCGCGAGCGAGCGACATATCCTGGACGGCTCCCTGGCCCACGCCACGAATCGCGGCATGGAGGGAAGCGCTGCCGGGAGGATCGGTCGTCCAGCGACGAACGGTTATTTCTGCGCGCCACAAGTGTTCTGGTTTGAGCCGCATCACAAGTGGTACATGATTTACCAGGCAAACGACAAATCGCGCAAAGTCGCGTTGCAACCGGTTTTTTCGACCTCCACCAACATCGCCGCGCCGCATTCCTGGACGGGGCCCTCGTTTCTTTATCCGGCTCATCCCGACAACGTGGAGAGCTGGATCGATTTCTGGGTGATTTGCGATGACACGCGGGCCCATCTTTTTTTCACGTCCAACAATGGGAAATTCTGGCGCGCGGAAACGAAGCTCGCAGAGTTCCCTTACGGCTGGACCCGGCCGGAGGTGGTGTTGCGCGGTGACATTTTCGAGGCGAGCCACACCTATGGCTTGAAGGGCAGGGAACAGTTCCTGACGATCATCGAAGCCATTGGGGAAAGAGGCCGGCGCTATTACAAGGCCTACACCGCCGACCGGCTGGATGGCAAATGGGAGCCGCTGGCGGCCAGCGCGGAAAAACCATTTGCCTCGCCGCGCAATGTGCAATTCACGGGCACGCCATGGAGCGATTCTTTCAGCCACGGCGAAATGTTGCGCACGGGCGCCGATCAGCGGATGGAAATTGATCCGGAAAACCTCGTCCTGCTTTACCAGGGCGTCCGCGACGGACGGCGTGCCGGCAAACCCTATGGTGAAATCCCGTGGGAACTCGGCCTGCTCCGCCTCTCGCCGTAGCGGATGGCGGAGGGAAATTCCGGCAAAGTGACGAGTGACGAGTGACGAGTGACGAGCGGGAATGACGAATGACGAATGACGAATGGTCCATCGGGCGAAGCGTTCGACGTAGCGCAGGCGTCTGCGCCCAATGCCACTAGGATTTCGAGGCATATTTTTTGAGGTTGCGACGTGCCTGAGCGCGGGTTCCGACTAATGGTGGGTAGGGTAAACGTAAATGGCGTTGGGCGCGCGGTTCGTTGGGGCGCGGT
>JBEEGQ010000319.1:0-13830 GCA_041166945.1 Verrucomicrobiota bacterium
ATTCACCTGGCCGTGCGTGTAATGTTCGATGCGCGAGCCGTCGAGGCGGATGCGGTAGGTGTTCCCCGAATTGAGATCGACTTGGTGACCGTCGCGGCCTTTGACATGGGAATCGTTGTTGTAACCGTGGGTGCAGTAGAGCCAGCCGTCGTAACCGCGCCGGAAACTGGCTTGGTTGCCATGCGTGTCCCGCGTCACATCGAATGGGCCGTAGAGAATTTCCCGCTTGTCCGCCTTTCCGTCGCCGTCGGTGTCTTCGAGAAGCCAGATGTTGGGAATGGACCAGACGATGGCTTTCCAAGTCAGGGTTTCGGATCCCGGTTTTTGAGGATCCCGTCTGGAACCGGGGCTCAAAAAAGGATAAATGCCGATGGGAATGTTCAACCCATCGGCGAACTGGGTCACCTTGCGGGCGCGACCGTCGGGGCCGAAGTCCTCGAAGATCATCAATCGATCGTGGGCGGGCCGATTGGTGGGCGCGGCGTAGGGGTATTCGGTGGATGTGGTGACCCAAAGGCGGCCCGCGGCGTCGAAGGCGAGGTTGAGAGGCTTGTTGATGTCCGGCTCCGCGGCGACGAGTTGAATCTCGAACCCGGGAGGAAGATGGAAGGATTGCTGTTCATCGGCGGGTTTTTGCCAGGGTGTCGTGCGGACATTTTCCGCGAACGGATCCGCGGCCGCTGCGTCGCCCGCGATCAGGAGGGCGAAGAGCAGGCTTAGAGGGAAAGAAAGGAAGAGCGTCGGGACAGCGTTCATGGTGCGGCAGAGTCTAGGCAGGGCTCCCGCCGTCGCTCAACAGAAAGCTGCGCGCGCCGATGACTGTCCCGGGATGTCCCGCGATGTCCGCAATCGGGACGGCCAGGATGGCGGCGCTGAGTGGCACCCCCCGGCACGCATCTGGCTTAAACCATTCGCCTCGATCATCGTGCTCAACGCAGTCCGTCATGTCCAACGCCGTTAATAACTGGTGGATCCAGCAGCAGTTGAAGTTCAAGAAGGCTGATGGGCGCCGTCAAGCCGTCGAAAAGCTGGGGCGCGAGGGATCCGGAAACGCGCTGGAGCTGCTGTTGACAGCCGCCGCGGATTCGGACCGGGAAGTGCGTCTGGCGGTGGTGAAGGCGCTGGCCCAGATGAAGGACGACCAGGTCCTGCAACCCTTGATGAATGCGTTGCGGGACGCCGAGCCGGTGATTCGTGAAATGGCGGTCAATGCCCTCGAGCGATTTGGCGATCCCAAGTGCCTCGATGCCCTGGTGCCGCTGATGAAGGACCGCAATGTCGCGGTGCGCCGGCGGGCGGCGCGGGCCCTGGACACATTCGGATGGCGTCCCGACAACGATGCGCAACGCGTGCAACGTTCGGTGGCGCTCGGTGATTACCTGCGGGCGGCCGCAATGGGTGCGGCGGCGATCGAACCCTTGCTGGCCGTGCTCAAGGATACAGAATGCCTCGATCGCCAGCTGGCGGTGGAGGCATTGAGCAGCATCACCGATGAACGCATTGTCATTCCGCTCATCGCCGCGTTGAAGGATGAAGATCCGGCGGTTCGCGTGGCGGCGATCGAAGCCCTGGGCCACGTGAAAACTCCCAAGGCGCTCGACCCGCTTCTGGTCCTTCTGAAGGATCGCGACGCCACCGTGCGCGCTGCCGCGGCCAATACCCTCGGGAAGGTTGCCGATGCGTCGTCGGTGGATCGGCTGGCAACCGCTTTGAAGGACGAGCATTGGAGCGTCCGTAAATGCGCGGTCGACGCGCTGGCGCGCATCAAGGACCCGGCCGCGGTGCTGCCGCTGACCGAACTGCTCCAGGACCCGGACCACGACGTGCGCGAGGCGGTGGTGGAAGCGCTGGCGAAAATTCGTGACAAGCTGGCCGTGGAAAAACTCGTGGTGGCGCTGGCGGATGCCCAATCATCGGTGCGGCAGGCCGCGGCCGCGGCTTTGGGAAGGATCGACGTCGATTGGAAATTTTCGGCCGCGGCGCAACAGGCGATACCGGCATTGAAGGCATTGCAGGCGGATCGCGACTATTGGGTGCGCCACACGGCAGGCGAGGTGATCCAGCGCATCACCAACGCGAAACAGTGCGAGGCGCCGGCCCCTTCGAGCGACACCACGGCGCGCCGGCGTCAGAACGCCGGCATCGAGGCGCTCGTCGAGGCGCTGGGAGATTGGGATCGCGATGTGCGACAGGCCGCGGCGGAGGCCCTGGGAAGGCTTTCGGATTCACGGGCGGCGCAGGCATTGACACGCGCCCTGCAGGACACCGACCAATGGGTTCGACTGGCGGCCGGCAGGACCGTCCCGACGACGGCGTAAGCGCGGGGGCAGATTCACGGTTTGTTTTCCTTAAGGCGAAGGAATTTCTTCCGTTTCAATCAGGGTGATCCAGCGGTGGGGTGGCCGCAATTTAGATGGCGCAAAAGAAAAAACGAATTCTGTTCGTGGATGACGATTTGACGTTGTTGGAAATCCTCCAGCAACTGATGACGCATTACGCCGGGGAAACCTGGGAGGTGATCACTGCGCCGGACGTCAGCAAGGCGCTGGGGATCTTGCAGGAGGGCCGGATCGATTTGCTGGTGTTCGACATTCACATGCCGGTCGTGGATGGCGTTCAATTCCTCGGATTGTTGCAGCGGAAATATCCCAATCTTCTCAAGGTGGTGCTCACCGGCGCGGCGAGCGAGGAGACCCGCGCGACCTGCCTGAGCAGCGGCGCGGAGTTGTATATCGAGAAACCAAAGGACAATGGGGGATGGCAAAGCATCCATGCCACTCTGCATGAATTGACCCGGTTCCAGCCCGAGGACGGCTTTCGCGGCGTGCTGCGGCAGGTGGGCTTGCAGGATGTGCTCCAGATGGAATGTCTCGCACGCCACTCGGTCGTGTTGCATATCCGGGCCGAATCGGTCGATGGAAAAGTTTTTGTCAAGGACGGCCAGATCATCCATGCGCAATGTGCCGACCGGAAGGGCGAGGAGGCATTCAATCAACTGCTGTCATTGACCGGCGGGGAATTTGACCTGCTGAAGTTCAGCCAACCACCCGAGCAGACCATCAGTGGATCGTGGGAATTTCTACTGATGGAAGCGGCGCGGCAGCGTGATGAGGGCAGTGAATCCGAAGCGGAAACTCCGGGGCCGCCGATCGGGATGCAGGAAATTCCCGACATGTTCCCGGTTCCCCAGTCAGGGGCGCCGGCGATCGAACGTCATGCGGCCTCGCCCGGCGGCGCTCCCGCAATCCTGCCCCAGGTGGAGCTGCCCCCGGCGATGCAGCGCCTGGCTGAAGCGGGGCCGGAACTTCCGTTGCCAGCAGAAGCGTCACGACCGCGCACCGATGAACTTTTGATTTGTTCCCTGCAAGGCGAGGTGTTGCACGAATGGAAATGCGCCAATCCCAATGGGCGCGTCGGGTTTCTTGAGTTTGTTTCGCAGAAAGCCCGGCAGCTGGCGCAGGGGTTGCCTGTGGGCGACTTCGACCGGATCGAGGTGAACGGCGTCAACACGCGCGTCATTGCACAAATTCAGGCGGACCGCGCCCTCTTCGTGCGCTGCAGCCGCGTCTCGATCGAGGGCGAAGGAAATTCGTTCGGCGCATGAGCGAAACATTTGCCCCATTTGTGCAATGGCTCGAGCAGGCCGCGCCGTTCCAGGGCGGACTGGCCTGCGCTGTTCGAAGCGCCGACGGCCACGGCGCCAGCCGATCCTGGGTCGTCGAGTATGGGGAGGATTCTTTGGAACACGCGCTGCGTTGCGTGGCCGATTTGTTTCAAGTGATCCATCACAACCGGATTGCGCCCGGCCGCGTCCGCTGGGTTTTCGGCGCCGCGCTGTTGCATTGCGAACGGCGCCCGGACGGAGCGTGCCTCGGAATCTTCACCGCTCACCCGAACGGCGAAGGTTTCGATGCCGAATGCCTCGAGCGAATGTTCGTTGAATTCCAGAACGCCGGAGTGCCGGGGTCCGTGTCAGCGTGATGCAAACATGCCGGGGCAGGGAATGGTGATTGCCCGCGTTCCGCCCGGACGATTAGGTTGGCGCCGCGATGAATCCGAGCGGCGAGCCTCAAGCCCACACTCCGACTGCCGGACCCATCGACATGCACGTGCACATGGTCGGCAACGGCCGGGGCGGCTCGGGCTGCTGGCTGCGTCTCAAGGGACTCCATCGGGCCCTGGCGGGTCTGATGTTGCGGGGCCTGGGACTTCCGGGTGACGCGCTCGAGCGGGATTTCGAGGCGCTTTACGTGGAGCGCTTGTTGCAACTCATCCGGGAATCCTCGCTGGAATCCGTCGTGTTGCTGGCCCATGACCAGGTCTATGAATCGAACGGGCGTTCGATGGCGGAGGCGGGTTCATTTTACGTTCCCAATGATTACCTTCTGAAGCTGGCTGCCGATTATCCTGAATTTCTCCCGGCAGTTTCCATTCATCCCGCCCGCCCGGATGCCATGGAAGAGTTGGAAAAATGCCTGGAGGCCGGCGCGGTGATGATGAAATGCCTGCCAAACTGCCATAACATCGATTGCAACGATCGCCGCTTTGCCCCGTTCTGGGAGCGGATGGCCGAAGCCGGACTGCCATTGCTCGCCCACACTGGCGGCGAACACACCGTGCCCGTGGTGAACAAAAAATTTGAGGATCCGCGCATCCTCACGCTGCCGCTCGAATGCGGCGTGACCGTGATCGCGGCGCATTGCGGAACAAAAAGCGGCGTCGCCGATCCGGATTATTTTCCGGTGTTCGTCGAGATGACCCGGCGCTTTCCAAAACTTTACGGTGACACCAGCGCCCTGCTGACGTTGAACCGTTGCGGTCATCTGCGGGACTGTCTGTCGGACGGATTGGTGCAACGCATGGTTCACGGGAGCGACGTCCCCGTGCCGGTGCTGGCGCATCGGGCCTGGCTGAAGGGATGCTTTGACTGGCGGACATTTCGACGGTGGCAAAAAAACCCCAATATCCTGGAACGCGATTATCAACTCAAACGGGCGACGGGATTTCCCGAGGAGGTTTTCACGCGGATCCGTTCCTTGCTTCGCCCGCGGGCCCGCTCCCGGGCAGGATAAATTGGGCACGACGCGATGGAGGGGCGACAGGGATAAAGCAGGACGGGGAGGGCAAAGATAAAAAAACCGGGCTGCCTGGTCAGAGGATGACTCAGCAGCCCGGGGAATTTCGAATTCAATACAACGTAGGATTACGGGGACCGTATACAGAGCCGGTTGTATCACGCCGACTCCGAAAACCATGGGCTAGAAAGAACAACTAAGAACCGAACCATTTTGCCCGAAATCGAAACCGTAATCTGACCGCATAAAAGCACGGGGGCGAAAAAGTGTCAACCCATCATCAGCATGTATTAAAAAACATGTTTGACTGAATTAATCAGCCTGTTGAGCAGAAATACGGCCTGTTTGCCTGCCCGCAGTCGCCGTTTTCCGGACGTCGAGGATCCGTTAAAGCGCGCGGTCGCGGCGTGACGAACATCGGGATACTTGGGGGATTAAATGAGACGAGGCTCTGCCGAATAGCCGAATTACCTCCCAACCGTTCTGAAAACTGGCATCGGAGGGACGCCTGCCGGTTAACAACCGGCGAAACAGCCGACTGCCAGTCGGCGCTACGGTGGCGCCGGATTGGTCGGCCATCCCAGCGACATTTGCGGCCGTCACAAGTTGGGTAAGGAGGAGAGCTCTCCCGGGACTTCTGTGCGCGCATTGCCCCCCGTAACAGCGTTGGAGGGACGCTCCTCCTCTCCCGCCCTTCGGGCACCCTCTCCTCCATTTCTGAAATGGAGGAGAGGGAGGGGGAGAGGAGGCGTTTCTGTTCGGCGGTTGCTGGGCAGGCGGACGGCCGCCCTCCGCTTCATTGACGAGTGGGGGAGGCGCCGCATTTTCCCGCGTGAACACGGGGCGGATGGTTCGCGTGAATTCTGTCGATCAAAATCTTGAGGTAAAATTTTCGATGCCGGTCAAATTCCTGTTTACACACCCTCGCTCGTTGTTAGCATCCGCCCCGCATCACATGAAAAAAATCGAAGCCATCATCAAGCCCTTCAAACTGGACGAAGTGAAGGATGCCTTGGCCGCATTGGGCGTCGAGGGCATGACGGTGAGCGAGGTCAAAGGTTTCGGACGGCAGAAGGGGCACACCGAAATTTATCGTGGGAGCGAGTATACGGTGGATTTTCTTCCGAAAATAAAAATCGAGGTGGTCCTGACCGACGAACTCGTCAACGGCGCCGTGGAAGCAATCGTCAAGGCGGCCAAGACGGGAAAAATCGGGGATGGAAAAGTATTTGTGAGTCCCATCGACAATGCGATCCGGATCCGCACCGAGGAAAAAGGCGAGCACGCCGTTTAACGGGCCCCATTTATTAAGCGCCGTTTATTCGGCGCCGCCGGGCCGGCAGCGGCAGGGATTTTTTCGGAACGCCGGTGAATCAGAAAGAGTGAATCAGAACGGACCCGATCGACAACCATGAGCAACGTCAAATCGAGCAAACCAGGCACCGGCAAGGCGGCCATCGAGCTGGCACGAAAGCAGGGCGCCCGGATGGTCGATGTCAAATTCGTCGACACCTTCGGCACCTGGCAACATTTCAGCGTGCCGGTCAGCGAATTGACCGAGGAGGTCTTTGAGGAAGGATTTGGCTTTGACGGCTCGAGCATTCGCGGATGGAAGTCGATCGAGGCGTCGGACATGCTGGCGATGCCCGATCCGGCGACAGCGTTCATCGATCCGTTTTGCGCGGTGCCCACGCTTTCCGTCACCTGCACGATCGCGGAGACGGGCACGAAGGAGGCTTACAATCGCGATCCGAGGGGGATTTCGCAGCGCGGCGAGATCTACCTGGCCTCGACGGGCCTGGCGGACACGGCGGTTTTCGGGCCTGAAGCGGAGTTTTTCATCTTTGACGACGTGCGTTTTGATCACAAGAGCAACGGCACTTTTTACTCGGTCGACAGCGAGGAGGCGGTGTGGAACACGGGCCGTGACGAGATGCCGAACCTCGGGTATAAAATCCGGCACAAGGAAGGTTATTTTCCCGTCGCCCCGACCGACACCCAGCAGGACATTCGGACCGAGATGTGCCTGATCATGGAGCAGCTGGGGATCAAGGTGGAACGCCAGCATCATGAAGTGGCGACGGCCGGCCAGGCGGAAATTGATTTCCGGTTCGACACCTTGGTGAAGACGGCCGACACGATGATGCTTTACAAATACATCATCAAGAACGTGGCCCGGAAACATGGCAAGACCGCGACGTTCATGCCCAAACCGCTTTATGGGGACAACGGCAGCGGGATGCACACGCACCAATCGCTGTGGAAAAAAGGGAAGCCTCTGTTTGCGGGCAACGAGTACGCGGGGTTAAGCCAGATGGCGCTCTATTATATAGGCGGCATTCTCAAACACGCCAAAGCCCTGGCGGCGATCTGCAATCCGACCACCAACAGCTATAAAAGGCTCGTGCCCGGTTACGAGGCGCCGGTGAACCTGGCCTACTCGGCGCGCAATCGCTCCGCAGCCATCCGGATCCCGACCTTCAGCGAAAGTCCAAAGGCCAAGCGGATCGAATATCGTCCGCCCGATCCCGCCGCCAATCCGTATCTGTGCTACACCGCATTGCTGATGGCGGGCCTGGACGGCGTCCTGAACAAGATCGATCCCGGCGAGCCGATGGACAAAAATCTTTACGAGTTGCCGCCCGAGGAACATGCGAAGATTCCGCAGATGCCCGGCAGCCTGGCCGAGGCGCTGGATCATCTCGAGAAGGACCATCAGTTCCTGCTGAAGGGCGATGTGTTTACGGCGGACTTCCTGGAGATGTGGGTTTCGCACAAGCGCAAGGAACATGACGCGCTGCGATTGCGTCCGCATCCGTACGAATTCTTTCTTTACTACGACGTGTGATCCGTCGGGTTTTTCGGAGGGCGCCCCGGCATCGGGGCGCCCTTTTTTGACGCCCGGAAATGCATGAAGACCTTGAAAACACTGAGCGGGACACCATTGGGAATAACTCGTGGATAAGAGTTAATATGTTGTCCTCGTCACACCCGTGTCCGTGCTCTAAAAGCTGGGGCTGCATTCCCGAGGAAGCGTGACGTTGACAGGCATTCGTTTTGCACCTGGGCTGTGCTGCCGGGACTGTTCTTTTAAGACTTTGGTTTCCAATGGATTGTGACTTTTATCGGACTGCCCGCCACCCTGCCGGTTTCGACCGTGCGGCCGGGCATGGGACCCATGACGGGTCCGCATGCCTGAAAGTCGTGGAAGGCAGTGTAATTCGTTTTGAAAATGACAGGTGAATAAGACCCTCAATCATGAGGTTTGAGGACTGGGCTACGATGCAACCATCTGCAGAAAAAATCTGGAGCGCCGCGCAGCAATTGTTGCGCGGTCTGCTCAATACCGACATCTACAATCTCTGGTTCGCTTCGTTGCGCGCCAGCGATCTCGAAGGCGAAACCATCACCCTGGAAGTCGCCAATGACTTTTGCGAACTCTGGCTGAAGGACAACTACCTGGGACTCCTTCGCGACGCGCTCGCCCAATCCTCCGGGCAAACCCTGGAGATCCGGTTCCGCGTTGTCGCGCCCCCGGGACCGCCGCCCAAGTCGAGTCTTGCGGCGGGGGATGAATCAGCGAACGCCCCCGACGAGCTGCCCGAGCCGGTCGAGCGGCAGAGTGCCCCGCGCGAAACCTCCTTCAATCCCCGCAACACATTCGACACGTTCGTAGTGGGAAACAACAACACGTTTGCCCACGCCGCCGCGATGGCCGTCGCGCAGGCGCCCGGGCGCAGTTACAATCCGCTCTTCGTTTACGGCGGCGTCGGGTTGGGCAAGACGCATCTTTTGCATGCCATCGGCCAATACGTGGCCACGCACAAAAAGGGAGCGAAGGTCACTTATGTCTCGTCAGAAAAGTTCACGAACGAATTCATCGAGGCGATCCAAAACAACCAGCTCGTAAAATTCCGGCGCCGTTTCCGGCAGAGCGACGTGGTGCTGATCGACGACATCCAATTTCTCGCCGGCAAGGAACGGATCCAGGAGGAGTTTTTTCACACGTTCAACACCCTCCACGAATCCCGCAAACAGATCGTCCTGACCTGCGACCGTCCCGCCAGCGAGATCCAAAATCTCGAACATCGGCTTGTCTCCCGGTTCGAGTGGGGATTGGTCACCGATCTGCAACCGCCGGACATTGAGACGCGGCTCGCCATCCTGCGCAAAAAAGAGAAGGCGATGGGGGTCGAGCTGCCCGAGGACATCATCAATTTCCTGGCGCAACGCATCCGGGCGAACATCCGGCGCCTCGAAGGCGCGCTGGTTCGGGTGACCTCCTTCGCATCGCTCACCGGCCGCAAGCTCACGATCGAGGTTGTGGAAGGACTGTTGCGCGAAGTCCTCCATGAGGAGGGCCGGTTCTCGATCACGATCGACACGATTCAGAAGAAAGTGGCCGATCATTTCGATATCCGCCTGGCGGACATGACCAGCAAGCGGCGTCCGGAGAACATCGCGTTCCCGCGGCAGATCGCGATGTATCTCTCGCGACAGATGACCGAAAGCAGCCTCAACACCATCGGCGAAGCCTTTGGAGGCCGCGATCATGGCACCGTCCTTCACGCGTGCCGGCTGGTGAAGGATCGCATGCAAATCGACGCGAGCGTCCGGCAGGTCGTCACCTACATCGAAAAGCAACTGGCCCGCTAGAGCCCCCAGGAAGTAGCTGACGAGTTGACGAGACCCATGCTGATCGTTCCCTCCCACTCGTTCGGTTCAGTGTGAGCCTCCTCACGTCGGCTGCTGCCTGATGTGCACGTTGCAGACGCGGTGACGAATGCAGAATTCAATCGGAAGTGCCGATGAAGTCAGCATGACGAACGTGGTGCCGTTTGCGCGCGAGGAGCGTCCCTGTGAGGGTTCGCCGGTGGAGACATTGGGTACTCACGAGAAGGCGCTTCAAATCAACATCGACAAGGCGACCTATGGCACCTTTGCCGAGATTGGCGCCGGCCAGGAAGTCGCCCGCTGGTTTTTCCGGGTGGGCGGCGCGGCAGGGACGATCGCCAAAAGCATCTCCGCCTATGACATGGCGGTGAGCGACGAAATTTACGGGAAGGCCGACCGTTACGTGAGCCGGCAGCGGTTGCAGGCGATGCTGGAGCACGAATACGGATTGCTCGTTCAACGCCTGGGAGCCCGGCGCGGGGTTGAGACAAGATTTTTTGCGTTCGCGGACACCGTTGCCGCGAAAAGTTTCACGCGCAAGGACGACTGCAATGGCTGGATTGGGTTTCGTTTCCAGACCGAGCCGCAGTCGGAGGCGTCCGAGGTTGTGATCCATGTCCAGATGCTCGAGCGGGAGAATCTGCAGCAGTCCGAGGCCTTGGGCATCATGGGGGTCAACCTGATTTACGGCGCGTTGTATCTTCACCAGCAACCTGGGGCGATGATCGCCTCGTTGATGGACAACCTGACGAGCGAGCGGGTCGAGGTGGACATGATCAAGGTGTCGGGCCCGGCCTTCCGCGGGGTGGACAACCGCAGCATGAGCCTGCAACTGGTGCAGCAGGGTCTCACGAGCGCCGCGATGTTCACGGCCGAGGGCGAGGTCGTTCAGGCCGGGGAAATTCTTTACAAAAAATCGGTTTTGGTCGAGCGAGGCAGCTTTCGCCCCGTGACGAAGGTGACGGTCGACATGTTGCGGTGCGCGCTGGCGCAGTTTATCCAGGAGCCGCAGGTGCAGGGTGAGTCTCCAGTGGTGTTGATGGAAATGACGCTGCGCAACCTCACGGACCAGGGCTCCATCGATCACAAGGACTTTTTGGATCGCGTGGACATTTTGGGGACATTGGGCCGGCCGGTTCTGATTTCCAGTTACGCCGAGCATTTCCGGCTCGCGGCCTACCTGCAACGCTACACCAAAAAGATGGTCGGCTTCGTCATGGGCGTCCCGACATTGTGGGAAATTTTCGACGAGAAATATTACGCGGGCCTGAGCGGGGGCATCCTGGAATCCTTCGGGCGCCTGTTTAAGAACGATCTGAAACTCTACGTTTATCCGCTGAAGGAAACCGGAACGGGCTCTGTGATCTCCGCCGGCAATTTGAGGGTCGCGCCCAACCTGCGGCATCTCTATGCGTATCTGTGCGAGAACCATTTCATCCAGGGGCTTCGCAATATAGATGAATCCTGTCTGCCGATCTTTTCGCGCCAGGTGCTGGCGGGGATCCAGGCGGGGAATGGTGAGTGGGAAAAAATGGTGCCGGAGCAGGTGGCGGCGATGATCAAGGAACGGCGGCTGTTCAATTACCGAGGGGGCCTGGAGGGTCTTCCGCTGGCAGCGGGCCAATGACGGCGCGGAAGGCGGACGGGTCAGGCGGCGTGTTTTTCCCCTGCGTTGGCGGTCAGTTCGCGCCAGGCGCCGACGCGTTCCTTCAATCCGATTCGCGCCAGGTGATTTGCATCGAGTGGAGCGGAGGCCGGGGTGTCGGCCGAGCGGCTCCTCTCATGTTCCAACACGTTGGCGACGTGCAGGGCGGTCAGGACGGAGAAGCTGCTGGAGGAGGTGGAATCCGGGCGATGATGGAGCGCGACGGCTTGAACGACGGCGGCGGGGAGGCCCCACAACGCGAGTAAATAGGCGCCGATCTCGGCATGGCTGGCGCCGAACCGTTCGCGTTCCACTTCACACAGCGGCCGGCTTCCCTGATGACACGCGTCGAGCGTCTCCTGGTAGGCTTGGGGAAGCGCGACGGCGAGAACGAACTTTCCGACATCATGAACGAGGCCGGCGATAAATGCCTGGTTTCCCAAGTCAGAGTGATTCTCTGCTTCCACGATGCGTTTGGCGATGGCGGCCGTGGTCCAGCTGTGGTTCCACAGTTTTCGGATCGAAAAGTGACGCAGCTGCACGCCGTCGAACACTGAAAACAATTGCAGCGAGAGCACCAGGTTTTTGACGGTCTCGAGGCCCAGATGAATGATCGCCTCGACGGGGTTAGAGATCGGTTGCTGTAATCCAAAGAAGGCGGAATTGACGAGCTGCAGCATTTTGGTGCAGAGACCGAAATCCTGGGAGATGAGGTGGCCGATCTTGACGATCGACGGATCGGCGGCGCGCATTTCGCGGGACATCTCCATGAACACCGTGGGGACACTGGGCAATGTTTGAATCTGGGTGACCAGCTGTGCGAGTTGGGCGTCCACCAGGAGATCGCGGAGTGCGGCGGCGCGCAGGATGGTTTCCCGGAGCAGATCGGGATCGCACGGCTTGGGAAGGTATTGATGGGCAGGCCCGACGAGGCGGAGGACGGCCCCCCGATCCTTCTGTCCTGAAAGAACAATGCGGACAGTTTGAGGATATTTTTGCGAAACCCGCATCAGTAATTCGACCCCGTCCATGCCGGGCATGGCGATGTCCGTAATGACGATATCAAACGGCTTCCGGCTCATCGCCTCCAGGGCCTTTTCGCCGCTCTCGACGAACGCCATTTCCCAGCCAGCCGTCATGTCCTGGAGCATCCGTTCGAGCGTGGAAAGCGCCCGCGGTTCATCGTCCACAAACAGGATTCGATTCATACTTCGGCGCGAGACGTGTCCGGGAGGCCGTGCCATCCGGGCGCGGTGGGGGTGTAGAAGCTGGATTTCATCAAACGGCCGTTCAACTTTTCAGGTGTCGGATCCCAGGTCGGCGCGCACCTCGCGTTGGATATGGAGTTTTTCCGCGGCGGCGGTCATGTCGGTTTTGGCCGCGCAGCCGCACATGGCCCGCCAGAGGTTGCGCCGGTGACCGAGTCCGAGGCTCTCGATGTAATCCTTGTCGATCCGGTTGCTGCGGCGCCCGATTTTTTCGTCCTGTCGCTCGTGATCGAGCGCGTCCGCGACATGGACGGCGGTCAGCGGGGTGAAATTTTGGTCGCCGCTGCGAGAGGGGCAATGGTGCCATCCCACGGCCTCGAGCATGGCGAAGGGAAGTCCCCAATCACCGAGCACGGCAGCGCCCAGTTCAGCGTGCGTGGCGCCGAGGGCCTCGGCTTCGACCTGTTGAAGAGGAACACCCCGACGCTGTGCCTGCTCGAGGACCTTGGCGTAATCCAGCGGAACATTTGCGGCGAGGAACAGCTTTCCGACGTCGTGAAGCAATGCGGTCGTGTAAGCCAGTTCGCTCAACTTTTTGTCGTGCGTTTCCGTGAGAGTGATCGCGCTCGCAAACGAAGCCGCCGCGATGCTGTGCTGCCACAATTGTTCATGCGAAAAACCCGGGCACTGGCTTTTGTCAAAATGCTGAAAGACGCCCGCGGCCAGCATCATTCCCTTGGTGCGCTCAACCCCGAGGAACATCACGCCCTCGGCGGGATCGGTGATTTGACGGCCCAAACCGAACAGGGGCGAATTGACAGTCTGCAGAATCTTCGCGGTGATGCCCGGGTCCTTGGCGATCAATTTCCCGGCGAATTCGAGCGAGCCTGTGGAGGAGGAGAGTTCAGCGACCACCTGATTATAAAGCGTGGGGAGGCTGGGCAGATGCTTCAGGCGCCCGATCAGTTTTCGGGCTTCCTCGTCGGGGATCCAGGCGTTCACGCGAAGTGCTTTGGTGATCGCTTCCATCAAAGCGGGGGCATCCAGTCCCGTGGACAGCCATGAAATCCTGTGGGCTGCCGACTTGTCGCGCGCGTCGAAAACCTGGCCGTCGCACCGGACAAAACGCAGCATTGCAGGATATGCCTGCGCCATTTGATTGAGCAGTCCGTTCCAATCGAGTCCCGGCGTTGCGGCCTCCACGATGACTCCGGCGAACACGGTTTGC
>JBEEGQ010000320.1:0-3543 GCA_041166945.1 Verrucomicrobiota bacterium
TCATTTCACAAATCAGGCGGGCTGCGCGGTATTTTGGATGGACGGATGAAGCAGGCCACAGGGCCAGGGCACCCCGAATGTCGTTGCTCAGTAATAACGCCTCGGCCCGCTGGAGAATGACCCCTGCATGCTCGGGCAAATGTTGGAGGGCCTCGGTGGTCCAATCGCGCGCGAATTCGAGAAACTCGGGCTGGGCGAGCGCAATTTGTCCGCCGAGCAACCACATCTCGGCATCATCCGGCTGGCTGGGAATCATTTGATGCAACATCTTCAGCGCCTCGACTGGCTCTTCCTGCGCGACCAGGAAACGCACATAATCAAAGCAGATGGGGCGCGAGTGTGGATCTTCGATGCGCGCCTCGGCGAAAGCCTGCGCTGCCGCGGCAGGCTGCTTCAGGTTCTTCAGGCAGAGCGCCAGGCAATGACGTGGCGCGCCCCCGCGAATCTCCTTGTTGGCGGGCGTCAACCCCGGCTGATGTCGCTTCGACAGGCACAATCGCATCTGGGCGGCCGCGTCCGTGAAGCGCTCCAATTCCATCAAAGCCAGACCGAACGAAAAATGGAGCGACGCCGTCAGTTCACAGGACTGGGCGAGGGAACTTCGCAACAGCTGCGTGACGGCGTTGAAATCGCGGGCTCCCAGCAGGTGGGACGTGAGCTGCGTCAACAACGATTCGCCAAGCTCGGGAATGACCTGAGAGGCGGGCAATGCGGAAAGGATATGGAACGCCTCCCAGTAAGCTTCGAGACCCGCCTCGCATTGGCCGGCACGGATCAGTTCCAATCCGTGGTTCATGATCAGATGGGGCTCGTTAGGCATCTCTTCGATCGCCTTCTCGAGAAGGGCGAGGTTGCGTGAATTCTTCCGTCGTTGTTGCGTCATTTCCCGCGCGTAACCGTGATGGACCAGACCGGACTGACCGAGGCGATTTTCCAGCCCCCATTCCCGGCGCCGCACTTCCACGCTGCTGAAAATTTGCTCGTGAACTCTTCCCACGAAAAACAACCCGGGCGCATTTCGGAAAAGTCGCGGCACATAATTGCAACCGTCCGCTTCGCTGCCCCGCTCGATTATCGGAAGGCGATAGGCGATGACGCTTTTTTCGTTCATCTCCCGTTTGAGCTGAACGCGGCCTTCGGGAGAGAGCTCCTCGTCGGCGTCCAGGATCAGCACCCAATCGCCGGTGACGCGTTCGAGAGCGGCGTTGCGCGCGGCGCTGAAATCATCGCGCCACGGGAACGAATAAACCTCCGCTCCATGGCGGCGCGCAATGTCGGTGGTTGAATCCGTCGAGCCGGTGTCAACGACCACGATCTGGTGAGCCAATCCGCGAACGGATTCCAGGCAGCGTCCGAGGAACTGTTCCTCGTTTCGGACAATGAGGCAGATGGAGAGACGGAGGGAATCAGGGGTGTTGCCCGGCATGGCGGGAAGGGGAAAGCCGGTCGGGGGCGATCCGCCCTTTTTTTGGCAAAGCGACTTGTGGAATTCCCGGGCGGGTTTCCATTCGGGCGCCAGTTGTCGCGCGCGGTCCGCACAGGCGCAGGCGTGGCTGTGATGATTGGCGGCCTGCGCGATCTGTGCGAGCAACAGCCAGGCTTCGGGATGGAGTGGGCGAACGTCAATCGCGGCGGCCGTCAAACTCCAGGCGGCGGCGAATTCCTTTCGCGCGAAGGCGTCCCGGGCTTCGGGCAGCTGGCCCATTCTGGCGGCAGCAGGCAGGTCGATGGGAGCGGCGCTTCTCGCACGACGTTTGATGAGGGAATCCTGGACGCTTTGCTGGCGGGCCACGAGGTTGTGGAGGCGTTGACTGGTGATCCGGGCGGCGCGTTCCCATGTCCAGTTGCGTCGAACATGCTGGCTGGCTTCGAGGCCCCGCGCGCGAGTGCGCTCCTGATGATGGAAGGCCGCGGCCATGGCGGTTTCGAGCGCAGCCGGGCAAGGTTCCAAAAGCCATCCCTCCCGCACGAGTTCCAAGCCGCCCACGTTCGTGCCGAGTGTCCGCCGCGTGGCGGGCAGTCGCCACGCGAATTCGTCAGTGGCGAAGTCGTCACTGGCGCCGCCGCCCGTCACGATCACGGGCAGCCCGCAGGCCATCGCTTCGAGGATGGGCAAACCGAATCCTTCGCCGCGGTACGGATGCACGAGGCAATGGCAAGCCGTGTAAAGGCCGGGGAGATCATCCGGCTTCAAGTCTTCATTGAGATACAGTATTTCCGGCGCGTTCGGCCTGGCTTGCGCCGCCTGGATCTGCGTTTCGAACGTCTGGCCGGCGTAAACGCTTTTGCCTCCGAAATCCTTTATCACGAGGCAAACATCATCCTGCGCCGTGAAGCGGTTGAGATAAGCTTGAAGGAGGAGATCGGGGCCCTTGCGATGAATGGTGCCGCCGACGAACAGGAATTTGAATCGCTTGTTGGTGGCGAGCTTCATCGGCGCGGCGTCCGGCCGGAACAGGATGGGGTCGATGCCATTGGGCACCACTTTGACCTTGGCGGGATTCACCCCGGACTCAACGTAAACGCGGCGGACATATTCCGAGGGCACCCAAACTTCGTTGACGCGGCCGATTTGACGCATCCATTCCTTGGGAAGAACGCCATATTCCCACGGTTGCACGAGGACCCAAAGGCCCGATGACGGCGCCTGCCAGTCGGGCGGCCAGGCGTGACGAACCGTGACGTGTGTATTTTTATTCGGCTGACTCTGCAAACGCCGCGCTGTTTCGCGAAGAACCGAAATGGTTCCCGGCTCGTCTTTCAGAGAATTTCGTCCCACGCACGCCAGGTGAATGTTGGCTTGGCCGGCCAGCGGTTTGGTTAATTCCCGGTTCACGTGCGACAGACTGCCGAGATCGAGAAAGGTCCCTTCCCACGCGACATGAATCGCCGGCGTTTTTTGTTCCGGGAATTCAGGAACCACCTCCAGCGAATGCGCCGCGACAGGATGATGCGCTGGATTCGATATTTTCCTTTCAATGGCCGCCAGCCGCTCGATGACGCGTTGGGCGACCGCGTCCCCACCAAAATTCTTTACCACAAACACGCGGGCCTTCTCACCACGGCGCCGCGCTTCCTCACGGTTTTGTTCGATGCGCCGCATCGATTCCCTCAGATGCCGCATCGAAGGATTCAACCAACGGTGTCCGCGATGGAGTCGCAGGGCGGGTTCCGTGTTCCTTACCTCAGCGATTTCACCATCGATCGGGTAAGCGAAGGTTTCATCGAGCATCTCCCGGGTGACGCCCCAGCGGGGAGCGATTGCGGGAAGCCCCATGGCCATCGCCGCGAGCAATCCATGAGCGGTTCCTTCAGCGCGAGCGGCGGAAACAAAGCAATCGGCAGCGCGATAAATGCGGGCCTCGTCCAGCTCCGGCATCCTTCCCTCGAGCACTTCGATTCTCGGCGCCAATTTGCCGCCCAGGTCGAGAGCATCGATGAACTCCTGCGCCTGCTTTCGAATGATCCCGCGCGCTTCGGCATTCGATTTGTCCGGCATCGAGCAGCACAGATAAAGGCAGACATCCTCAGTGCCGGCAAATT
>JBEEGQ010000321.1:0-23400 GCA_041166945.1 Verrucomicrobiota bacterium
CCGCCGGCCGTTACAATGAGGCGATGGCGGAATTTCAGAAGGCCCAGGCCAATCCTCAACGGCGTCTCCTGGCGATGTTCCGCTTTGCCCAATGCCTCACGGCCAAGGGCATGTTCGACATGGCCGCCCGCAAATTCCAGGAGGTCCTCAAGGAAAAGGTGGGCTTCGATGATGAAAAGAAGGAGATGATCTACGCGCTCGGTGTCGTCCTCGATAAAATGGGAAAAAAGGAGGAGGCCATCGAACAGTTCAAGCTCATCTACGAGGTCGACCTCAGCTACAAGGATGTCGGAAAACGGGTGGACGACTTCTACTCCGGCCAGGGCTGAACCGCGCTTCGGCGCGAACGGTTCGCTGTTGTGGGCAGTGAGAAGCCGATCAGTGTGTCATGGCATAGACAATGATATTGATGCCGAGCGGGAACGAGTATTTTTCCGAGAAGTTCTTGAAGAAATAATGGTTCTCACCCTCCCGCTCCCAACCGTCGCCATTATCCGTGTTATGCGTGGCGATCACCATCATCCGGCCTTTGTCGTCCGATAAAACACGATGGTGCACCTCCCGCGCATCGGGCTTCTCCCACGTGACATGTTCAGGATCAAATTCGCTCATCCGGCCCAATCCGACATTGGGGACCTGCCCCTTTTCGGTGATCGGAAACACCATCCGATAGAGCGGATCTGTCAGCTTCAATTCGGCGAATTGATAGCGGTCCTCGGGAAAGACGCGCTTCATCTCCTCCTCAAAATTTGCCCACTCGTTTTCGCCCCAAAAATCGTCCGCCATTAGAAATCCGCCATTCAACAAATAACGCCGGAGAACGGGGAGCTCCTCTTCGCGAAAGATCAGGCTGCCCACCTCCACCATGTAAATCCAGGGATAGTTGAACAGCTCCGGGTCGGTGATATCGAGCAGTCGTCCGTCAGGATCCACGACCAGGGAGGTCATCTGCTGCAATCGATGCGACAGGTTCAGATCGCTGTCAGGACAATCGGTGGACCAATCGCCGCGGCCGTAACCGTACCGATGGTTATGCTCCCGCTTCATTCTCGTGAAAGTGAAGCCGTCGCGCTCGAAGCCGGGCGTGTTGGTCCAAACGGGAGTGCCGGTGCTGTGCGACTCCACCTCGCGCGCCGTTCGCGCGCCGGGAGGAACGTAGCTCTCGCCAAACCATCCGCCGCGGCGCCGCTGGGCCAGCGTGACACCGGCGGCCAGCACCAGCAATCCGACGAGGAAAAGAATCGGGAATCTCTTCATTTCGGCGTTTCCAGTTTGGCGGGGGCGTTGCTGCGTTCGCCGGCGAGCTCGAGCAGGAGCCGTTGCGCATCGCGAAATCGCGGCGCTTCCTCGAGGGCCATCAGGACGTGGCGCTTCGCCTCGGGATCCCGGGCAGTATGGAGCAGGCGCGCCAGCCGATATTCCGCACCCGCCAGGTCGGGCGGGTTCAGCTTCACCAATGTTCGCGACGCCCGGATGGCTTCATTCGTGCGCCCCAAAACCTCATCCGCTTCCGCAAGAAATCCATAGGGGGAATGGATGAGCGGATTGACCGCCAGGTAACGTTCCGCGTTGGTCGCGACGGACCCCCAGTCCGCCCGCGGCACACCCAGTTCCATCAGCCGCGAATACGCCTCGAGCGCATCCGCGTCTCGATCCGCCCATCGGGCAAGCACCGAGCGTTCAGCGTTCGTTTCCCCGAGCCCGCGGTAGGCTTCCGCCAAAAGTTCATAGGCATTCTCAGGGCCGGTGTGGCCGGGATAAAGCTGGAGCAATTTCTCACCCGATCCCTTCGCTTCGGCCCATTTTTTGTCGCGCAACATCCGCCGTGTCTCGCGGGTCAGCGCATAAAAATTTGTGGAGGACCCGGCCGCGGCTTCGCCACCCGGCGCGGCGGCGCCTGGCTTCGGTTTCTCGAAATCCAGGCCCGGCGCGAGATTTCTGGCGCGATCGGTGGCAAACCGCGCGAAGTCTTTCTCGAGCTTTTCCAGGGGCGCCGTGCGCTTCGAGATCGCCGCATTCAGTTCGGCGCCGTCATTCAGGTCCTGGAGGATGTGTTGCAGGGCCTTTATCCCGAAACGGGTCACGAGAAATTCCACCGCGAGCGACGATTCGTAATAGGCGAACTGCAAATGCTGGTCGGATTTGGGCGCCAGGAACGCCGCGCTCAATTCGCTCAACGGTGAAAAGTCCTTGCCCAGGATCATCTCGCGATACAAGGGATTCATCTCCTGGCCCCACGTGGGATTTTCCTGCTTTTCCTCGAACACCGAGATCCCTTCACTCAGCCAGCGGGGCATTTTGTTGTGCGTGAGTGACAGGGTAATCACATGACAAAATTCGTGCCACAGGACCGCCTGCCAGTTGGCCGGATGGCCGCTTTGCGATGCGGGGCTGTTCGCCGTGATCACATTGCCAAAGCAGACCCCGAGATATCCCGGATTGCCGGGCATCCCGAACGTCCGCACCCCAAAATCCTTTGGGTCCGGAAAAATCTCGATCGTCACCGGCCGGGCGAGATCGAGTCCGTATTTTTTCCCGAGAACCGACCGGGCGCGCTCCAGCAACGCGAGCACTGCGTCCCCGTAAATGGATGCCTCATTGGTCGCCATGCGCACGATGAAATGGCGGTTGGTCAGCGTGGTGAACTTCAAGAGGCTGTCATGCAACGCCACAAGATTGTAGGCGGTGACATCATAGCCGTCGGCGTCATGGACGCCATGAGCGAGGGCCCATCCTTGCGGCTCATCTCCGAGGCGCAGGTCGTCTTGCGCGAGTTGCAGGCGCGCGGGAAGATAATTCGTGTCAAACGCCAGCGCGGCCTGCTGTCGCGATGCGCCTTCCGCAAATCGATATTTTTGCGACAACGCGCGTCCGATCAGAAAATCCACCTCGGGATTGGTGTCCCAAAAACGCAGCGCCTTTTCCCGCGCCGCAGTCTCGCCCCGGGCATCGCCCCGCAGATGCGCGATAACGGCCCGGTTCGCCCAGGCCTCGGGATGCCACGGGTTGACAGCCAGCGCCTTTTCGAGGGTCTTCCCAGCCGCCTCGTAATCCTCGCCGTCAATGAAATGGCTCGCGAGCAACAGAAAACTGGGGACGTGATGCGGGTTGTTTTCGAGCGCCGCTTCGAGCGATTCAATCATCCGCTTGCGATCGCTGGGCGCGAATGCCCGCGCCAGCCCGTGATGGAACTCCGCATCCTTTGGGAATCTCTTGAGCCCATCGGCGAATGATTTGGCCGCCAGCTGGAAGTCGCCTTTGTCGAGGGCGAGCTGGCCGCTGGCCAGATAAGGTTCGCGGCTGTCGGGGCTGGCCTTGCGGGCGCGATCAAAAAAGAATTCGAGCGCCCGCTTCGGATCGATGCCCAGCAACACCGCCGCGCGGCCGATCGCCGTCAGGTTGGCCCCATCCTGGTACGCCCACAGACGGTTCGCGGCGAGATTGTCGATCTGTCGCAGCAGCTGCGCGGCTTCATCCAGCTGCCCATTGCGTCGGCAAACCTCGTGGCCGAGAAGACGAAGTTTGATGCTCCAGGGAAATCGATCGAGGTTCGTGATGATCACCGAGTAGGCATTGGTGTAACGCCCCAGCTCGAGAAGGGATTGGGCCAGCAGCACGCGCCATTCGTCCGAGGATTCGTCCTCCGCGATGGCCGTATCGCACGCCTGGATGCACTCCGCGTAGTCGCCTTTGATAAACAACGCCTGGGTGGCGTCCAGCTCGACCGCCGCGTCGACCGACGGCGTCGTTGCGAGGAGAGTCGCGAGAAAAAGCCCCGCGGCCAGCGCGCTATGGCGAAGGAACATCGGGGTTCGCATGAATGGTTTATAGCGCACCGGCCTCGTCGGAACAAGAGGCACCGCACGGGGTCAGTCCCACGGATTGTCCACTCCAGTGAAACGATTGGGCCGATGAAATAGTACAAAACTATTGACTGACCCCGTTATTCGGTCCGATGGATGATGACCCAGGCGAGGGCGCTGAGGAGGAGGAGGGCGACGATGCTGGCGATGATGGCGAAGAGTTTGGCGCCGCGGTTGCTCTTTTTTTCGAACCCGGTCGTTTTGAATTCCGGGGCCGCTCCGGTGTTGGAGAGGTCGTCGGCCTTGATGCCCTGCGGGATTACGCGGGTTTGTTCGAGCGATTGCTTGGCTTTGGCGGCG
Source organism: Verrucomicrobiota bacterium (assembly GCA_041166945.1). Taxonomy (GTDB): domain Bacteria; phylum Verrucomicrobiota; class Verrucomicrobiia; order Limisphaerales; family JADJPG01; genus DASTLJ01. Next base: position 4,164 of record JBEEGQ010000321.1, read on the forward strand.
CCCGGCACCGCGGTTTCCAGGCGCATCTCAATCGTTCCCAACCTGAGAATCTGGCCCGACTTGAGGATCCCTTCGGTCACCCGATCGCCATTGATGAAGGTGCCGTTGGTCGATGAAAGATCACGAACGAGGATGTCCGCCCCGCGGAGAACCAGTTCCGCATGGTGACTGGACACCGAGGCTTCCGGAATCTCGAAAGCATTGTCGGACACGCGTCCCACGGTTGTGGTCTCGGCCTTCAACTCGTAGGAGCGTCCCGTGTATCCTTCGCTAAGGAGGACTAGTCGTGGCATAACTGCGCTCTGAGCTGTGATTATCTTCGGTGCCGTTGCCAAGTCAAACGGTTTCAAGAATGTCCGCCCAGTCTCAACCCACATCGATCCGCGCCAGGGCAAATGGCAGCAATTTTAATTTTATCCGGCCCGAAACCGCGTTCTGAACCTCACCCTCCTGCCGGCGAAATATCTGGGGCCGCCGTATCGCCGTCTCAGCCGTCGTTTCGTCAAGACACCGCACGCGTGCCGAGCACGGGCCGGTCTGGACCCCGAGCTCCAGCGGGTCGCCGGACAAATTGGCGACAAGGATACGTCGGCGACCCATTTCATTGACCAGCGCCAGCGCCTCCGCCACCAACGGATCGGTGGTATGCGTGGGCAGCACCTGGCACTTCCCAAACTCGGCGAGGTCGGCGAGCACATGATAGATGGGAAAGACATCGCCCGGTTCGCTTGGAAACTCCGCCGGCAACGGTGAGCCCCCCGCATCCTGCATCACACCCCGCCAGCCGGTCGTTTCAAAGTACGTCAAACTTTGGACAAAGCCCGTTTGCGTTAGTTTTGCGATGCTGCCAAGAGTCCAGCCGGCTCCTAGCAGCGATAGCTGTCGGGGATCCACGTCGGATGGCAGCTCGGCGACCGATCCGGCTTTCTCGTCTGCGGCGCGCGCGTTATTGCGGAGACGGAGGGTGATCGGCGAAAGGACCACGGGCCTGGGACTGAATTGGCGGGCGCTCTCTACATTGTAAACCTGCCCGGCCAGGTTCTCGACTAGGGTGATGTTGTCGAATGCATGGACCTGCGGATTCGTGGAATAGCAAACGCTGGAAACAGCTTTCGGATCGGGTCGGCAGCGATTGATCTCGGTGAAGAAATCACGCGTGCCGGCCGCCAGCAGCGCCTCGGGAGCAAAACCCTGCAAAGCGGGCGCAACCTCGCGCACCGTGCGTTCCCGTGCCGGATTTTCCGTCTCATGAAGGATTATCCACAACAGCACGCGAGGTTGGATTCGTTCGAGATGCCGGGCGAACTCCGCGAGCGCCTTTCCGGATTCAGCCCCCAGCTCGAGTGCAATGTGCAGACCCGCCTCCAGGGCGCGCGCTTCATTCCATGCCTGCTCCAATCGTGAAGGATAAGCGGGGTCATTGAGTCGGAGATCGACCCGCAGATGCGCCACTTTAAGGACCTTAAGCCGATCCACCTCAGCCGCGGTCAAGGCGCGTTCATGACTGGCGACGCAAAGTCCCAACGGCGGAACCGTGCCGATGGGCGATGTTCCAATGGTCAATTGCGGCGCGTGCCTGGAACCGGCGAGGGACTTTGCCGGAATCTTTCCGCCCAGGGTCAGAACCACGGATTGTTGAACGCGGTCTCCAACTTTGACGGGATGCGGCAGAGGTCGCGCCAGGGGGGTGCAGTAGGTTTTAAAAGAGGCATCGCTCCAGTTGCGCTGATCCTCCATCTCGAAGGCGTCCCCCGCCATCTCGAGGCGCGCGATGGCGCCGGTCTTCATCACGTTGCAGGACATCGCGCGAATATCAAAGAACGGTTGGTGAGGAGCGATGTCGTCCGGGAACGTTCCGGTCTCCAGGGAACCATCGGAATGCTCGATCGAAAGGCTTTTGCCGCGACATTCCTCGATGGGATGAAGAACGCAGATCCCAATGCGGTTACGCAAAAAATCGGATTTGGAAATGCCGTCGAATTCGAAACGAACGCGTCCCGACGCGTCTCCCTTGATATCCCCCTGCCAGGTGTAGTTCACCGGCCCGCGTGTGCAATGGACATCGAAGGCGAGGTGAAAAGAGTCGGGGCCGACATGCTGCTGGGTGAGAGTGACCTGGGGAGGAATGGTGGACCAATCCTGGTGGCGCACCGCCGCGTAGATCGCTCGTATGACTTCGTCCCCACCCAGGCGAATGCGGCGGAGGAACGCGGTCTCCGGCTCGAAATGCATCGTCAATGGCCCGGCGCGGAGTTCGAGGGGACGCGCCGGCGCGCGGCCGGACTGAAGGAACGCGGTGGACAACATTTTGCGGACTGTTGCCGATTTGCCCGGGAGAGGCACCAAATTTCGGGGCGCTTGGATCAGCGTTTCGAGCGGGGAACCTTCATTGAGAGAATGCTGGCGCCGTGAGTGACGAGGCCGCTGCCGCCGACGATGACGCGTCGCACGGGAAGGCCCGATTCCGGATCGGTCTTGAGCGCCGGCTCGCTCATTTTTTGCTGGATCTCAAAACGGCGCGGCTTGGCTTTGGGATTTTTTGGAATGGTTTCGTAGATGTAGGTGGCCATGGGCACAGGCTGCCACGAATCCACACCGGAAGAAACATGGGAATTGACGCGGGATGGTTTCGAGATCAGCCCCGGCGCACACGGATGGTGAATGCATCGCGGGGATTGGCGACGAGGAGCAGGCTGATTTCCTCCTCGGTAAATCCATTGCGGTGCAATTCGGGAATGAACTCGGTGAACAACGTGTCGTAGGAACGAAATGGTCCTCCGGCGGGAGCCCCGACTTCGTACCAGCCGGCATCCTGGGAGACGAGCACGCGATGGAGATAGCCGCGCTCCTTCATTCCCAAGACGAGTTCGATGTGACGCGGGACGTCGGAGGGACTGATGTGATCGAATTCCACCCAGGCCCCCTGCTCGGCCGCGCGCCAGTGCAGGGTTTGATCCTCTTCATTCTGCGCGTGAACCCAGATCAATGCCGAACCCGATGCCCCTTCGTCCTTCAGAATGGAAAGCTCCTCGAGCGCGGCACGGCCATTGCCGGTGTGCGCGGCGATGGTGAGTCCGCTGTCGAGATGCGCTCGGCCCGCCGCCCGGATGAGTTCGCGGTGCAGGTTTGTCAGTGGCCCGGTGTCGACGCCGATTTTGATGAATCCCGGGCGAACCCCGGTGTCGTCGATGCCGTGCCGCCATTCCTGGAGCCAGATGTGGGCGAGTTCATCGGCGGAGCGGGTGCGGGCGAAGTCCGGCAGGAACTTGTTTTCGCCCGCGCCATAAAAGCCGGTGTTGGTAAGAATTTGGAGATCCGTGGCGCTGGCGAGTCGCTTGAGCAGGGCGGGATCCCGGCCAATGTAGGCAGGGGTGCAGTCGACAAAAGTGCGGCAGCCAAAGTCGCGCAATGCATCGAGATGCGGGCGCACCCGTTGGAAAACCACATCCCGATCATAACGATCGAAGCGCACCTGATCCGCCCCGATAAAGTCGAGCAGCACGTGCTCATGCGGCAGGGTGGCGCCCATTTCCCGCGGCGAAATCGGGCCTAGAACGGTCATCACTTCGCAACGGGAGGCGCGGACGGCGGGACCCGAGACGCATCCCGCGCTGGCTGCCAGTGCGCCGGCGGCCGCGGTTCGAGCGAGAAATTGGCGACGCGTTAGGCTCATGGGGTCCTGCTGGAGACGGCCGGATTGAAACGGACGCCGCGACCACAACAGCAAACAACCTGGGGAGGAATTTGTTTCGCAGCCATGAAGGCATTTGAAGCGCCAGCGGCGCGGCCGTCAAGCGCGGCAAAACCGCCGGCGTCGCTCTCCGGCTGAATCAAACCAATCACACCGAAGGAACGGGAACCCAGAAAATACTCGAATGCCCGGCAATGACACACAGAAGGGGCAGCGAGAACAAGTTTCCGACAAAAGCATCTGTGAAAATCTGTGTTCATCTGTGGCTCGATATCCCTGATTTTCCCCTTGTTCGTCGGGAACGCAGTCGCGAAGGTCGGCGTCATGATTTCCATGAGAGCCATTGCGTTGTGGATTGTTCTGGCCGCCGCGCGGGGATGGACCGCGCCAGTGGAGATTCCGGAGGTAAGGGATCGGCGCCTGGAGCTGACGGTCTTTGCCGCGGCTCCCGAGATTGTGACGCCGATCGGTCTGGCCATCGATCGCCGCTCGCGCGTCTTCGTGGTGGAATCGCACACGCACTTTCCCAAGAAGGATTATCCGGGCCCGAAGCACGATCGGGTGAAGCTGTTCATCGATTCGGATCACGATGGGAAGGCCGATCGAATCACGGTGTTCGCGGATGGCCTGCATCATGCCATGAACCTGGCATTTGGACCCGATGGGCGCCTTTATGTCACTCATCGCAACGGGGTGATTCGTCTCGATGACACCAATGGAGACAATGTTTGTGATGCGCAGGTTCCAATTTTGCGGATGGAGACGCGGGGGGATTATCCGCACAACGGCATTGGCGGCATCGCCTTCTCGCCCGATGGCTGGCTTTATGTCGGCCAGGGAGAAAACCTAGGGGAAGCCTACACGCTTTATGGAACCGATGGGCGGAGCGACAGTGCACGCGAGGGCGGAAATGTTTTTCGCTGTCGTCCGGATGGCGCGCGGCTGGAGCGCGTGGCCACGGGATTCTGGAATCCCTTCGGGCTGGCATTTTATGGCGCCACATTTTTGCTGGCGGTGGACAATGATCCGGATTCGCGGCCGCCGAACCGGCTGCTCGATGTCGTGACCGGCGGAGATTACGGATTTAAATTTCATTTTGGGCGCGATGGTTTGCATCCGTTCCAGGCGTGGAATGGCGAACTGCCGGGGACGCTGCCCATGGCGGGCGCGGTGGGTGAAGCGGCTTCGTCGTTGCTCGCTTGTGATCGGACGGCGCTTCCCGGGAGTTATCACGAGGCGCTGCTGCTGACGGCGGCATGGGATCACCGCATCGAAGTGGCGCGTCCGCAGCCCTTTGGGGCCTCACTGCGAAGCGAGATGGAAGTGTTGGTGCAGGGCGGCGAGTCGTTTCGTCCGATCGCCCTCGGAGCCGCGCCGGATGGGACGGTATTTTTTACAGACTGGGTGGACCCGAGCTACAACGTCCACGGAAAGGGATGCATCTGGAAACTGCAAACCCGCGACGGCCGGCCTGTGGCGGGCCGTCCATTGGCGCTCAAGCCCAACGCCTCCCGCCGCCGGATGATCGAGTTGGGCAAATCCGATTCCTTGGCGGACATCGCTTCGCTTCGTAACGGCCTGGCGGCCGACGATCCGTTCATCTTCTCAGCCGCGGTGGCTGCTCTCGCGCGGCCCGTGTTTCGGGAAACGCTCCGGAACGAACTGGATAGCCCGGCGCCGGAAGTGCGGTTGGGAGCGCTCCTGGCGTTGCGCCGCGCGAAGGCCGGCCCTTCCACAGCGGTGTTCGAGAAATTGCTGGCAGACCGCGACATTCGCATCCGGCTGATGGCCCTGATATGGGCCGGCGAGGAAAGCGTGGTGGCGTTGACGAACCGCATCGGTATCGCCCTGAAGGCAGGGACTGTCACCCCCGCGCTGCTCAGGGCGCACGCCGCCACGGAACAAATCCTGAGCAAGGCATCGGGGATGAAAAATATCGCTTCCGAAGAGACGCGCATTAATGGGTTTGATTTCGCCGAGCGGCCGGACGAGCAGCGCGCGATTGAAGTGCTCCGCGGCGCCGCGGCGGCGACTCCGATTTCCGCGCGGATCGAGGCGGTGCGCGATATCGCCCAGACGACCAACGCGGCGGCGATCGCGTTGCTGCAAAAAATCGCCAGGGACCGTCGGGAAACGGACGCCATGCGATGCGAAGCCATCGCGGCTCTCTCGGGTCCGGGCATCGGCAACGGCGAGCCGCTGTTGGAATTGCTTGAGGATCCGAATACTGCGGTTCGCATCGAACTCATCCGGGCGCTCCGCATCTGTGCAGCTGAGGGCCCGGCGCGGGCGGCTTTGGAACGACAATCCGTCAGGATTCCCAGGACAGGAACGGAGCCGTGGCTTCGCGAGCAAATCCTGTTTGCGTTGCACGGCGCTTCCGGAGGCCCGAAGGACGCTGGGGAGAGAGGAAATCCGGCGCGTCCGACAACGGATGACGAGTGGCGCAAGGCGCTCGCGACACCGGGTAACGCGGCGCGGGGGCGACTCGTGTTTTTCAACCCGACCGTTGGCTGCGCGCGCTGTCATCGAATCGAGGATCACGGTGGAAGGCTGGGCCCGGATTTATCGACCATCGCTCGCGGTGCGGACCGTGAAAAAATGATGCAATCGATCCTCCATCCGTCGCGCGACATCGCGCCACAGTTTGTGTCCCACACGGTCGAAACGAAGGGCGGTGAGACGGTCAGCGGCCTTTTGATTTCTCAGAACGCCGACGGGACGCTGACGCTGGCGACGGCGGAAGGCCGGGCGATGCGCATTCCGGGCGGCGAGGTGGTGACGCACAGCCAATCGAAAACCTCGATGATGCCGGAGGGCCTCGACGGGGCGCTGGCGGTTGGGGACTTCCGGGATCTGATCACGTTTCTATTGACGCGACGATGAACTGGCATGGGGCGGGGAGTTGAGGTGACGGGTCAACCATGTCGGTCGAGGTGACGAGACTCACGCTGGCATCGTCCGAAAAGTATGAGTCTCCTTACGTCGTCTGTTACGGGAGGGATTCAGATCGGACGCACGCTCCAGACGCGCTGTGCCGGGCGTTGCCATGGCTCTTGCCTTTCCGCGCCGTCTTGAATACAAACCGATCCGCTCATTGCCCCGGAAAAGAATTCCTGACTGAATTTCGAGGGGCGGAGTTTGATTATGGATGACCTTCAGCCCCTCACGCACCGATTGGCGCGGATTCTATCCCTGCTGGGGGTGGTGATTGCCATCGCGCCGAACAGCGCGTTTGCCGCGAATGCTCCTGCCGCCGGCGCGCCGACCTGTCTCCTGCTTTCAAAGGAAGGAAAGGTGGAAGTCGCGCTGAAAGGACAGGCCCAATTCACCGCCGGCCAATCCAACATGACACTGCACATCGGGGATCGGCTGCGCACCGGTCTTCGGAGCCGGGCAACCCTTCGCTGGTCGGATCTCAGCGTGGTGCGCGTGGACGAATTGACGAGCATGGAGCTGGCGCCTCCGGCCGGGTCGAAGACGAAGCCGCAGCTCGAGCTGAAATCCGGTGCCACCTATTTTTTCAGCCGGGAGGCGCCCGAGGAGATCCAATTTCGCAGCCCGGTGAGCTCGGGGGCCATTCGGGGCACCGAATTCAACCTGGCGGTGGATGAGAACGGGCGCACGATCCTCTCGCTCATCGACGGCGAGGTGCTCCTCACCGCGGCGCAGGTGACCGAGACACTCCGGAGTGGCGAACAGGGCACGGTGGATCCCGGACAACCGCCCCGAAAGTCGCCGATGCTGGATCCGGCCGGCGTGATTCAATGGACACTTTACTATCCCGCCGTGATCGATCCGGACGAACTGGGCTTGAGCGACGCGGAAAAGCAAACGTTCGCCGACGCGTTGAAGGCCTATCGGAGCGGCGACTTGCAGGCGGCGCTGACGGCGTATCCGGAAAATCGGGTGGCGGGGACGGACGCCGAACGGGGCTTGCAGGCGGCGCTGGTTCTGGCGGCTGGCCGCGTCGCACAGGCGGGCGAGGCGTTGAAAAACAGCCCGTCATCGTCGGCGGTTGCGCAGGCCATTCGCGAAGTGACTGCCGCGGTAAAGCACGAGACTCTGGCGAGCCTGCCGGCGCCGGGTTCGGCGAGCGAATGGCTTGCGCGCTCCTATTATCAGCAGTCGCGCGCGAAGTTGCCCGAGGCGCTCGGGGCGGCTCGGGAGGCGGTCCGAAAATCGCCCAACTTTGGAGCGGCGCACCTTCGCGTTGCTGAACTGGAGTTCGGACAGGGCCACACGCGCGAGGCGCTTGCCGCGTTGGATCGGGGCCTGGAGTTGTCTCCGCGAAACGCGCAGGGCCTGGCTTTGAAGGGCTTTGTCCTCGCCGCGCGCGGGCGCACCCGCGAAGCGATGGATTTTTTCAACCAGGCGATTGCCGCCGACGGGGCGCTGGGCAATGCCTGGCTCGGCCGCGGTTTGACCCGCATTCATGAAGGCCACTCGAAGGAGGGCCGCGATGACTTGCAGGTGGCCGCGACGGTCGAGCCGCTGCGGTCGGTGTTTCGAAGTTACCTGGGCAAAGCCTGGACCCAGACCGGCGATCGGCGGCATGCGTCGCAGGAACTGGCACTGGCACGGAAGCTCGATCCCGGCGATCCAACGGCGTGGTTCTATGGCGCACTCTTCGCCCAGCAGAACAACGAGCTCAATGAAGCCGTCACGGAACTGGAAAAATCGAAGGAATTAAATGAAAACCGAAGCGTGTTTCGATCGCGCGAATTGATCGCGCAGGACACCGGCGTGCGGGGCGCGAATCTCGCGGCGATGTACAGGGACGTCGGGATGTTCGATCGCAGCGTGCAGGAGGCCGCCGCCGCCGTGAACGCCGATTATGCCAACTATTCGGCCCACCTTTTTCTTTCGGACAGCTACAACGCGCTGCGGGATCCCCGGCTGATCAATCTGCGTTACGAAACCCCGTGGTTCAGCGAGTTGCTGGTGGCCGACCTGCTGGGGCCGGCCAATGGCGGCACCATGTCTCCCAACGTTTCCTACCAGGAATACACGCGGCTTTTTGATCGGGACTATTTCGGACTGTTTTCGAGCACTGAATACGCGAGCAGCGGCGACTGGATCCAGCGCGGATCGCAATATGGAGTGTTCGGCAACGGCCGGAGCAGTTATTCGCTCGATGTTTTTTATCGCACCGAAAACGGCCAGCGTCCCAACAACGATCTCGAGCAGCTGGAGCTTTCCGCCCGGTTCAAACATCAATTGACGGAAAAGGATCATCTGTTTTTCCAGGTCGGTTACCTGAACTCCGACGCCGGGGACATCGTGCAGTATTACGATCAAGCCAGCGCGAGCCGAACGGTCCGCGTGAAGGAAACCCAGGAACCCTCGTTGCTGGTGGGTTATCACCGGGATTGGGCGCCCGGCAGCCATACCCTGGCGTTGTTCGGCCGGTTTGATGACACGCTGACAATCGACGAACCGGCCGCGGGCGGATTGAGCTGGCTGCGTCGCGCCGTCAGCCCGCTGCCGCCCAATACCTACAGCCAGAGCTTTCGCAACCCGGCTTCGTTCTCACTCGATTACGAGAGCAAACTCGAGGCGTATTCGGGCGAGATCCAACACATTTTCCAAATCCCCAAACACACCATCATTGCCGGCGCCCGCTACCAGGTGGGTTGGTCGGACACCGACGCGCTCCTGCTGCGCACTCTCGACAACAGCCGCGTGGACACCAGCGCCGACACTTCCCTCGACCGCATCAGCGTCTATGCCTACGAGAATTGGCAGATACTCGACAAGCTCCGACTCACGGCCGGGGTGAGTTATGATCGCCTGCATTACCCGGTCAACATCGACACCGCGCCGATCACCGATCGCGAGGATACGCGCGACCAGGTCTCCCCCAAGGCGGGGGTTGTGTGGGAGCCGTTTCGCGACACGCGGCTTCGGGCGATGTGGACGCGGTCGCTCGGGGGTGTTTTCTTCGATCAAAGCGTCCGGCTCGAGCCGGTGCAGGTGGCCGGGTTCAACCAGGCGTTTCGGAGCCTCGTCCCGGAATCGGTCGTCGGGCTGGTGCCCGGGACACGATTCGACACGTGGGGCGTCGGATGGGACCAGGTCTATCGGCCGACACGCACCTATCTAACTGTCGAGGGACGCTACCTGACATCCGATGCGACGCGCATCGTCGGTGTGCTGACCAACAGCGATGTGACGGTGCCGCAGCCTGACTCCGCTTCGAGTGATCGCGAAAAGATTGCGTACCGGGAGACCTCGCTGATCGTCGCGTTGAACCAGCTGGTCAGCGATGATTGGGCGTTCGGGGCCCGATACACGCTGACGGACGCGGATCGGGACGGGGGATTTCGCGGGGCCCTGCGCGGCGTGACGGGCACCGAGGGATTGAACCAGGACGTTTCGGCGACATTGCATCAATTGGATTTGTTCACGGCCTACAACCATCGCTGCGGATTTTTCGCGCGGTTCGACGCCGTCTGGTCCCAGCAATCGAACCGCGGATACACCCCTGACCGTCCGGGGGACGATTTCTGGCAATATCATATCGTGGCGGGCTACCGGTTTTTCCAGAGGCGCGCCGAGGCGCGGGTGGGGGTTTTGAACCTGACCGATCGGGATTATCAGCTGAACCCGCTGACGCTCTACAGCGAATTGCCCCGCGAACGAACCTTCACGGCAGGCTTCAAGTTTTACTTCTAGTGAACATCCCGGCCGGGCGAAGCTCCCGCCGAACCATGACCCAGACTGGAGCAGGGGCTCGGCGGAAGCCGCGTCCTCCTGAAGTGGAGCGCCGGCCTGCGGCTCGGCGCGATCCGCCACCTTCCATGCTCCGGAACACAGGCCGCCGCTCCGCGTGAGAATCAAGTTCACCGCCAACCGCACGATGGTCGCCGCGCTCTTCGGCGCGGTGCTCGCGGCGGGCGTCGGATTGCTGATTCGCGAGACGGGGCTGTGGGCCGGGCTGGAGGGAAATAGTTACAATCTCTCCCATGCGTTGCGTGGCAATGCTCGTGCCCTGGAGGCGGTCATCGTCTATTTGGATGAGCCATCCTACAAGACCCTCGGCCAGCCGTTGAATGCCGCATGGGATCGTTCGCTCCATGCAAAACTGATCGACAGGCTCACCGCCGCCGGCGCGAGTGTCATCGTGTTCGACATCGTGTTTGTCGACCCGATGACGGACCATCCGGGGGCGGATAATCGTCTGGCCGAAGCGATGGAAAAGAGCGGACGGGTTATTCTCGCGGCAGACAACGTGGATCAGGGCGATGGTTCGCACATAATCTCCCGCCCCTTCAACCTGCTTTTTACGAACGCGGCAGATGTCGGATCGGCTGAAATGCTTCCCGACGCGGATAGCGTCGTCCGCCTTCATACTCCCGAGGATCAAATGGCCAGCCTGAGTTGGGCAGCGGCAGCGTTCCTCAAGGCGAACATCACGCAACAGCCCGGACAATCGGACGCGCGGCGGTGGGTTCAATATTACGGCCAGCCGGGATGGTTGCACGGGGTCAGCTATCATGTTGCGCTCGATCCGGCGAAGTCGGCCGACGATGAATTTCGTGGCAAAGCCGTGTTCGTCGGAGGCCGGCTGCTGACCAAGCTGGCTGCGGAGCGGAAGGACGAGTTCGCCAATCCCTACTCGTTCTGGATTCCGCGCAGGATCGCGCAGCGGGAAGGCGGCTACTACAGCGCTGGAGTCGAGGTCCAGGCAACGAAGTTCCTCAACTTGATCCGAAACGATTGGCTGCGTCGCCCATCGGTGTGGATGGAATTCTCGGTGATCACCATCGCCGGATTCCTTTTTGGGTTCGGCCTGGTGCGTTTGCGTCCGTTCGCAGCCACGGCGGTGGCATTGGCCGGGCTGGTCACTGTCGGGATCACGTTTCACCTGCTGTTCGTGAGAGGCATCACGTGGTTTCCATGGCTGCTTCTCACCGTGCAAATCGGCTTCGCCGCGGCCTGGTCCATTCTCTTCAACTCCGTCCAGTTTTATGCCCAGAAGCGGATCATGGAGCACACGCTGTCGCTTTATCTCTCCCCCAAACTCGTTGGGAAATTCGCGCGCAACCCGAAGCTGCTCAAACCCGGCGCCGAAAAACAGGTGCTCACATTTCTCTTCACCGACATCGAGGACTTCACGGCGCTCTCGCAAGGCATGGATTCCGACGCGCTCGCCGAGTTCATGAACCGCTACTTCCAGAACCTCGTCGCCAACTGCATCCATCCCGCTGACGGCACGGTGGTGAAGTATATTGGCGACGCCATTTTTGCGTTCTGGAATGCGCCCGAGGCCCAGCCGGATCATGCCGTGCGCGCCTGTGAAGCGGCGTTGCGCCTCCGCGAGCTGGATGAGGTGAAGATGCACGGACATGCGGTGCGGACCCGGGTCGGGATCCATACCGGCGAAGCAAACGTCGGCAATTTCGGGAGTATGGAGCGGGTGGATTACACCGCGCTCGGCGAAAATGTGAACCTGGCCTCGCGCCTCGAGGGGTTGAACAAGTTCGTGGGCACCGACTCCCTGATCAGCGCCGAAACACGCGCGGCCGTGGGTGGAAGCCTGGTGACGCGGCGCGTCGGCCTTTTCACCCTGAAAGGTTTCAGCAAGTCGGTCGAGGCCTTTGAGATTCTCGGGCGCCCCGATGCCGCAGAGCGGACGAAGTCGTGGCGCGAACCCTTCGAACAGGCGCTGCGAAATTATGAGGAGGGCAACTTCGAGTTCGCCACCATCGGTTTTCGGGAAGTGCTGGAGCTGAAGCCTGAAGATGGGCCCACGAAGTTTTATCTCGAACGAATCGAGGATGTGACCAAGCAACCGCTCGAAGGCGATTGGACCGGTGTCACGATGTTGCGGGAGAAGTAGGCGCGCCCGTTTTATTTGTTTCTTTGAAGGAGATGGATGGCGAGCGCTTCGAGAGCCGCAGCCTTGCCCCGAAACAGCTTGAGCGCCTTGAATGCCTTCGCCGTCAGATCGCGCGCTATCCTGCGGGACTTTTCCAGCCCCACGATGGCGGGATATGTCGCCTTTTGCGCGGCGGTATCCTTGCCGGCGGTTTTGCCGAGCTGCTCGCTGGTCTGCGTGATGTCGAGAATGTCGTCGATGATTTGGAAGGCGAGGCCGACATTGTAGCCGAAGGCGGTCAGGGCTTGAAGTTGAGCCGCGTTGCAATTGGCGCTCATTCCGCCCAGGCGCGCCGAACAACAAAGCAACGCGCTCGTTTTTCGTTCGTGGATATATTTTAGATCGGCGGCGGCAATTGTTCTGCCTTCCGCTTCGAGATCGGCGACCTGGCCCGCGATGAGTTGGAGCGAGCCGGCGGCGCGGGCCAGTTCCAACTGGAGGATCTGGTGCGGATATCGTCGCGATCCTTTCGCCTGCGCGAGGATTTCAAATGCCTGCGTCAGCAAGGCGTCCCCGGCGAGAATGGCGATTCCTTCCCCAAACACCTTGTGGTTCGTCGGCTTGCCGCGTCGGAAATCGTCGTTATCCATCGCGGGCAGATCGTCGTGGATCAGCGAGTAGGTGTGGATGCACTCGACTGCGCACGCGGCTGGCAGCGCATCCGCGTCACGCCCGCCGCATGCCTCGGCTGCGGCGATGCAAAGTGCGGGCCTCATCCGCTTGCCCCCGGCGAAGAGCGAGTAACGCATCGCGCGATGGATTGTCGCGGGCTTTGCGGTCTCCTTTGGAAGAAAATGGTTCAGCGCCTCGTTGACCCGCTTGGTGCGGCTGTCGAGAAAGCCCTGCAAATCAAACGCGCCTGGATGACGCGCCCCGGCACGGGTGGCGGTGGCAGACATGCGGAGGGTTTGTAGAGAAAGGGCGAGGGTGCGGCAAGCCGAAGATCAAGCTGTGCCCACGAAAGGCAGGAGCGGGGAGGATGTAGATACCGAATCCCAACGGGATTGCGTCCCCCAGCCCAGGGTTGCCGCGCGGCGCGGCTACCCTGGGTGAACCGAACCAAAGAATCCCCAACCCCAACGGGGTTTCGTCACTTTCTACGCGCACGATGACGCAACCCTTTCAGGGTTGGTTTGTTGCCGATGACTTCCCAGGGTAGCTTTGCAACCCTGGGCTGAAAGACGCAATCCCCTTGGGATTATGCTTAGGATGCCGGGGCAGGCAAATCCACCGCCGGCGCTCGCTTCACCATGATGGCGTCCACAATTTTCTGCGCCAGGTCCGGTTTCTCGGCGAGCGTCTTCTGCGCAGCTTCCTTGCCCTGGCCGATCAGCTCGCCGTTGAACTGAAGCCAGGCCCCTTTTTTGTCGACCGCACCGCACGCGATGCCGACATCGAGAATGCTGCCCTCCTTGTTGATGCCGTGGTTGAAGATGATGTCGAACTCGGCTTCGACAAACGGCGGGGCGACCTTGTTTTTGACAACCTTCACCTTGACGTGATGTCCCAACACATTGCCGGCAGCATCTTTGATGGCGTCCTTGCGACGAATATCCATCCGGACGCTCGCATAAAATTTGAGGGCCTTGCCGCCCGGGGTGGTTTCCGGATTGCCGAACATGACGCCGACCTTTTCGCGCAGTTGGTTGGTGAAAATGCAGGTGGTCTTGGATTTGCCGAGGATGGCCGTGAGTTTGCGCAGCGCCTGGCTCATGAGGCGGGCCTGCATGCCCATCGTGGCCATGCCCATCTCGCCTTCCAGCTCGGCCTTCGGAACGAGCGCGGCAACCGAGTCGATGACGATCACATCCAGGGCGTTGGATCGGGCGAGGGTTTCGCAAATGGTGAGCGCCTCCTCGCCGCTGTCGGGCTGCGACACGAGGAGATCATCGAGATTCACCCCGAGCTTTTTCGCGTAGCCGGGATCCAGCGCGTGTTCGGCGTCGATGAATGCCGCCAGTCCGCCCGCCTTCTGCGCGTTGGCGATGACATGGAGCATCAGGGTCGTCTTGCCGCTGGATTCGGGCCCGAAGATCTCGACGACGCGGCCTCGGGGAACGCCCCCGACGCCGAGCGCCAGGTCGATCGCCAGCGCGCCGGTGGGAATCACGGATATTTTTCTCAGCGCCTGCGCCACACCCAGGCGCATGATCGACCCGTCGCCGTAAGCTTTGGTGATGCTGGAAATCGCCACTTCGAGATCGCGGTCGCGCGTGGCGGAACTCTTCGTGGATTCAGAGGACGTTTTGTCCGCGGGAGCGGATTTTTCGAGGACTTTTTCAGATTTTGGGGGCATGGCGCTTGGCGTTGAAATTGTTTGGTCGGTTCCCTGTCGGTAATAGAGAAGCGCCGAACGTTCGTCAATCGCGCGGTTCATTAAAACCCTTTCCGCCGTCGCCCGTTCCCATTCCCCGGCCGAACCCATCCGGTGCCATGGCAAAATATCGCCCGTTCCCTCACCCATGAGGACGGAGCCGCCGCCCATCTCGTTGGGCGTGAGCATCGATACGACGAGGATCTGAATTTTCAACAAAGTTTCCGTTAGATCCAAATTAAATGCCCTTGAGGGTATGGCCGCGGTTCACCGGGGGCCGCCACTCAGCGGCCCGGAAGCCGGCTCGTCGGCGGGTCGCACGGACAGCAATCGAAACAAAGCATATGGCACACCTTTGGATATCGGACCTGAACGAATGGAAAGCGCAGAGGCTCGCGAGCGATCTGTTTCCCCTGGAGACCGGAGTGCCGGCAGAGTCGCGGGGTGTGATGCTTCGCCGCTCGGGGACTGCGCCGGCGATTGCTACATGGTATCTGCTCGCTCCCCCGGCAGTCCCGGTTCATGTGAACGGCATTCATGTGGCGCTCGGCATCTGCGCGTTGCGCGACAAGGATGAGATTCGGCTGGCAGGCGCCGAGCCTCTCTTTTTTTCCACGGAGGAAATGGTGGAGGTGGAACCTTTTGCCGGCGCTGCGCAATCGAGGTGCCCCCGTTGCACAAAAATTCTGGAATCCCGCGCGCCTGCCGTTCGTTGTCCTGGCTGCGGCACATGGTATCACGAGGAAACCGACCGGGCTTGTTTCACTTACGGAGAGAACCCGATCTGCGTCGCATGCGGTGCGGATGCGGTTGTGGGGGGCGGTTTCGCATGGTCCCCCGAGGAGCTTTAATCTCATGCACCCTGAAATTTCCAAAATAGCACCGCCGGTCACTGTGGTTCTCGTCGGGCTGGGCAATATCGGCTCGCAGATCATCGATTCGCTGGCGCGCATCCAGGAGCTGAAACGTGTCGTCCTGATCGATCCCGACATTTATGAACTTTCGAATCTGGCATCGCAGCGCATCGTTCGTCGCGACATCGCCAAATCGAAGGTCCAGGTGCAGGCCGGGCGGCTTGCCGCAATTCGTCCGGGGCTCGAAATCCTCTCCGTTCGCGACGAAATCGCCCATGTGCCTCGGGGAATCCTTCGGAACGCCATTGTGCTCACCGCGCTGCACTCGGCGGAATCGCGCCGGGACGCGTGCGAGGCCGCCTGGCGGGTCGGGTCGACGGTGATCGACGGCGGCGTTCACAGAGAGCTCGGGTTGGGCCGGGTCTCGATCTACGTGCCGGAACCCGGCAAGGCCTGTTTTGAATGCGCCTTGGAGGAGGCCGATTACGAATCGATGCCGTCGAAGCATGTTTGCGAGGCGGCTGAAGGAGACGAGATGCCGACGAATGGAAGCGCGAGCCTGGGGTCATTGGTCGCGGCGTTGATGGTCATCGAGGCGGAGAAATGGATCGCGGGCGTCGCCGAGGGCTCGCTGGCAGGCCGGCAACTCGTCGTGAATGTGTCACATCACCGGCAATCGGTGACGCGCCTCGAACGGAATGCCGGCTGCCGGTTCGATCATGCGCGCCGTGAGATTCGCCCGCTCGCCGGGGTGACGCCGCATTCCACATTGGGCGATGCCCTGGACGCGGTCCGCGCGGCGATGAACGCGCCGGGCGAAGTGGCGATCGGAGTGGATGGCCATGGATTTGCCAGGGCCTTGCATTGTCCTGCGTGCGGCGTGGCGAAGAGTTTATTCGCGGTTCCGGAGCGACTTCCTCCCGGCGCGCGCCGGTGTTTGGCGTGCGGCGGCCGTGAAATGCTGGCACTCGGTTTCAAAAAAGTGGATCGCGTCACCGCCAAGGATGCCCCGCCGCGATCGCTTCGCCGTTCATTGCAATCGTTGGGTGTCCGTCCGTTGGATGTGCTGCTCGCGAGCGATGCGTCCACTGAAAATTATTTCGAGGTGTCCCATGAATAAATCCCGCGTCACCGACCCCATCCTGGACGATTTCCTTCGCGAACAACTGGCGCAGGCGACGCAGCTGGCGTCCGAAAGTGATTTGGTCACCGTCACCCCGATGGGCGGCGTTCCGCCGTCGCAATACGTGATCGAATTCCGATGCCGGGGACTGAAGAAGACCTCGCAAAATCGGATCGTGGCTGACGATGGGCCTTGGGGTTTCGGAGTTAATTTCCCGGCGAATTTTTTAAGGGGCGGCTTTCATCCCGCAGAAGTGCTGGCGTATCTGGGGCCGGTCGCTCAACCGTGGCATCCCAACCTGCGGCCGCCCTTTGTCTGCCTGGAAGTGCGTCCGGCGATGCCGCTGACGGAAATTATCTTCACGCTGTTTGATCTGCTCAGCTGGAATCTTTTTTCCACCCAGGACGAGGGCCTCAATCACGACGCGAGTCAATGGTACCGAAACCAGGACCCGAGTCGGTTTCCCATCGACCAGCGTCCCCTCAAACGGCGCATCCCGAGTCTTGTCGTTACGGAGCAGGAATCCAAACCATGAGCATCGCCGAATATCAAACGGATCGAATCGCCTCTCTAATTTCGGCCACGCGAGGCGTCTCCCGCGATGGCCAACGCGCGCGATGGGAGGTCGGCACGGACTTGGTGGACAGCCCGATTTTCGCCCGCGTCGCTGGCGATTGGCTTCTGTTCGAGGCGCCACTCCGATCGAATCCGCGGCTGGCCGGCGCGACGACAGCATTTCTTCCGGAACAGCTGGCTGGCTGGAACGCCTTGCTGCCCGGTGGCGCCAGGTTCGGCGTGGATGCGCGGTTTAACATCACCGTTCGCGCGGACGTGCCGCTCATCGACGACTTCGATCCTGGCCCGCGCGCATTGGAAGCGCTGAGCGGCATCGAAGCGGGCCTGGCGTGGTTCGATGGGTGCGAGCCCAGCCCGAGAGGGGCTGTCTCCGTCGAGGTTCCCGTCGATTTCAAATTGCTCGCTGATGAAACAGGATGGGCGCTGTGCGATGCGCCGGATGGAGACGCTTCCATTTTGGTGCCCGCGCCCGCTGGCCCGGTTCCGGTCCAGGTGGAAGCTCATGGAGAGACAGGCATGCGCGCCTGGATTGCTGTGGCGGAGTTGGATGATCTCACCCCCCATTCGCGTCACGCGCTGGCGGTGCTCTTATTGCGCGCGAGTTCCGTTCTGCGTTTGGCGAGGCCCGCATTTGCCCGGCACCACGAACGGCAGTCGGCTGTTTTCGAGGTGGTCTTCGACTCGGCGCCGGGTGCGGCCGAGTTCAACCACGCCATCGAAAGCCTCGCCGTCAGCATCGCGATGGCTGCGAGCGAGGTAAAACTTCTCTGCGAAGAGCAGACCGCCAGGGATTATCTGATCGTGGGAGACTGGATTCCACGGGATCAGGGAGAACACAACAACAACCAACCGTAAGAGGACACAATGATACAGCTAGCCAGCATCAGTCAAATTACAGCCTCGGATCCATCGGGACAACGTCACGTCACTGTCGATGATGTGCCTGCGGATTCCACCATGGGCGAGTTGATGGATCGTCTCGCCAGCGAGCTGAACCTGAATCGGCTCGACAAAAAGGGCCGGCCCCTGTCGATCCAGGCGCGCCTGGATCGCGAGGGCCGGCATCTCCACCGCAGCGAACGGGCGCAGGATTGTCTCCGCCCGGGCGATCATCTCGTCATGCATCCGAAGATCATGGCGGGCGGCTGGAATTGAACGGAGCGAACCGCCGGGCGCCGCGAAACCGGCGCCTGGCGGTCACCGCTCCTTTTCCTGATGAACAATCATTTCGATTACGTGCTCGAAATCATGGACCGCAATCGGAAGCGCGTCGGGCAGCTTCCAGCGCGGATCAATTTCGAGCCGGCCTCGGAGGCGGCGGCCTTCGGCGCGCAGCGAACGGCTCACCCATCGGTCCATCACCCAGGGAGGCGCATGACCATCGAGCCTGTTCCGCACGCCACGGCCGGCTCCCCTTTCTGTGGCGGCTTCCGCGTCGTCATCGAAGCCGATGGCATGGACCCATTCATGCGCGAGTTTTCCAGTGATTATTTCCGCGCGGCCGCCGTGGACGGCTCGGCGGAGCTGGTCAAGAAGGGGCTGCTCCGCGACGGCGATCCTTTTCATTATCTGGTCGCCGCCTATCCACGGACAGCCGCCCCGGCGGCCCCTTCCCGAATCGTTGTCCGGGAGTTGGTGAAAACGTTGCCGTTGCGGGAGGGGCGTTTGAGCGAACTCACTGCGCAATCGGTGTCGTTCGGCGAATGCACCGACGCCGACGCGCCCGTTTACATTCCGCAAGTCGTCATCGAGCAGGCCAACGCGCTCACCGAACGGGCCGGGGACAGGGAAACCG
>JBEEGQ010000322.1:0-8054 GCA_041166945.1 Verrucomicrobiota bacterium
GCGGCGTCCGGTCGAGTGCGCTTTTAGTTTGCCGACGCGCGACACGATCCGTTTCACCTTGGGCAATTTCGACCCGGCGCTGCCGTTGACGATCGATCCGTTGCTCGTCTATTCCACCTATCTCGGAGGCTCGGCCCAGGACATCGGCCAGGCAATCGCCGTCGATCGCGGCGGGAATATTTATGTCACCGGCCAGACTGATTCGTTGAATTATCCGACCAACCGCGCGGTTCGGGGCACGAATGCGGGCAATGCCGAGGTGTTTGTCACCCGCCTCAACACAAATGCCACTGCCGTTCTCTACTCCACCTATCTCGGCGGCAGCGGCGCGGATATCGGATACGGCATCGCGGTCGATTCCAATGGGAATGCCTATGTGGCGGGCTACACCGAGTCACCGAATTTCCCGACGCAAAACGGCGCTCAGACTTCGCTCAAAGGCGCCTCCGATGCCTTTATCTTCAAACTCAGCACCAACGGCACCAGCCTGGCCTATTCAAGCTACTTCGGCGGGCTTGGCGTCGAATCCGCGTACGGCATCGCCGTCGATGCCTCCGGCAACGCATCGATCTGCGGCGAAACATCGAGCTCCCTCAAAAACCAGTTTCCGACGATGCCGACTTTCCAGGGTGCCTTCGGTGGATCCAGCGGGGGTTCGGATGCTTTTGTCGCACGGTTCAACACCACGCTCAGCGGCTCATCGTCCGTGGCATGGTGGTCGTGGCTCGGAGGGGGCGACGATGACATCGCCCGTGCCATCGCGATCGACAGCACCAACGGAGTTTACGTGACCGGTGAGGTTCTCTCGGGCGATTTTGACTTTGGCTACTTCCCGAGCTTTCCCGTAAAGAACGCATTTCAACCGAAGTATGGCGGCTACTTCTCGGACGCCTTCGTGACGAAGATCGCGGGTGATGGGAACAGTGTCGTCTGGTCCAGCTATCTGGGCGGCACCAACGAAGACGTCGGGTACGGCATCGCCGTCGATGCGAGCAACAACGTTTTTGTTGTCGGTAAAACCAGTTCCACAAACTTTCCGGTCACGAACGCTTTCCAGTCGATGAATGGCGGCGCCGACAATTTCTTCAGCACCCTGGACGCTTTTCTTGTGAAAATCCGGGCCAATGGGACCGGGCTCGCCTATGGCACCTTCCTCGGAGGCAGCATTGATGACGAGGCCGCGGCGGTGGCGGTCGATATCGCCGGCAATGCGTGGCTGACAGGCAAGACCTCCTCGGACGATTTTCCCATGCGCAACACCCCGGTGCAGTCCGCCTTCGGGGGCGATGCCGATATTTTCGCCGCGATGATCAATCCCAATCTGGCCGGATCGGATTCGCTGGTGTTTTCAACCTACATTGGCGGGGCGAGCCAGGAGATCGGCAACGGCATCGCCGTCGACACCAACGCCAACTGTTACATCATCGGCCGGACCACGGGCACGAACTTTGTGGGCCCGGGTGTGGTGCAACCCGCCTTTGGCGGCGGCTTTTCCGACGCATTCGTGACGAAAGTTTTTGCTCCTCCAGCCCTGAAGATCACGCGGAGTGGCACCAATCAT
Organism: Verrucomicrobiota bacterium; assembly: GCA_041166945.1. Taxonomy (GTDB): domain Bacteria; phylum Verrucomicrobiota; class Verrucomicrobiia; order Limisphaerales; family JADJPG01; genus DASTLJ01. Next base: position 1,562 of record JBEEGQ010000322.1, read on the forward strand.
CTGGCCACATGGCCCGCATTTCCCACGGGCTACCTGGTCGTCACGAGGACCAACGTCAACACCGGCACCTGGAGCAATGCCCCGGGCGCTTTCGTCGTCAGCAACGGCATCAACCGCCTCATCATCACCAATCTGGGTCCGCGCAAAATCCTCAAGCTGCGCAAGCCGTAGGAAAAGCGGGGACATGTCCCCGCAGTCCAAAATAGAGCGAACATGGACCTTGGACTGCGGTGGCATGACACCGCTTTGGCACCGGCGCCTTGACGCGGGCGTCCCGTTCTCTCACCTTGGCGGCATGAAAGCGCTTCTTTCTGCCCTGCTTCTCCTTCCCGGTTTGACCGTCTGCCACGCCGCTGACTTCAAGGTGGCCACGCTCGATGTGCAACGGGTCATGAGCGAGTATCACAAGTCGCAGGACGCTGTGAAATTGCTGCAGCAAAAGGAGGTTTCGTTTGCGAAGGAACTTGAATCCTTGCGTCTCGAGGGGCGCAAAATGGTCGAGGATGCCGAGGAATTGCGCCGGCTCTCCCTCGAACCGGTTCTGAGCGTCGCCGAACGGGACCGAAAAAAACAGGGGCTCGATCAGAAACTCGCCGACCTTCACGATTTCGACGTGCGCTACGAGCGCGCACGATCCGAGCGCGCCGCCGGCCTTCAGGCGCAGGCCGAAATCCTTCATCGACGGGTCCTTGAGGACGTCCTCGTCACCACGCGCGCCGTGGGCGAGAGCGAGGGATTCAATCTCATCCTGAACGCCAGCCGGATTCATCCTGAATCGAGCGAGGTGTTCTTTTCGAAGAATGTTACGGACCTCACCGGCAAGGTGCTCGCCAAACTGAACGCGACGAAGCCGTGAAGTCCTGACCCGCATGGTGAGCTGGGCGACGTCCCAGTCATCGTCATCCCTCCCCGAGGGTCGCAAAAACTTTGCGAGGCTGAAGTGGCGAGAGAATTCGCTCTCGTTGTCGCCCCGATTCCGATAGGCTTCTCGGAATCGCGATTCATCGCATTTCATGACACCTAAATTATTCACCGAACTCGGCCTCTCCGATGAGCTGTTGAAGGCCATCGATAAACTGGGCTTCGAGCAGGCCGCCCCCATCCAGGCCGCCACCATCCCGCTCCTCATGGCAGGCCGCGATATCGTCGGCCAATCCCAGACCGGCTCCGGCAAGACCGCCGCCTTCGCCATTCCTGCCATTGAGAAAACAGACCCGCAACTGCGCGTCGTGCAGGCTCTCATCCTCTGTCCCACCCGCGAACTCGCCGTGCAGGTCTCCGAGGAGGTGCACAAACTGGCCTTGTTCAAACGTGGCATCAATGCCCTGCCCATCTACGGCGGCCAATCCTACGAACGCCAGTTCTACGGCCTCAAACAGGGCGCGCACATCGTCATCGGCACCCCCGGCCGAATCATGGATCACATGCGCCGCGGGACCCTGAATCTCAAGACGGTTAAAATGGTGATCCTCGATGAAGTGGACGTCATGTTGAACATGGGGTTCCGCGATGACATCGAACTCATCCTCCAGTCGACGCCTCCCGAACGACAAACGGTTTTTTTCTCCGCCACCATCCCGCGCCCCATCCAGCAGCTCATCGAAAAATACTCGCGCGATCCGCAACAGGTGCGCATCGAACAGAAGGCGATGACCGTGCCGACGGTCGAGCAGGTTTATTATGAAGTCGATCGCCGGTATAAAATTGAACTGCTCACGCGCCTCATCGACATTCACGACCTCAAGCTCGGCATCATCTTCTGCAACACCAAACGCATGGTCGATGATCTCGTCGACCATCTCGAGGCGCAGGGTTACATGGCCGATCGGCTGCATGGGGACATGACCCAGAACCTTCGCGATCGGGTCATGAACAAATTTCGCAAATCCGGCCTCGAGTTTCTCGTCGCCACCGACATTGCGGCCCGGGGCATCGATGTCGACGACGTGCAGGTCGTCTTCAATTATGACCTGCCCTACGATGGCGAGGATTACGTGCATCGCATCGGGCGCACGGGGCGCGCGGGGCGCAGCGGACGCGCGATCTCGTTCGTCTCCGGCCGGGAGCTGTTCCAAATCCGCAACATCGAACGCTACACGAACACGCGCATTCACCGGGCCCGAATCCCAACGGAAGCGGAAGTCGTGGAAGCCCGCGAGAATGTCTTCCTGGGCAAACTGCGGGGCACGCTCCAGAGCGGCGAATTCAAGCGGCAGGATCCGGTCATCGAACGGCTGTTGGAAGAGGGGTTCACCTCCACCGACATCGCCTCCGCTTTGCTCCATCAACTTCAGGGGGGCGATGCCCAGGCCGCGCGCCCGGCTGCCCGTTCCGCTCCATCCGCTCCACCCGAACGGCCTCAACGTGACGGCTTCCGTGAGCCGCCGCGCGAACGCTTCGAGGACCGCCCACGTTCCGCACCGGGACGCGGCAACCGTTTCGATAGGCCGCGTGAAAATCCTCAAAAACATGAGGACGCCCCGCCGCGCGCGTCCCGCCCATTGAGTGTTATTCCACCGAAGTCTCGCGCCGCCGACATCCAGGCGCCCAAGCCCGTTCCTCCCGCCCCACCCGTTGCGCCCCTCGAAGACGCGGAGCCGGCGATCGTCGCGAAACCAACCGCAATCCGCGCCTCCGCATCGACGACGTCCGTAGACCCCAAAGCCGTTCGCTCGTCCAAACCCAAACGCGCCGCCACCGATTTCGTGCGGCTTCACATGAACCTCGGGATCGAAATGGGGATTGGCCCCGGCGATGTCGTCGGCGCGATCGCCGGTGAAACCGGATTGCCCGCCAAGGTCGTCGGCGCGATCGACCTCCGGGAACGCCATCTCTTCGTCGATGTCCTCTCCGAGCATGTGAACGGCATCATGGCCAAGCTCAACCGCACGCGTATCAAGGGACAAAAGGTGAGGATGAAAGTGGCGTGAGTGACGCGGCACCCATCATTCTCACCGCCACGGATCTGGTCGTCCGCTACAACGACAACGTCGTTCTCAACGGCGCCACGCTGGCGTTGCATGAGGGGGATCGGATCGGCCTCGTCGGGCGCAATGGCTCGGGCAAATCCACCTTCCTCAAAATTCTCGCCGGCCAGCATGTCCCGGATGCCGGCGAAGTTACGCAGCGTCGCGATCTGGTCATTAGCTATTTGTCCCAGGACTTCACACTGGATCCGGACCGCACCGTCCTCGAAAATGTTCGTGACGGCGCCCGGCACGTGCTCGATCTGATCGCCCGGTTTGAATCGTTGCCAGCGGACTCGAAGCATCACGGACCGATCGAGGAACGCATCGGTCTGCTCGATGGATGGGGATTGGACCATCGGATCCCCGCGGCGATGTCGCATCTCAATGTCCCAGATGGCAGCCGCCTCCTGGGCACGCTGTCCGGGGGCGAAAAACGCCGCGTCGCCCTCTGCCGCGCCATCGTGTCCCGGCCGGATCTGCTCATCCTCGACGAACCCACCAACCACCTGGACCCCGAGTCGATCGAATGGGTGGCCGATTTCCTCGATAATTTTCCCGGGACATTTCTCATCGTGACTCACGATCGATATTTTCTCGATCGCGTCACGGAGACCACCGTCGAACTGGCGAACGGCCGCTTTTATTCCTACGACGGCGGTTACACCGAATACCTCGTCGCGAAGGCGGAGCGCGAGGCGGCCGAGGAAACTGTCGAGCACAAACGCCAGATGTTTCTGCGGCACGAATTGGAATGGGTCCGTCGCGGTCCCAGCGCCCAGCGCAAGAAGGCGAAAAACCGCATCGAACGCTATTTCGAAATCGCCTCAGGCGCCGGCCCGCGACGCGAGGAGGAGATGGATCTTGTCATTCCGCCGCCGCCGCAACTCGGCAATCGAGTCGTCGAAGTGATCAACCTCGGGATGTCTCTCGGTGGCCGCGAACTCTTTCACGACTTCAATTTCACCTTTGAAAACGGACAACGCCTTGGTGTCGCCGGCCGGAACGGCCTCGGTAAGACAACCCTCTTGCGATTGATCCTCGGCCAGATCGCTCCCACGCAGGGCACCATCAAGACCGGCCAGTTGACCAAATTCAATTATGTCGACCAGGGCCGGCTTCAGCTCACGGAGGAAAACACCGTGTTCGAGGAGATCAGCGACGGCGCCGAGTTCGTGTTGTTCGGCGAAGAACATCTTTCGTTGCGCGGTTATTTGAGACGCTTCCTCTTCAGTGACGAACGCATCAACACACAGGTGAAATATCTCTCCGGCGGCGAGCGCAGCCGCCTGGTCCTGGCGTGCATTTTGAAGAACGGCGGGAATTTTCTCATCCTCGACGAGCCCACCAATGATCTGGATCTCCCCACGTTGCGCGTTCTCGAGGAAGCGCTCATCGCTTTCCCTGGAGTCGTCCTGGTGGTCAGCCACGATCGTTATTTCCTGAACCGCGTCTGCACCGGCATTTTCGCATTTGAAGGCGACGGGCTCATCACCCACAGCGTCGGCAATTACGATTATTACCTCGAAAAACGGGCTCGCACGCTCTCGCCCGGAAAGCCGTCGCAGACGGGACGCCGCCTGCCGAGTGCGCCCGCCGTTCCCGCGCCGTCGTCCGAACGTTCGCGCCGGCTCAGCTTCAAGGAGGCGCGAGAGCTCGAAGGAATGGAGATGCAAATCCTCGCCCTGGAAACCAACATCGCCCGCATTGAAGCGTTGTTTGCCACGCCGGATTTCCATCGGACACATGGTGCCCAAACCAACCAGATGGTCTCCGAGCTCGGGGCCGCCAAGGAACAACTCATCAAGGCGTACGCGCGGTGGGAATGGCTCGAAGCCATGAAAGAGGCGTCGCCCCCGGACTGACTATTTCACTGGCGCTGGCCGTTTCAGCTGCCAATTCCATTTCAGCCGGAATCGTGTCCCTTCGCTCAGCTTGAACAGTTCTCCCATCCTCAGTCCTTCGACCCAAAAAATCCGCCCATCCCCGGTCTCGCCCACGACCAGCTTCCGGCGGCGAGCCGCGTCAATTCGTGCGTTGGTGAAAAGATCCTGCAACTTCACCCCGGCGGTCATCCCGATGGGTTGAAAACGATCGCCGGGCTTCCAGTGGCGCAGCCGGATTTGGCTCCCGATTTTTTCCGCATCGAACCATTCCTGTCCCACACGCGGAGGCGGTAAACGAAAGGCACCCTTGACGCGCTGGCGGCTCCAATGGAATTCCGTGCCGTCGAAAACGCACCGCCCTTCATCCGAAAGTGTCACGTCGAGCACTTCATCTCCAAAGGCCGCCGACGGCGCGGCGCAGCGGCTGAGGATTCCCTCGTCATTGCGCAAAATCAGCTCGCCCGGCGCGACGGCGATGGGTCGATTCGCCGGTCCCCGCAAATATTCGACCAGTTCAAAACCTGCGGGAAGCGCCAGCCGGCTTAATTGTAATCGCACGACATGCCGTTGCACTGCCGGATGAAGTCCGTTGAAATGCACATCGCGCGATGCCCACAGCCACGCTTCCGCCGAGTGCCGCGCAAAATCGGCTTCGACGCCGGTGAGTTCCATGGTGCGCTGGATGGTCTGTATCGCCGACGCGCCGAAGCGCCGGACAAGCGACGGCAGCAGGCGCTTCCGAATCCAGTTGCGATCCTGCGCGGTGTTTTGATTCGAGACATCCTCTCGAAAAACTATTCCTTCTGCCCTCGCATACACGGCCAGGTCCTTTTTCGACAAATCCAAAAGAGGGCGGACGAGTGCCAACTGCGGGGTTGCCGGCGATGGATCCCGCCATTTCATCCCCGCCAGCCCGCCCCCTCCCGCTCCCCGCAACAGGCGCAGGAAAAAAAGCTCCGCTTGATCATCCCCGTGATGCGCCAGAACGATCGTGGACGCCTTCCAGCGCCGCGCCGCTGCTGCGAGAAATTGATGCCGTGCGAGGCGCGCCGCCATTTCCAATCCATGAGACTGCGTGCGCTCTTGATCGGCCTTTCGCCACGCGCCCCGGACGAATGCTAGTCGGAATGCGCGCGCGCTCCGTTTCACCAGTTTCTCGTCGGCATCGCTCGCGCGCCCGCGCAATCGGTGATTGAAATGAGCGACGCAAATCCGCCAGCGATGTGTCTTCGCGAGTTGCCGGATCACATCGAGCAACACCATCGAATCCAAACCACCGGACACAGCGATCACGAGCCGATCCCCGTCCGCAAACAGCCGGCGCTTCAAAATCGCGGCTTCGATGTGCTGGACAAGTTTGCTCATCGCGATGCGTCATGGATTCGTGGCCATCCCGGATGGTGCCAAGGATGGGTCAAGGTGAAGGTGAGCCCCTGAGAAATGGCGATCGAGAAGCGCATGAACTGGCTCGATGATAACTAGCCGACCCAACGCGGTCGAGAACCCTCACGAACAGTGTCGCGTAGTTTTCAAAACAGGAATTCTTTGTAGTTAACAAAACAGGAGGATTTTAGAGTGGGCGGTCTGTGAAGAGGAGGGCCGGTTTTTGTTGGGGATCTGGTGCTGTGGCCAGTACGGAGT
>JBEEGQ010000323.1:0-9104 GCA_041166945.1 Verrucomicrobiota bacterium
GAGATTCGCACGAACTATCGTTTTGGTGTCGGCAGCCGCGGCGCTTGGCAGCAGCCAAAGAATTGCCACGAACGCGCTGGCAAACGCCCCGCGCGGTACTATATTTGCATCATTGCTCTGCATAGACCTCGCCTCGTCGTTCAAAAAATTCTCGACTCTTTTCTTCCATCTTCTTTTTCAACGCGTCTTCCTCGCTGATGTCCAACTCCGCATGACGGCGGGGACGGGATCGCCGTGGCGCGTCACGATTTCGGGTTCGGGCATGGCTGCTTTCACGGGTTGAAGTTTATTCGGCGGGCGGGGCGGCGCAATTCTTGTTTCCCTTCTCCGCGAACATGGAAAGGGGTTCTTGAAAGTGGTGCCCCGTCCCAAGGTCGATTGACACACTCCTACGGCGCGATTTACACGCGCCATGGAGCGCGTTGAACTTTGCCGCAGATGAACGGCACGGACCTTTTCAAACCGCGCTGACCAATTGCCCCCCGGCGGTGGGGACGGATGGCTTCGCGTATTCCGCCTTGATGATCTCGCGCATGAACTCAGCGGCAAGCTGGGCGTTCTTGTGCGCGAATTCGATCCCGACGGTTTGGCCATTTACGACAGGCAGTTGATGGCAAAGCTCGTAGCTGGTGTAGCCTTGGTAGCCGATCTCGTGCATGGCCCGCGTGAAGTCGCGATAATATTGGTTCGTTTCGCCGGTGATGATGCCGTCGATCCGGTCCACGCCGGTGATGCTGCCGTCCGGGTTGCGGTCGAACTCGCCGCCAAAGTGCGACATGACCTGCAGGGAACCGACCGCCTGCGCGGCCTCACGCATCGCGGCGAGGCTTTTGTCGGGCATCAAGGGCGCGTCGAGACAAACTTTCAAATGCGGTGAATTGACCTCGCGCACCATGCGCAGCACATCGCGGTGGTCCTTGATGAGTGGCTTGTGATTCTGCAACGCGAGCGTCACGCCCATGTCCTTCGCGTAGCCGGCGCATTCCACCAGCGCCTCGCGGCACCAGCCCCAGATTTCCTCCTCGGAGAATTTCTCATGCACGATGGGCCAGTAGTTTTCCGGGATGTCGTAGCTGGCGAGCTTAGGATGGCGCGTGATGCCCCACCAGGCGAGGAACACGCGCAGATCCTTCGCGCCCATGTCGGCTGTCATGCGGATCAGCTCGCGCATGTAACAGATCTGCGTCTCGCGCACTTCGGGAACGGGATTGCTGAAGTCGTTGTTGGCAGCGACGCCGAGAATTTCGATGCCTTCGCCCTCGGCGATGCGCAGAAGCTCCTGGCACTTGTGCTTCGGCCAGTCGAGCGGGTTGGCGTGCGGACGCTTGCCGTCAAACTCGACGCCATCGTAGCCGAATTGCTTCGCCGTATGGATAAGCTCCGGCAACGTGAGGGCATCGCCGCGATACCAACAGCCAAGATACGTGATGCTGTAGAGTCCGATTTTCATAAAGAGTCAGTTTTGGGTCACTTGAGTTTTCCGGCGGTCCAGAGAATGGAGTTGTGAACGAGCGCACGATACGACGGATGCCGGAATGGCGTGTGATCGTGACCGAGCTGGATGAAGACTACTTTGGAAGTCGTGCAGGGGCCGATCCACGCGACCGTGCGATCGCTGGTGGGATTGTCCGTCAGGAGCAGCGGCTGGATGTTCGTGGAGATGAAAAGACCCTTGTAGGTTTCATCGGTGATGCGGAACGGCGTGAGGCCATCCGTGATCGGGTGCTTGCCGGCGGCAGTGATCAGATGTTGCTCGCCGAACTTCACCGTGGAGTTGGGGATGCCGTTCCTGCTCTCCAGGCGATAGAGTCCGCCGACCACTTCCTCATACCACCACGGCCACTTCTGAAAATTCAGGATGCCGTGATGCAGCACCACGATGCCTTTCCCGCTCTCGACAAATTCGCGCAGGTTTTTCTTCCCGGTGTCGTCGAGGTCGCGGGTGAAATTGTAGAAGACCAGCACATCGTATTTTGCGCGGATGTCCTGTTTGAAGGCCAGCGTGCTGTCAGTGACAGCCGGCCAGCCAATGTCTTGATAGCCGTCAAACAAACCGTAAAAGGCGGCCTCGTGATCGTGACCGCCGGTGATGATCAAGACGCGCAGTGCCGCCTGGTTGGTTGCGGGCGCGGCGGGCTGTGCCTGGGAATCCGTCGAGAGCAGCGAGGCCAGCACGCCCAACAAAAGGACGACAACACATCGAATTGCGGACTTCACGCGCCGACCCTAGCAGCGTACCAGGAAGAATCTATTGTTTGCGAGCGGCAGTTTTTGTGACAGGAGCGCCAGCGGATGATTTGTAGTGCTCGCGATAAACACGGGGCGTGCGCCCGAACTGCAGGCGAAACTCGCGTGTGAAATGGCTTTGATCCGCAAAACCGCAGCTCAACGCCACGTCCGACAGCGATTCGCCCGTGTAAATCAGCGCGCGGCTGGCTATCCGAAGCCGGAGCTTCCGCAGATACTTTTGCGGCGTGAGATGAAAGCCCGCGAGGAACTGGCGCTCGAAAGCGCGCAACGACATCTTCGCGGCGGAGGCGAGCTGATGATTGGTGATCGCGCGCCGGTAGTGATCGCGCATGTATTCCAGCGCCGGCGCGAAGCCCTCGGCGACTCCCGGATGCGAGGCCGGCTTGTTCAAGGCGCGGGTGATTCCTGCCGTCCCGATGATCTTTCCCTTGGCGTCAAAGACCGGGATTTTGTTGGTCACATTCCATCCGGCAGATCCTCCCAATTCCCCCACGCGTTCGATGCGATTGACGATGCGATTCCCCGCCAGCGCGTATTCATCATCCAGTCGGAATTGATCGGCAAGAAATGCGGGAGAGAGATCATAGTCGGTCTTGCCCAGGACTTGCCGTTCGCAACTCTCCACGTCGAGGTTCGGGCGTTCGAGCGCGTAGTGGATCAGAAAGGCCCGGTTGACCCAGAGATAGTGGCCATCCCGATCCTTCACCCACGCGAGCACGTCTTCCAAAAAATCAAACAGCCCGACTAGATTGAACGATACTTTGGTTGATGCCATGACGTTCGCCGGCTGGATCATTCAGCAAGCCTTGGTTCCCGGGGAAAACCTTGCTCCACTCCAAGACACCGATTCATTTCAGGTTGCAAGGACGATCTTCCACCTGGCGTGGCGGCTGCGACTGAGTTCCAGCGCCGCTTTGGCCCGCGTCAGGGGAAGGACCACCTGAATGAAAGGCCGGAGCTTGCCGTCGTCAACGATCTTTGCGATCCCAGTGAGCCGTTGGCCGGGCGTGGACCAGGAAATAGCGAAAGGCCAGTTGCTGAAGCTCCAGGACATCGTCGGGCATCTCGTCACAATTCTTGCATCTGCATAGGCCGGGGCTCTTTGCAATTTCGAGACTCTATGATTGGCCGTGTTGCCAGCTCTTGTAGACCGCCTCGAGACTGTAACCGTCGGGATCGAAAACGTTCGCGGCGTAATAACGGGGATCGTAATAGAGGCGCACGCCGGGCTTGCCGTTGTCGGTCGCGCCCGCCGCCATTGCTGCCTCGTAGAACGCGTCAACCTCGGCCTCGCTCTTGGCGCCAAAGCCGATATGCGCAGCCCTGGCGTCGGCATCGCCCTGCCTGAGCCAGAAGAATACGCGACCGTCCCGTCCGAAGCCCTTGAGGTCGGGATGTCCTTCGGGGCCATCCTTGCCGTCGTAATCGATGACATGCACGATGGCCAGCGGCTTGAGAGCCGTCTCATAAAAGGCAATCGCTCGATCGATATCCTTGACGGTTATGAAGACGTGGTCGAGCATGGGTTCACCTCGTTTGTCTCTCCCGCAGCGTCTTCAACGCCCCACCCCACGCGATGACCTGGTCGAACATTTCATTGACCGACTTCTCGTGCCGGGCATCCGGCTTGAAGACGCTGAAGTTTTCAAAGTCGGTAAACATGGAGAGCAACACCTGATTGCGCACCGTCGCGATTTGCACCTCGGCCAGGACCAGACGCAGTTGCTCGACGGCGCGCGCACCGCCGGCCCCGCCGTAGCTCACGAAGCCGGCGGCCTTGTTGTTCCACTCAGCGAATAGGAAATCGATCGCGTTCTTGAGCGCGCCGGAGATGCCATGGTTGTACTCGGGTGCGACGAAGACGTAACCATCGAAGGAACCGATCCTGGCGGCCCACGTTTTGGTGTGAGGTTTACTGTATTGCCCCATGATGGGCGGCACTGGCTCGTCGAGAAGCGGCAGGTTGAAGTCTTTGAGGTCCACAAGTTCGAACTCTGCGTCGCTGCGCTTTTTTGCGATTTCGTAAACCCATTTCGCCACGGCCTCGCCGTTGCGACCAGGTCGTGTACTTCCGATGATGATGGCGATTCGAAGTGCTTTCATAATTTTTAAGCGTTTAAGTGAAAAGTTGCCAAATTGTTGATGGCTTGTGTTTTCGGATTCCCAACTTCAGGCGGCGAAACCTCCATCGGCCAGCAGGCTCGCACCGGTAATGTAGCTGGCTTCGGGGCTGGCGAGATACGCAACGAAGCTGGCGATCTCGTCTGCATTGCCATAACGCTGAAGGGCTGTGATGGGAACAATCGTCCTGGCGAAGTCGCTGTCGGCGGATTCATGTCGGTATCAATCGGGCCCGGCTGAACGTTGTTAACCGTGATTCCACGCGGACCCAGATCTCGGGCGAGTCCCTTCGTGAATCCGGCAACTGCGCCCTTGGTGAGTGCATACACTGAGCCGCCGACGAACGGCATGCGTTCGCTGTTCGTGCTGCCGATATGAATAATCCGGCCGCCCTCACGCATATGCCGTGCGGCTTCCTGTGTCGCAACGAACAACCCGCGCACATTGATGGCGATCAGCTTCTCAAAGTCTTCAAGGGAGAACTGCTCAATCGGTGCGAAGATTCCGGTGCCCGCGTTGTTCACCAGAATATCAATGCCCCCAAATGCCCCGATGGTTTTGGCAACCGCCAGCCGGACGGCTTCGGTGTCGGTAGCGTCGGCCTTGATCGCCAGCGCCTTTCCGCCCGGCGCCTCAATCGAACGCACGACTTCATCAGCCTTGCCGGGTGATGCGCTGTAAGTTAGTGCGACCGCAGCGCCGTCAGCAGCGAGCCGTTTGGCGATGGCTGCGCCGATGCCGCGTGAACCGCCCGTCACCAGTGCCACTTTGCCTGCCAGTTTCCTCATGATGTTTGTGCTCATATGTTTCGTTCCAAATGCGCCGATGGCGTTTTTTCCGACTCAGGCCCCAGTGGCCCTTTCCTGATCGAAAGCTTACCGCACTGGAGCGCCTCCCGGGAAATACCACGTTGGTTGCGCTGCCATGCTTTTTGAGCATAATGCAACTCAGCGAATGGAACTCCGCCACCTGCGATATTTCCGGGCCGTGGGCGAAGCCTTGAACTTCACCAAGGCCGCGGCGCAGCTTCGTGTCGCCCAACCCGCGCTGGGCCGGCAGATGCAGGATTTGGAGGATGAGCTCGGCGTGGATCTGCTGCGCCGCGGTCCCCGCGGTGTCACGCTTACGGCAGAGGGAAAACTTTTTTTGGAGGAAGTGCGCGAGTTGTTAAAGCGGGCGGACGAATCCGTGGAGAAAGTCCGCGCCCTGGCTCGCGGCGAATATGGCGAGTTGCATATCGGTTACGCGCCGTCCCCCACGGTAGAGATTTTGCCGCCAGCGCTCGCAGCATTTCAAAAAGCCGTGCCGCGCGTGAAAGTGCTGCTGCACGACCTCTCCAGCGACGAACTCATCGCCGGACTTCAAAACGCCACACTGGAACTCGCGGTCATGGTCTACCAGCCCAATGGCGGGCAAACCGCAGGTATCCAGTTTGAGTTGCTGCGTACTTACCCTTTGTGCGTAGCGATGACGGCTACGCATCCCTTCGCTCGGCTGAAATCGATCACGTTGGAAAAGCTGGCTGCTGAACCGCTCGTGGGTCTTCGCCGAAACGACTACTCCGAGTATTACGGCATTGTCGACCGCGTCTTCGCCTCCGTTCGTGTCAAACCGCGCATCGCGGTGGAATGCGACAGCGCCAGTTCGCTGATCATCGAAGTGGAAGCCGGACGCGGCGTCGCTCTATCCAGCACAATTTTCAAACTCGTAGCTGGCAAACGCCTGCTCTACCGCCCCCTCACCGGTACGTCGGAAGTGGCGTCGATCGGTATCGCCCGCGCCACGAAAGGTGACGTGACACCAGCTGGAGAAAGATTCTGCGAAATCCTGCGGATGATTTCAACCGGAGCGCCTGCCCCCAAATCAAAGCGAACAAACCCTTGAACGAAATTCTGGCAACACTTGCGCCCTGCCCTTTGGTACAGGAAAGCATCAGAACAGCGCGACGGGAACGCCCTGACGTGGAAAGCCGTCAAACCCGCGCCTCGCGGCCTACTCGAAACCTGCTGTGTGAGGCGGCTCACTTTCCGGGTGTGCCCGGGTCTTGAATGCGTTCGTCGGGGGCGAGGGTGAGGAGGAATTCACTCAGGGCGTGCATAAAAGTATCCCGGTCGATGGTGTTGTGATTGGGAATGATCTTTCTGCTAACGCGAGCGATGATAAAAGGTTGTGGATTAGTGTTGTTAGCGGTGGGTTTCAGGACCGTCTTGCCAAGATACAGGTTTTCTCGCAACGCCTCGGAACGCGCCTCGGAGGTCTTCATTTTCGGCGCGTTCTCCTTGAGTGTCTTTTGGTTCGCTTGGATGTTTTCGTAACCGCTGTTCTGCCTGACATTTTTCTGCTTGCTGCCGGGGTCAAGCTCCTGCGCCACGGTGTTGATCGGCGCGTTGGTCGCGCGCGGTGGTTTATGCGTGGAAGTATTGGTCAGCGTTAGAGTATGGGTCATGAAGGGAGTGTAATGGCCCACGGCGGTGCGGTTGGCGCGCAGCTCCTCGCGGCTTTGGTGGCGCTGGAACAGGGTGCCAATCGTGCGCCCGAACGGAAAAGCTGTCTTGGTGGCGCCATCAGCCTCGGAGGTAAACACGGCGAGGTTCAGGGGCCAGGTCTTCACCCGCTCGGTCGGGGGATTGCGTCGCACGGCATCGAGCAGGACCTGAAAACGCGCGGCCTCGAAGGCCGGGTTCACAAGTACAACCATATCGGCGAAGCCGTGCATCGGCGCGTTGGTGACAGGCGTGTGCTCAGTAGTGATGATCCGTTCCAGGATAAGCGGCGCCAACGCGGAATAAGTGGCCGCGCCGCCGAAACTGTGGCCGACGATCATCAGGCGGCTGGCGACGGGTCCGTTTGTGGAGTGCGGATCCTCGGGGTGGTGCTCGCGATATTCTTTGGCCTTGAGTTTGGTGTCGTTGACGATGGCTTCGAGCCGGAGAAACAATTCGGCGAGGGCGCCCCGTCCGACTTCGTGCGCGGCGTCTTTACGACCCCAAAAGGTGGTTTCGCGGAGGAACGGCAATCGCTGACTCAATCCCCGCCAGCCGACGTACACGCCTACGACCTTGCGTGGGGTGACTCCGTGAGTCTCGGCGTAGGTGTTCTCCAATTTGCTGAGACGGTTGAGGGAACGGCGGAGAAGTTTGACGTAATCGTCGTTGTAATCGGCATTATGCTTCCAGCCGTGGACGAAGGTGGAGATGATCAGACCACGGCCGTTGGCGGACTCGGCGCGGATGGCGTCGAGCACCGTCTGCATTTGATTGGTGTGTGGGCGACCGTCCCAGAGCCAGCCTTGGTCATCGATTTCCACAAAGCCGAGGAGGTAATTCGTTTGGCGTTCCAGCGTGCAGAATTGGTAGTTGGCGGTATTGGTCGAATCGGAAATGCCGAGTGTGGTGCGGTACTCATGATGCGCAGCGCAGCCCGCGAGGAGCGTGAGGAGAACCGCCGACAACAGCGCGGCGCGGCAGACTGATGCGAAGGGATGTGTGGAGATATTCATAAGCAACTGGATGGCTTGGCGGAGCCTTGTTTGCTCGCCCAACTCCGCATTACTCCATGCCCGGCGGGAAGCGGAGCGCGGGAAACCGACAATCGATGGTTAAATTGCGACTCATTCCTGTGGAGACTTGCGGCCATACCGTTAATACGGGTGCAACGGCTAATTCTTTCAACAATTCTTTTGCGTGCAGCCGAACGCCGCTCTCCTCGGCAGCACAGGCGTGGCCGCGCCTTTCCTTGTTGCCGCACGGCGGAGTAAATATCGGGGGGTCCATTCTCGCGCCGTCAGAATTCCAGTAACAAAACGGCCCGCTTCCTGTAGAAGACGATTGAACTGCCTCGTGTTGTTATCAAGGGCAGCGATGCAAAGCCAAAAACAAAACCAACTATGAACACGTCCATCAAACCATCATCGAATCACATCTGCCTCCTGGCCCTCGCCTTGGCGGCGGCGCTCACTCTCGGCGCGGCTCCTCTTCGGGCGGCCAACACGCCGGGAGTGCTGCCGCCACAGTCGCATCCTTACGGAGGGAACTACTCCGAATGGAGCGCCGCTTACTGGAAATGGTTATTCTCCCTCCCGGTCGAGGGCCATCCGGGAATTGACAGCCCTGGCTTCGACGTCACCGCCGGGCAATCGGGTGAAGTCTGGTATCTCACGGGTCCATTTGGAACAGTCGAGCGGCATGTGACGATTCCAGCGGGGAAGTCGCTGTTCATCGCGCTGGTGAACGTGGATTCATCCACTCTGGAGGAACCTCCATTTTACGGCGCTACCGCCACTGATCAGTTGGCCATCGCCAACGGGTTTGCGGATTACATTACGGATCTCTCCTTCACCGTGGACGCAAAATCCATCGCGAACATTGGCAACTTCCGTGTCACTTCGCCGCAGTTCAGCTTCATGGCGCCGACGCCGTGGATCTTTGGGCCGACCGGCGGCACGGGCACTGCCACCGGGGTTGGATACTTTGTGATGCTCGCGCCGCTCTCCAAAGGTTCGCATACCATTCACTACACCGGCGCGTTCAAATTCTCAGACGCACCGGAGGATTACATCGGCGTGGATATGACGTACCACATCAAGGTGAAGTGAGCCACGGACGAAGATTCGAACCTCATCCGGTCAGCCTCCGTGGCTGACCCTTTTTTTCGTACAAACCTGCAAGCTCGCGCGCGAATTCCTGTAGCAATCTCCCGATTGGCGACGGCCTGGCAAACATTGGCCGGTTTGA
>JBEEGQ010000324.1:0-6029 GCA_041166945.1 Verrucomicrobiota bacterium
CGTAGTCCGAAATCCCAGCTGAACACTTATTTGAGGGGTGAAATGCCTGTGTTGAGTCCCATGACGCCGCCGAGGGGTTCGAGGAGGCGAGTCGAGTGACACCCCAGTTCGCGCAGTTTTTGGTCGATCCCTCGTTGCGCGGGGAAGGAATGCAGCGACTCGAGGATGTACGCGTAGGCGGCGGCGTCGCGGCAAAAGATCCAGCCAAACACCGGCACGCAGAGCCGCAAATAAGTGAAGTAAATGGCGCGCCAGACAGGGTTGGCGGGCTTGCCAAAATCCAGGATGACGAGGCGCCCTCCCGGTTTGGCCACCCGGATCATCTCGCGCAAACCCATCTCCCATGCCGCCAGATTGCGCAGGCCGTAACCGACGGTGACGACGTCGAAGGAATGATCCGGGAATGGCAGTTGCAACGCATCGCCACGAATGAATTCCGGACCACGAACCGATGGGGCGGTTTTAAAATCCTTCGCGCGACGGGCGGCGATCGAGAGCATCGACTCATTGAAATCAAGACCTACAACATCAGCGCCGCGACGGGCCATCGCAAAGGTGATGTCGCCGGTGCCGCAACAGAGATCCAATGCGCGTTCACCGGGTAGCGGACAGGCGAGCTCAACGACGCGCCGTTTCCAGAGCCGGTGAAGGCCGAGGCTTTGGAGGTCGTTGATGAAATCGTAACGGGAGGCGATCCGGCTGAAGAGAGCATTGACCCGCTCGGCCCGTTGGTCGCCCGGATCATAATAGGCATTGGACATGCAACTGCTTCCGTCAGCGACTGGGGCCGGGGCGGGAAGCGCCCGGGGTCAGGGAGCGGGGGTCGGCGGCACGGTAGAATCAGCCGCGCTGGCCTCCTCGGCAACCGCAGCAGGCGGCTCGTCCACGGTTTGCGCAGTGGGCACGGGCTCCGGGAGGCCGTCCACTTCGCCATCAGCGGGCGCGGATTCGGCGGGGACTGCGGCTTCCTCGGGACTGCGCACCGGTTTCGGCGGTCGAACGGCTGGTTTCTTGGCGGTTTCCAAAACGCCGTTGGCGAATTCGATCACGTGTCCCTGTTGCACGAGCCAATGGAGATCCGTCATGACCGCCGCCAGCTCGGGCGAGGTGATTTCAGGGACGATATCTGCGGGGGCGCTTCCTTCAGCGGGTGGCGCGGTCGGGGCGGCGGCGGGAGTAGGAGCGAGCGCCTGGAGCAATTGTTTATGGGTGCACTTCGGATGCGCGTTGGCGAACTCGACGATGCGGCGAACACCATCGGACACCGGCGTGGCTTCCAGATCCAGGTAACTGGGCCGCGCCACAGCGACGTGGGTGACCGTGCGGTTGACCTTGAAGAATTGAAGTCCGCGCGAGGCAAATTGCTGGCTGAGCGATGTGGCGACCTGGATCGGGAACCGCCGTTGTTCCTCCCAACGCTGGCGGAGCAGGCGCGTGAGTTCTCGATCGCGTTGACTGCGGCTCGCGGGTCCGCTCAGGCGATGTGTTTCCAGCGGCTTGATGATATTAGGCAGATGCACCTGTCGAAAATGTTTTTCGACCTCTTCCTTGCTGGCAAGCTTGAGGGTATCCGCGAGGTTCAAACAGAGGAACTCCGTCTTCCAGCTTTGGTCATCGATCCATTTTTTGACGACAGCTTCGTCGCGCACGATGCGGACCCGCGCCTTGAAGACTTCGAAGGGCATTCGCGAAAACCGATCCGCATGGAGGCGTCGCAGTTGATTCTGATAATCGTGATGGTTGGGCGGGCCGAGAATGGCGCCGCTCAATCCACATTGAGCGACGAAGGTATAAACGCCCTTGGGCGGATCGATTTGGGTCCGCTCCGGTTGATAGAACGTCGCGAAATGCCGGTCGAGGACATGGCGGACGGCGGCCTCCTCGGAAAGCCAGAGCGTTTCATCGAGGGCGCAAAGGAACATCGGCTGGATCACCGTGCCGTCCGGTTTTTTCTTCACGCTGAACGTCACGGTATGGCGTTCCGGCTTGGCGAGGATCATCTGTGCGATCTCAAACAGCGGGTAGGCCCGGCCCGTGGCGCGAATCTGCCGCGCCAGGGAATCGACCCCGTGATCATCGGGAATGAAGGCCACGAGCACCTCGGGCAATGGAGGCGGCGCGGCGGGTCGTTCCATCTCGCGCCGCTCCGGGCGGCGTCCAGGCCCGTCACGGCGCGGGGGACGCGGACCGCGACCCGCGGCGTCGCGCCGTCCGTCAGGCGCAGGGCGGCCGGGCATTCCGGGGGGCGGACGGCTCGGGGGCCGATCCCGGCGATTGAAACCGCGGTCTCCGCGATCGGGGCGTTCGGTGTCACGGGCCGAGCCGCCCCGATAATTCTCGAATCGATTGGCGCTGGGCGATTCCCGGGCCCAAGCGGGAAGGAAGTGCAATTCGAGATCGAGATCAGATTCTGGTGTTGTGCTCATGAATGATTCCGGCAGAGGCATGAGTCCGATGCCGGGCCGAAGAAATTACAGCGTAAGCATGGGGAGAGAGCGCCCGGATTGCAAGCGCCGCCTCACCACTCAAAAGATTCCTCTTGCGCCTCCCTGTGTTGTGCCTAATCTCGCTCTCCGCCTGGGCGCCGCGGATGCGGACGCCCGTGAAGGCTGAGAAAAAACCGTTAACCCATAACCTAACCGTCAACCCTCTGTTGCCACCGCAACGTCAGGTCCGTTAGGCAATGGAGACTTCGCCGGGCGCCCGCCGCCCGACCTGGCCTCCCTCAGTTATCCGATAGAACCCGTATGCTCACGATGGAAGAAGCCATGAAGCACAGCGCGATGCGCTTTGCAGCAGGCGAAATTGTCAAAGGTACCGTCATCGAAGTCCGTTCCAAGGAGGTCTTGGTGGACATCGGTTACAAAAGTGAAGGCGTCATTTCCGCCAACGAATTCATCGATATCAAGGTCGTCAAGGTCGGCGACATCATCGATGTCCTGATCGAAAAGCTCGAGGACAAGGACGGCATGGTGGTCCTCTCCAAGGAGAAGGCCGAGTTCAAGCAGAATTGGGAGCGCATCCTAACGATCGCCAACGAAGGCGCCACGGTCAACGGCAAGGTAAAAGCCGTGGTCAAAGGCGGCCTCATCGTGAACATCGGTGTCGAGGCCTTTCTCCCCGCATCGCAGATCGACGTCATCCCGCCCCGCAACCTGTTGCAGTTTGTCGGCAACAACTACGATTTCAAGGTCGTCAAAATCAACCAGGAACGCCAAAACATCGTTCTTTCCCGTCGCGAACTCATCGAGCAGGAACGCACGGAACGCCGCCAGAAGCTGCTGGCCGACATGACCCCCGGCGATATCCGCAAGGGCACTGTCAAGAACATCACCGACTTCGGCGCTTTCATCGATCTCAACGGCCTCGATGGACTCCTTCATATTACCGACATGTCATGGGGCCGCATCGGGCATCCCAGCGAGATGCTCAAGGTCGGGCAGGAACTCGATGTGGTCGTGCTCGACATCAACAAGGAAAAGGAACGCGTCAGTCTCGGCCTGAAGCAAAAATTGTCCAACCCGTGGAGCGACATCGAAGCCAAATTCGCCACCGGCCAGAAGGTCAAGGGCAAGGTCGTCAACCTCGTCCCCTACGGCGCGTTCATCGAGTTGGAACCCGGCGTCGAAGGCCTGGTGCATGTTACCGAACTTTCCTGGACCAAGCGCATCGCGAAACCGAGCGATGTCCTTAAGCAGGGCGAAGTCGTCGAAGCGGTTGTCCTCGGGGTCAACAAGGATGAGCAAAAGATTTCGCTCGGCATCCGGCAGCTCGAGACCAACCCATGGGACAAGGCCCTCGAGAAATATCCCCCGGGCACCCGCATCAAGGGCAAGGTGCGCAACCTCACCAGTTACGGCGCCTTCGTGGACTTGGAGGAGGGTCTCGATGGCATGATCCACGTCTCGGATCTCTCATGGACCCGCAAAATCAATCATCCCTCCGAGGTCATCAAAAAGGGCGACGAGGTGGAAGTGGTGGTGCTCGAGATCGACAAGGCCAACCAGCGCATTGCGGTCGGCATGAAACAGCTCGGCGAAGATCCGTGGAGCAACATCGACAAGTTTTACAAGGTGGGCGATGTGGTCAGCGGCAAGGTCACCAAGCTGGCCAGCTTCGGCGCCTTCATCGGCCTGGCACATGACATCGACGGGCTCGTCCATATCAGCCAGGTCGCCGAGGAGCGGGTCGACAAGATCAAGAACGTGTTGAAGCCGGGCCAGGATGTCACGGCGCGCGTCATCAAGATCGACAAGGCGGATCGGCGCATCGGCCTGTCGATCAAGGCGGCCAACTATAGCACCGAACAGCTGGCGGCCGAGCAGAAGATCCTGGACAGCCTCAAGCCAGGCGAGGATCTCGTCGCGCTTCAACATGCCTTCGATGCCGCGGATGAAGATCGCAAGGCCGAAGCCGATAAACAGAAGGACGAGTAATTCGCAGGGTAATGTGCGCAGGGGCCCGCGCACGTCGGAAGTTTTCACGAACGGGCGGGCCGGAAACGACCCGTCCGTTTTGCTTTCAAGGAGCGAAAGCTTCTATCTCCAGTTCAACAGGCCCTTCATCCATGCCCAGGCCAGGCCTTCGACGAGCAGGAGCACGAAGATCATCATTCCGACAACCGCGCCCATCGACAGGCCGGTGAATGCGACGGCGAACGGGAGCAGGAAGAGGGTCTCGACATCGAAAATCAGGAAGATGATCCCGTAGAGATAATAATCCGCCTTGAAACGGATGAGCGTGTCGCCCTTGGATTCAAGGCCGCATTCGTAGGTCGCATTTTTGTCGGGACCGGGTTTTGGCGGCGAATATTTGCGGGCCCAAAGCGCCGCCAAGCCGAGCGGCGCCAGGGCGAAACCGACGGCCGCGACGATGAACACCACCAGGAACAGGTAGGGAAACGGAGCCGGGGGCATGCGGGGCTAGCTGGTAGGCGGCGTGTGCCGGTGGAGGCCGACCGAGGCGGCGATGTCGTCGAATTCATCCCGGGAAACCTGATGAAGCTGCTTTCCCCTCGACTTAAGCTTCTCGTTTATTTTAACAGCCTGCTCCGTCATCGCCTCGTGCGTGGCCTGCGCCCCGCCCACGAGCGCGAAGTTCGCACCGGTGGTAATGCGC
Organism: Verrucomicrobiota bacterium; assembly: GCA_041166945.1. Classification (GTDB taxonomy): domain Bacteria; phylum Verrucomicrobiota; class Verrucomicrobiia; order Limisphaerales; family JADJPG01; genus DASTLJ01. The sequence continues at coordinate 5,119 of JBEEGQ010000324.1, forward strand.
TTGTGACCGTCCGAGTCGAGACCAATGCCCAGGAGGAGCGCTTTGCGGCGGGTTTTTGATGACTTCGGCATGAAGCGAAACTATGGCCGCGGCCCAGCAAGTCAAGCCTGCGCGGGTCCGGTCCTATGCGGAGACGTGACAGCCGGAGTGCGGCCGTCCCGGCCGCAGCAAGCTCCTTAATTCTCCCGCGAGCGAAAAACTTCGAACGCCAAGCCTCATTGAGCTTGCGGCCCCAGCGCGGCGCGACCGTAGCTCCGACTGGCAGTCGGCAGTTTCGCCGGTTGTTAACCGGCAGGTGCACGTTCGACGCCAGTTTTCCGACGAAGATCGCAGGCCGTGTGGCCTAAAGCGATTTTTCATCAGCCGGTTGGAAACCGGCGATACAGCAGACTGGAAGTCCCCGCTACGATCGGAGAATGATCTCCTCGCGACTGAAGTGGCGAGCGGTGTTTTTCAAATCGAACCATTGCGCCGCTTGCTTTTCTGTTTGACCCGATCCACGTTCCTTTGTAATCACCTAGCGCCTTCCGCGACGCAGTAAGCTGGCTGGACCCCACAAGCCCGCGTGCATGTTGGTGGGAAGTTTCAGGCATGTTGAATAATAAATCCTTTCTCGCCGTTGATTTCGGCGCCACCAGTCTCAAGGTGGCTGAGTTTGAGGTCAGCGAAGCCGGCGGACTCTTGCTCAAGCAGTACGGGTTCAAATCCCTGGGCCAGGATGGCACCCAGGAAGCCACCCGCGAAAGCGCGATGCAGAAGGCGCTCACGGAGGTGCTCAGCGAAAAAGGTTTCAAAGCCCGTGTCGTCAATATTTGCGCGCCGGGTTTTCATACGTTCTCTAAGTTCGTCAAGCTGCCCCCCGTCGATACCTCGAAGGTCACTCAGATCATCCAATACGAGGCGCAGCAGAA
>JBEEGQ010000325.1:0-4449 GCA_041166945.1 Verrucomicrobiota bacterium
AGCGCCAATCGCCACTGTTCCGATGGTGAGGCACGCGAAGAGAAAAGGATTCCATTGCCCTTCGAGCCACGCACGGGTACGGCGCGAAGGTTTCATCGGATGGGACATCGTCTCATTCTTGCACAGGGGAGGCGCCGGCGCAGGTTCAGCAACGTTAAATTTTTGTAAGAAAAAACAGCGCCGCGGTAAGTGCTCCGCGACGCGGGAAAAAACCCCGGCGTTCAGGCGGCTCAGGTCACCAACTCGCGCACGACATGGCCATGAACATCGGTGAGGCGCCGGTTGGCGCCGCCATTGCGGAACGTCAACTTCTCGTGATCCAGGCCCAGGAGATGCAACGCCGTGGCGTGAAAATCGTACGTGGTCGTCGCATCGGTCGCCGCGCGCCAGGACCATTCATCGCTTTCTCCATGGGCCGCGCCGGCCCGGGCTCCGCCGCCCGCCATCCAACTGACGAACGTCCCGCCATTGTGATCACGCCCTTCGCCGCCTTGCGAAAACGGCATGCGTCCGAACTCGGTGCTCCAGAGAACGAGCGTATCCTCGAGCAACCCGCGGGCCTTGAGATCCTTTAACAACGCCGCAATGGGCCGATCGGTGGCGGCGCACATCGGGGGCAGCTCCTTGGCGATGTTGGCGTGGTTGTCCCAATTGTTCGTCGGTCCGCCGGCCCCGCTCCATACCTGGACAAAACGCACTCCCCGCTCGATGAGCCGCCGGGCGGTCAGGCAGCGGCGGCCGAAGTCCTCGGTCACCTTCGCGTCGATTCCGTAAAGCCGCCGCGTCTCCTCGGTTTCATTGCCCAGCTCAAATGCCTCGGGCGCCGTTAACTGCATCTTCGCCGCCAGTTCATACGCGCGAATCCGCGCCTCCAGCCGCGAGTCGCCGTCATTGGCTTGCAGGTGCGCGCGGTTCCATTTTCGCAGCAGCGCCAGCCCGTCCCGATCGGCTTCCGGCGTGATGAATTTCGCGGCAGCGGGCGCGTGAAGATGCGCCAGTGGTTCACCGGCCGAAGGATTGATCACGGTTCCTTGATGGGTCACCGGAAGAAATCCGGACGTGAAGTTTCCCTTTTGGTTGTAGGGCAGTCCCTTCGGATCCGGCAGCACGACAAAGGTCGGCAGGTTATCGGTCTCGCAGCCGAGCGCGTAGCTCACCCACGCGCCGAAGCATGGAAATCCCGGCAGCAAAAATCCGGTGTTCATCAGGTAACTGCCGGGTCCATGGACATTCGTCCTCGAGGTCATCGCCATGAAAAACGCCATGTCATCCACGCAGGTCGCCAGGTGCGGCAGCAGGCTGCTGACCCAGCGCCCGCTTTGCCCATGTCGCTGAAAATCGAAACCCGGCTTCAGAACCTTTCCCGGTTCACTCGTGGCCGCCTCGACGCGCTCGCCCGTCCCGGGATCGAATGGCTGTCCGTGGCGCTTCAGCAATTCCGGCTTGAAGTCGAACAGATCCATCTGGCTCGCGCCGCCATTCATGAACAGTTGAATGACCCGCCGCGCCCGCGCCGGACGTTGCGGAAGCAAGGCGAACCCTGGGGGGCGGATGATGGAAGGAACGTCCCTCGCGAGCGCCGCATCCCGGCTCAGCATTCCGGCCAGGGCGATGCCACCCAGTCCGCCACCGAAACGCCAAAGAAATTCGCGCCGTGAATTCATGTCATTTTGAATCGTTTGTTTCGATAAATTGTTCAGTTTACGAACATGAATTCGTTGCTGTTCAGGATGAGGCGGCAAAGATTGGCCAATCCATGGCGGGTGGCATAGGCCGAAAAGATCTCCAATTCGTCGCGTGCCGGCGTGCGGCCCAAGGCCAGCTCGCACGCCAGCGTCACCTGATCCTCCAGCGCTGCTGTCATCGACTCGAGCCGCCGCGCGAATTGCCCGGTATAATGCGCAATGAACGCGTTGTTCCATAGCGCCAGGGCCTGCTGCACCGTCACGCTGGCATTGCGCGCGGGCGTCAGCTGATCACCCGCCGGACAATCCAGCGCGTCCATCAATGGATCCGGCAATGTCCGGAACAGGAAGCGATAGACGCTGCGCCGCTGCGCCGCGGCACTCGATACATCGAACTTCGCGTAATCCACTTTCGGAGTCACGTGATGACCGGGTTGCAGATCGAATTGAATGTCGCTCGGGCCGCCCATCCGCAAGTCGAGGCTTCCCGCAATTTGCAGCACGGCATCCCGGATTTGCTCGGCGTCCAGCCGCGTTCGGTTCATCCGGCTCAGAAAACGATTCTCCGCATCCCCATCGGTTAATCCCGCCACGGCGGAACCGGACAGGCGTCCCTGGCGGTCTCGCGACGGATTCGACGCCTGCCGATACGTCTCGGACATCACGATAAGCCGGTGCAATTGCTTGAAGGAGCCGCGGGCCTCGTCGCGAAACCATACCGCCAGCCAGTCGAGCAACTCGGGATGCGACGGCGCACTGCCCATTCGACCAAAATCGTTCGGGGTATCCACAAGGCCGCGCCCGAAGTGATGATGCCAGACGCGATTGACGATCGATCGCCATACAAGGGGATTGTCGCGGGCTGTCAGCCAATTCGCGAGCGCGGCCCGGCGCGTGCCCTCCTCTGCCGATGGCGCGCTCGAAAACGTCGCGGGCAACGCCGCGACACACGACAGGGCACCGGGATTCGCCGGGCCCATCGGCTTGCCAATCTCGCCGCGCTTCAGGACCTGGACGTCACGGGGCTTCCCCGCGGGCTTGAGTCCGCCGTCCGGTTCGAAATCGCCGGCCGCCGCGTAAACCAGTGAAGGCTTCGGCAACCCGCGCAACTCGCGCAAGACCCGTTCCTTCAATACAAAACTCGCAAGGTCCGCGCGTTGATCCTCGGTTCGTTGCGCCGCGATCGTTGCTAGTATTTTGGCAATCTCGGCCGGCACGCCATTCACGCGCACCGGTGGCTCGGCATCCGTCACGGCCAATCGGACGCGGCCGATGAGATGGCTTCCTCCATGCAACTGCTGAAGGACAAAGGTTAATGTGGTGCCCTCGGGCAGGGCCTGGGGTTCTTGAAGTTCGAAGGCGGCCTGGTGAGATTCGCCGACACGCGGGTAGATGCCCCAGGCCGTTTTCTCATTTCGATCCAGCGCCTGTTCAATCGTCCATCCCTCCTGGTTGAAGTCCGCCGAAGGCTGAACGAGCGCGATGCGGCGCGATTCAAGATCGCCGGGGGGATTCGAGAGCAGCGTGAATTCACTCAAATGCAGATTGCCATTATCCTGCCGGCCGGGACCCTTTCGCGGGAGCGAATCGTCAGCGAGCACTTCCACCCGCACCGCAGTCACACGGGCTCCGGATGGCTTTGCCGTGATGGTGTAGGTGTCCCGCTCGGGCTTCGCGCCGCCCGCAAGAATCGAGTTGTCCGGCTGGAGTGCCAGGGTCGCCCCGCCGGTCGAGAGAAATTTTTGGGGTTCGATGATTCTCCAATCCACCCGTCGCCCGGATTGAGCGCGTTCCCATTCCTCGACCTCGCGCCGGGATTCCGCGGCAAACAGAAACCCGCGATCGCCTTGCTCGATCCCTCTTTTTTGTCGCAGCAAATCCTGCCGGCGCCGGTGAAGAACCGGATCGGCATCATACGCGCGATCGGCCCGATCCACACCGGCGAACACCGCCTGCAACGCATAATAATCCCGCTGCGGAATCGGATCGAATTTATGATCGTGGCACCGGGCGCACTGCACCGTCGTGCTCGTGAAAGTTTGCATCACGGTCGTCACCATGTCGTCCCGGTCCAGATAACGTCCAATCTGCCGGTCGAGCGTGTCCTCGCGGATGTCGCGCAGGGAGCTCTCGTCCCAGGGTCCCGCCGCGATGAATCCCAGCGCGATGGTGGCGCGGGCATCCGTCGGAAACAGGACATCGCCCGCCACCTGTTCCTGCACGAATCGCGCATACGGCTTGTCGTCGTTGAACGAACCGATGAGGTAATCCCGGTACGGCCACGCATTCGTTCGAATGCGATCCTGATCGTGTCCATGCGTTTCCGCGAAATGCGCGGCGTCCATCCAATGGCGCGCCCATCGTTCGCCGTACCGCGGCGATGCCAGCAGCCGATCGACCACGCGCTCCAACGCACCCGCCGATGTATCGCCGAGAAACTCGCGAATTTCCTCCCGCGACGGCGGCAGTCCGATCAGATCAAAAGTGAGCCTGCGAATGAGCGTGCGCCGATCGGCTTCCGGCGCTGGGTGAAGCCCATGACGGTCGACGCTGCTGCGAATGAATCGAACGATGGGATTGGTGGAAACTTGCGACACCGGCACCGGCACAAGCGGCTGGCGCAACGGTCGCAACGCCCATCCATCAACGTCCGGAGCAGCAACCGCCGATGACAACGCGAGAGTCAGCGCGATCCACAACGTCATCAATCCGCGCCGCAGATCAACGACGACGACGCGCCTGCTGGAATATACACACCGCTGAT
>JBEEGQ010000326.1:0-12452 GCA_041166945.1 Verrucomicrobiota bacterium
GGCCTATCGGCTGGACAACATGGATGGGTATCACTACGGCTGTTTGCAGTTCGTTCATCAGTTGGTGCAGTGCTGGGGCGCCCGACGCAGCACGGAGTACTTTCGCAAGAATCAGCCATGGAATTCAATGGAACGGCTTCTCGATGAAACGGCGATTACCAACGCCACGGCCGTCACGGCTTGGACATGGCGTTTGCCCGGGGTTCGGGATGTGGACGTGGCGCGTTTTTATCGCGACTCATTTCCTGAGGAATTGCGGCGCGAACTCGATTGGTTGCAAGCCCGGTGGGAAAAAGAGGACCCTTCGAACGCGCCGGTAATGACTCCCTATCTGGCGGCCGCCCGTGCGTTGCTTCTGAACGAGACACCTCAGGAACTCGCCAAAGTCGCGCCTTTGGATCAGTTCCATGACGTCCCATATCATTACCTCGCGCTTTTGCGCGCGGGCACGCCGCATCGCTTCGAGCGGCTCATTCCCGCCGGCGGGCCGAGCCCGTTCGTGGCGGGATTGGAGCGCGAAGTTCGCGCGACGACGGCCACGCTGGTGACGGCGGTCGAAGTCGGCGGGGAAGGGTGGTCCTCTTCTCCAGGCACAAACTCGTGGCCGCGGCTTGTGTGGTTGCCATGGACGTCGCCGGACGGCACGCCGCTGAGTTTCGGTCGCATCGAGCCGGTCCGCGCCGGTTTGCCGAGGTCGATAAAACGGAACACCCTGAACTGGAATACGGAGGTGGTGACCTATGGGCTGCCCTGATTTCGCGCCCGCAGGTGCCGAACTTCTGGTCATGAAGCCAGGAAATCGGGCTTCGGCGAATCCCGTTCTTTAATTCAATGTGACGAAGCGTTGCGGATGAACTTCGACAGGTCCGCCTTCTGCTTTTTTAAATCGGGCAGATCCAGATACATCATGTGCCCGGCGGTGTAGTCGTCGAGGGTCAGGTTCCTGGAGAGCTCCGGGTCAAGGCCGAGATGGTTGAACGTGTAACGCGTCGCAAAGTAGGGAGTGGCCATGTCATAGGAGCCGCTCGAAACATGAACCTTCAGGAACGGGTTCCGGGTGAGGCTGGTCGCGAGAGTTTCGCCGACGTTCAGGTAGCCATTCTTTTCGCCCCAGTCCCAGCCGAGCCCGTTGAGGATTTCATAATTCTGATCGCTCTCGTAGTGCAGTTCCCGGCGCACGTAATCGTTGAAGGTGGCGGTGAACGCGGTGAACACGCCCTCGCCGCTGGGATCATATTCCATGGATGTCCCCACCCGATCGCGCACGCGGCCCTTATAGCGGCTGTCGAAGCGGCCGATGACGAATCCCTCCTGTCTGAGCAGCTCCTTGGCAAAACGGCTGAGTTCAATGCGCAGGTTCGATCGATCGACATAATCCTCCGAAAGACCCGTGAGCCGGGCCGTTTCGCTCACGATCTGCTGGCGTTCCTCGGGCTTGAGCGCCGCGCCGCGCAGCAGCGCGGCGTTGTAATCGCCCGCGGCAAACGCCTCCGATTTCGGAAGCAGTTCCTGCAGTTTGAGTTTTTGCAAATCAGCCGGGAGCTTTTTGTGATACCACGCCGTCGCGGTGTAGCTGGGAAAATAAAGGACATAAGGCAGGTCGTTGCCTTCCGCAAAACGAATGGTTTGGAAGTTCAGCACCGTGGACACCAGCATGATCCCATTCACCGCCATCCGATGACGGCCCGACAACTCCCCGGACAGCGCCGCCGCGCGCGTCGTTCCGTAGCTTTCGCCAATGATGAACTTGGGCGAGGGCCATCGTTTGTTGCGCGTGACATAGAGCCGGATGAATTCCCCAACGCTCGCCACATCCTCACGAACCCCGTGGAACTTCGCCGCGTCGGCCGGCTTGGCCGCGCGGCTGTATCCGGTGCTGACCGGATCGATGAACACCAGATCGGTTTCGTCGAGAAGTGAGAATTCGTTGTCCGTGAGCGTGTAGGGCGGGGGAAGAGGCATCCCATCGTCTTCGAGCACCACTCGACGCGGCCCCAGCAGGCCCATGTGGAGCCACACTGACGACGACCCGGGGCCGCCATTGAAGGAAAATGTCAGCGGCCGGTTCCGGGTGTTGGTCGTGTCATCGCGCGTATAGGCGATGTGGAAAATGGACGCTGTGGGTTTGTCTTCGGCGTCCTTGAGTTGAATGAAGCCCGCGCGCGCCGTGTAGTCGAATTCGCGGCCGCCGATCGTCAGCTTGTGTTTTGTCTCCGTGAGTTTCTCCGGATCCTTGTCCTTCGATTTATCCTTCGCAGCCTCGGCAGGCTTCTCCTCTTTCTTGGCCGGCTCCTCGGCACCGGTCACAGCCACGCCGCCGGCCAGCAAGAGGATCAACAGGGACGACGCTATTTTGAACATGCGCGGACGCTGCCCCAAGCAGCTGGTCAAAGGCAAACCGAAAGGCTGGCATTCACAGATAGCTCAACCACACGGCCCGCGATCGCCGTTTCAAATTCGCGAACCATTTGCAGGCCGGATAGAGGATCGCCACCGCAACGAGCCAGAAGCCGTAAACGGCCAGCAATCCAAAACCGCGTTCGCCCCATCCGGCTTCCGGGGCATTGGAGGGTTGCGAGCCATAGAGCCAATTCGCGCGACCGTGATAAATCAGATTGGCCTCCACCGCCATGCCATGGATCAGCGGGAGGTGCAGCAGGTAATAAAAAAGCGGGACCCGCCCAAAGACCAACAGCGGCCGCAACAGCCGTGGTGTGCCTCGCTCAAACCAGGCCAGCAACATCAATGCAGGTCCCAGCGTCATCAGCAAATAACAGAGCGACGGCGGATACTTGTGGCAGTCGATAAAGGAGAACACGCTGAACAGACCCGTCCGTTGCGGATGCCATGGCGTCGGATTGCCATAGACGTTCGTGAATCGCACCAGCACGAATGCGAGGGTTATGGCCAGCCCCAGAATCAAAAGACGCCCGGCACGCTTCGCCGGCTCGGCGCGAAACACTTCTCCGAATCCATAGCCGACCGCCATTACTCCGATCCAGGGAATGAGCGGGTAGCCCGCGCCGACTTTCCAACCGGGTGCGATTTGAAATTCGCCGCCGGCGTGAAGAACCCGCCACAAGCCTTCCCAGGCTCCAAAGGATTCCGGTCGCACGCCATCGAAGGCATTGTGCGAAAGAATCATTATCACTCCGAAAATGGTGATGACGGGAATCGGCAGCCAAACCAGCCCCGACAGCGCGACCATGGACCAGCCCAATGCCCAAACAACAGCCAGCCCGATGCCGTGAAAATCCACGTTGAATGACCAGCCGAAACAGTTGACCCAGGTGAGTTCAAGGAATACCAGCCATAGCCCGCGCGTCAGGAGGAACATCGACAAATCCCGCGGGGTTCGTCCACGGGACCGCGACAGGAATGCCCCTGTGCCCGCGAGGAACACGAACACCGGCGCGCAGAAATGGGTAATCCAGCGCGTTAAAAAAAGCGCCGGGTAGGTCCGGGTCAGGTCGAGCGGTTGAAAATGATGCAGATCCTCGTGAAAAAAATCACGCGTGTGATCCAGCGCCATCAGGACCATCACAAGGCCGCGCAACAGATCCACGGATTCCAGGCGCGACGCGGAGGCCTCGGGCCCCGCGCGGTTTTCGGCGGCGAACATGTCCCGACGGTCTAACGGAATTTGTTTCCAGCGCCAATCCGATTGTGGAGGCCGGGCTCGCGCGAACGGACCAGCCGAGTTATGGTATTCTGCGCGTGATTTCTGCGCTCTCATGATCAAATCGCTGAAACTTTGGAAGCTGGCGGGCGACCTAAAGGCCCGGGGAAATGCCCCGGAAGCGTTTTCAGCGGTCGTGGAACTGGGGAAGGTGGGCGGGGAAAAGGCTGTGGATCTTCTATTGGTCGCGCTGGCCCGCCTGGATGGAGTGGCCCGCAGCGCTGCGCGAGAACTGGGTGTGCTCGGCGACCCGCGGGCGTTGAAACCACTGGCTCACGCCCTGGACAATCCGATCCTGAACCAGTCGTGCGCCGAGGCCCTCCTGCGTTATGGGCCCAAAGCTGTCGATGTCCTGATGCCCGTATTAAAGAGTGAACATCCCGAAGCCCGCCGCCTCGCGGCTCATGTCCTGGGCGAATTGCGCGACAAACGCGCTGTCGAGCCGCTCATCGAACTGCTCACTGTCGACAATGAATATTCGGTGCGCACCGCCGCCGCAACCGCACTCGGGCTCTTGAAAGATTCCCGCGCCGTCTGGGTCATGGTGGGCACCTTGAAAATGCGCGACGAAACCACGCCCGAACGGCAGGCGGAGCTCGAAAAATTACGCCAAGCCACCACCCTGGCGTTGCACAAAATTGGTGATCCGCTCGCCGCCAAGGCCGCGGCAGCACCCAATGGCGCCGACGCCCTCCTCGCCCAAGCCGAGCAGGCCCTGGCCGGAAGCGAGATCCATCCCAAGCTCATCGGCGACCTGAAGCTGGTCAGCGACCCTGAACTCATCGGGGTCTTGAAGGAATTGGTCAACGCCAGTGAGGAAATTTCCTGGGCGAATCTCGAAAGCCGCGAGCCTATGCTGGCCGCCTGGTTCAAATCCTACGACCAGCGCGCCGCCGTCGCTCGCACCGTCGGCGAGGAGTTGCACCGCCGCGGCGGCTTGCCCCGGTTGAAGGAGATCTTCGAGCGCGATCTGGGCAGCTATGCCGCGATTGGCAATTGGTGGAGTGGTGTCGGCGGATGGATCTGACTTAAAACCGGCGCCTCGCCTCCATTCATTCCAGCCATCGTTCATAGGCGCGCGTGCCCAGGTATTCATACCCGGCTTCCTGCAGGGGCGTGCCGGCCGCCATCGAGTGGATAAATCCGTTTTTTTCCACTTGCACGGTGTGGAGAATTTTTCGGTCGGGATTTTCCTTGAGTAGAAACTGGATGCGGCCGTCCAATGCTGTGAAAATTTCCAGGCTCGCGGCCTTCGCACTTTTGAACGGGAAAAAAGCCGCCAGGTTCGTTTGCATCAGATGGCTTCGATACCACGTCCCGCCCGTCGCGCTCACAAACGGCTTGCCGTCGAGCAGTGCGACGCTGTCGTTGTAGGCCAGCACCGTTAGAAAATGGTCCCCATTCTCCAGCCAGCGAGCGAGTTTTGAACCGTGGCCGGCCGACGGATCGTACGCATAATCGCTGTCCAAAAACGCGATGCGTCCCACGCGGTCCGGAATCGCCACGACGCTGTTCAGGAAACCGAACAAAAAACTTCCGCCGCCACTGTGCCCTGCCAGGATGATCCGCGCTGCTGAGTTCGTGAATCTCGCCGCGATTCCATCGACGATTTCCCGGATCTGCGCGTCCCCGTCGGAATGGCTGCGCCGCCACGCAGGCCAGCTTTTGCCCGAGGCCTCGAGATACGCCACGACCCATTGGTGGTTGGTGTCGTGCACGCGCAACCAGCGCATTTGCGCGGCGATGTGTTGGATGTCGAAATGCCAGTCATCTCCCGGCCGCAGGCGGCGCCCGGCTGTCTGCTCGATTGTGTTTCCATTGGCTACGGCAAAAATGACGAGCTTGACGGGCTCGACGGTGTTGAAGGGAGCGCTGTTCGGAGAGTTGATCACGACGCGCACATCGGGCCGCGGATTGAATTCAATGACGCTCTCACCAAACAGCGACGGCGTCGGATAGCGCCCAGAGTGGATAACGCCTTCGTTGCTGAGCAGCGCCGCCAATCGCCGGTCCGCCAGCACGGCGGGAACCGTGTTGGAGCTGCCGTTGACGAGCATCACCGATTGCACCAGCCGCACTCCATGACTGTAATCGACCCAGGTATTCGCATGCCCGGCATAGAGTGGTTGGAGGGGGGTGCCGTCCGGACGATGCCATCCATAGATCCCGACTTTGCCGGGCACGAGCTCGAGACGCGAACTGATGACCAAATCTTTTTTGTGTCCCGCCACCAGGGTTTCAGCGGCTGGATCCGTGGCTCGAGCCAGAAGTTGAGTGCGCACCATCCGGTTATGTTGCGCAAACACGCCGACGCTCGTCATCGCCGCGCTCGGCGAGATGGGTTGCGGTTCAAGGTGGACGCCTGCGGCAGCGTGAATCGCATCGACCATTTTTGGCGTTGGGAGAACGCAACCCGTCGCGTCCGCGATGCGCTGGGCAGTGGTGGGCGTCATTGGCGCCAGGAAATAGTCCGCATCCGAACCAATCGCCAGGTAGTTCGGCGTCACGTGGAGCAGAGCGATGTTCGTTCCGTCGCGCATCGTTACCGTTCGCAAGTGACGCAGAAATTCCGGCACATTGCCGCCCAGAATCTCCGCTGCGATGTGTTCTTCGCGCTCCTTCAGCGATAAGGCTTCGATGCTGCGAACGAACGCCGAGCCGCCCGCCGCATCCGACGAGCGAGGGGGCAATGGAAGCGTCTGCGCGCCCCCGCCCGCCGCGCCCGCCGCGAAGCCGAGCACGCAAACTAGAAGCGCGTGCCTCCCGCACTGCTCGGGGAGGCCCTCATTCCGCGGCCGATTCATCGACCGCATTCTTGTCGAATTCGCACGTCGAGCAAATAGGAAAGTTCAAATAGTAGGGACTGACCCCTTCGCCCAAGGGGTCAGTCCCTACTATTTGAACTTTTTGGTAGGTTAATGAATGACAGGCTGGCGGGGGCATGCCCGCCGGGACTGCTGCCTTGCAAAGGAGCGTCAAAGGTCAAACATTTCTCCTCCATGAAACCGGCGAAATTGCGGCGTCTTGACCAGCTTTTATCCAGTTGCGGATATTGCAGTCGCAGCGAGGCCGGCCGCTGGGTCAAGGCGGGTCGCGTGTTTGTGAGCGGGGCACCCGCCACCCGCAGCGACGATAAAGTGGATGCCGAGGATGTGTTGGTCGATGGACTTCCGGTGGAATGTCCGGAGGGCCTGCTCGCCCTGTTTCACAAACCCGCAGGCTGCGTCTGTTCGCATGATTCGCGCGAGGGCCAAACCATTTACGATTTGCTCCCTCCGCAGTGGCTTCGCCGCAATCCACCCGTCACCAGCGTCGGCCGCCTTGACCGCGATACCACGGGGGTGCTGTTGCTGACGGATGACGGAACGCTGGTCCAACGCTGGACATCGCCGCGGCACAAGGTCCCCAAGGTATATGACGTCACGGTGGATGCGGATCTCCAGCCGCCATTGATCCCGCTTTTCGCCGCCGGCCAGCTTGTCCTGGAGGATGAAGACAAACCGTGCCTCCCTGCAAAATTGGAATTCACCGGCCCTCGCGATGCTCGGCTCGAACTCATCGAAGGCCGGTTTCATCAGGTGAAGCGGATGTTTGCAACCCAAGGCCTGAACGTCACCCGTTTGCATCGGAGCCAATTTGGCGACTACGTGCTGGAGGATCTTCCTGTGGGAGCATGGAGGATGCTGTCCGCCCCGTCGGCTTGAACGAAGCGCGCACCTCCTTTTCTTTGCAGGAATTGCCAGTGCCAGATTAGTCTCCCGAGCACACACACATTCATCGTATGCAAACCCGACTGCTCCCATTCCTCTGTCTCTTTTCGATTGCCGCCGCGGGTCGCGATGATGTCGCGGCCACGCGGGAGGCCGCGGCGCGATGGCGCGCCGAACATCGCACCATCGATCTGCACATGCATATCGAGGCGCAGCCGGAGCGGTACGATCGCGCGATAAAAATCATGGATGTGGCGGGCATCGGCATTGGAGTCAACCTGAGCGGTGGAACCGTCACGCCCGGCACCAACGGCGGTCCGAGTGAGTTTGAGCGGAACAGGCAGCTTGCGGAATCGCGGGGGCCCGGCCGTTTTCTTTTATACTTCAACCTGGATTACAAGGGCTGGGACAAGCCGGATTTCGCCGGGCGCGCGGTAAAACAGGTGGAGGAGGCGCATCGCCTGGGGGCGGCCGGAATGAAAGAGTTCAAAAACCTCGGATTATACCGTCGTGATGGCGCGGGGAAACTGATCCAGATCGACGATCCGAAACTCGACCCGGTTTGGAGGCGGCTCGGGGAATTGAAAATGCCGGTATCCATCCACGTGGGGGATCCCAAGGCGTTCTGGCTTCCTTACGACGAACACAATGAGCGTTGGAAGGAGTTGAAGGATCACCGGGCCTGGTGGTTTGGAGACACGAATCTCTATCCCCCTCGCATGGAACTTGTGGATGCCCTCGACCGCGTCATCGGCAGGCATCCGGCGACGACGTTTGTCTGCGTTCATTTCGCGAACAATCCGGAGGACATCGACTGGGTCGACAGGGCGCTGTCACGGCATCCGAACATGATGGCCGATCTGGCGGCGCGCATGCCTGAGGTTGGGAGGCATGATCCCGAAAAAGTCCATCGGCTGTTCATGAAACACCAGGATCGGATCTTTTTTGCGACCGATTTCATGGTGTATGACAAACTGATCCTAGGATCGAGCGGCGACGCCGAACGGCCGACAGATCGCGATGCTGAAATTTTTTACGAGAAGGAATGGCGCTGGCTGGAGACCTGGGACCGGAACTGGGAGCACATGACGCCGATCCAGGGAGATTGGAAGATCAGCAGCATTGGACTTCCAGCGTCGGTGCTGCGGAAGATTTATTTCGATAATGCGCGGCGGCTCCTCGCTCGCTCGCTTCCGCCGCCTTCGGTCAGGGCGGCGCATGTCACCGATGATTTCGAACTGGACGGGGCGCTGGATGACGCGGTTTGGAGCAGGGCGCAGCCGGCGCGGGTCGAATATGGCTCGGCAAAATACGACGCACGGCCAGACTTGGCGACGGGGGTGCGCGTTTTATATTCCGACAAGTTTCTTTATTTCGGATGGGAATGTCCGTTCACGAAGTTAACAGTTTTCGATACGCCGACCGTCGAGCGGGAACGCCTGGGGTTGGGGGACCGCGATGTCGTGGAGGTGTTTGTCGGCAGCAATTGGACCAATACCAACGCCTACGCCGAATACGAAGTCGCTCCGACCAACGAGCGGCTGGATTTGATCCTGGATTTGCCGAAGCGCAACTTCGCCTGGGACGGCCGCGCGCAGTCGGCGGTCAAGGTGGACAAACAGCGCAAAGTTTTCACGGTGGAATGGCGGATGCCGCTCGAGCTTTTAAGTCCGGTGAAGCCTGCCGTGGGAACACGGTGGCGCCTGAATCTGTATCGCTGCGACAAGGCCAATAATGCCTACCTGGCGTGGAGTCCCACGTTGACGAACACGTTTCATACCCCGTCACAATTTGGCGTGCTCGAGTTTGGCGAATGACGCTGGCGATTCGCCCGGCCGGGGGCCTCGACACCGGGGGGACTCCGTGGCACGCTGGGATCGTGACGAGCAGCAAATTAGAGCAACTGCGGAGCCTCCTGCGATCGTTCGGCTCCTGCGTGGTGGCTTATTCAGGCGGAGTGGACTCGGTGTTCCTGGCGTGGGTCGCCCGCGATGTGCTGGGAACCCGCTCGCTGGCGGTCATCGCGGATTCTCCGAGCCTGCCCCGGCGCGAGCTGGCGGAGGCGCTGGAGATTGCGGAACGCTTTCAGATCCCGGTGCGAGTGGTGCGCACCGCCGAGTTCGACAATCCCGACTACCTCGCCAATCCGGCGAATCGTTGTTATTTCTGCAAGCACGAACTGTTCGAGGAACTGGCGCCACTCGCCCGAGCGGAGGGATTCGCGGTGATGGCCTATGGCGAAAACGCGAGCGACGCAGGCGACTTCCGGCCCGGTGCGAAAGCCGCGGCGGAATTCCAGGTGCGCGCGCCGCTGAAGGAGGTTGGATTGACGAAAACGGAGATACGCGAGCTGTCTGCGCAGTTCGGGTTGCCCACTGCGGATAAACCCCAGATGGCATGTCTGAGCTCGCGAGTTCCGCACGGGGAAGCTGTTACGCCCGAAAAACTGTCGATGATTGAGCGCGCTGAGAACGTGTTAAAGGATTTGAATTTCCATGATGTGCGCGTGAGGCATCACGAGTTGGGTTCGATGTGGAGCATCGCAGGCGCGCCTCTGCCGGAACCTGCCGGTGTGTCTGGGACTCGCTCAGGCGCCGCGACTCTTGCCCTCGCGCGAATTGAAGTGGGCCCTGGAGAGATGACGAAATTTTTCGCAGATGATACGGCATCACGAGTGTCGGCGGCGCTTCGGGAGATTGGCTATGCGCACGTGACGCTTGATTTGCAGGGGTATCGGGGCGGCAGGTTGAAGCCAGCTCCGGTTGTCGAAAAACCGGCGCTTTAAGGACCTGAAGGTTGCAACGAGTTGGTGCCGGCGGAGGGAATCGAACCCCCACACCCTTGCGAGTACCAGATTTTGAGTCTGGCGCGTCTGCCAATTCCGCCACGCCGGCAACGAAGCAGGCGCGCAGATTACTCATCCCTTGCGAAACGGTGCAAGGAAGGAACGAAGCCGCGATGCTTGGGCGATCAGGTTCGCGCCAGGTCCGACCTGCCCGACGACGTCAGCGCCCGGTTTGCGCATTGACTTTGTGCAGCTGAAACTTAGCCTGAATAGGAGCTCGAAAATCATTCTTGTATGAAAGTCATTCCACCGTTCCTAGTTGTCGTTTTGATTTTGTTTGCACTTCTGATTTCGACTGGCCGAGTGGCTGCGCAGAGCAACCTGGTCGTCAATGGTGACTTTGAATCCCAGAGTTTTTCCGGGCCGCCGAGCTGGTATGTGAATTTTAATGGCGCGGACGTCATCCATGATTCCCGTTGTCCGCAAGGGAACGCATGGCTGTCCTTTGAGTCATTCGCGCAACAGGAGCTGGAAACGATTCCAGGCCGTTCGTATTACCTCAAGTTTGCGTGCAATGCGCCGGGATTGGTGGTGCGGTTTGGGAACATGGTCGTAGATACCTTCACGAACATTGGAGGCACGAATTTTTATTTCAATAATCCCTGGACCTATAATTACTGCCATCTTAGCTCACCCAGCAATCGAACGTGGCTGCATTTGGAAAGCACCAATGGGCGCTGTGGCATCGATGACCTCAGCCTGGTCTGGCGCGATGAGCCGGTGGCTATCACAGCACAGCCAGCCGGGGCGACTTTTGTTGTGGGGGGCGGAGGAGGTTTGGAATGCCGTGGCAGTGGCGGGCCGCCGCTTAACTATCAATGGCGCAAGAACGGGGTGTCCCTCCCGGGCTCGACCAATCGTATATTTATACTCAACCATGTCGTGGCGGGCGATGCAGGAATTTATTCCGTGGCGGTATCGAATCATATCAATGGGTTGATCAGCGGGCCGGCGCCGGTCGATGTGGATTCGACGCCCCGGGTGCCCCAGATTGTTCTTCAGCCGGAGAGCCGGGCCCTGAATGCGGGGGTCGCTTATAATTTGCGCATGGCTGCCGTGGGCAATGGCCCCCTGTTTTACCAATGGAAGTTTAATGGGACGAATCTGCCTGACGCGACCAACAGTGCGCTGCTCCTGAACCCTGTTCAACTGGAGCACGCAGGCACATACGTGGGTCGGGTTGAAAACTCGCTGGGTGTGTCGGTCAGTCTGCCAGCGACCATTTCAGTCGCCACGACCAATTCCGTTTCGTACCTCAACGTTGGCAATTTTATTTCCGCCCCGCCGCGGTATCTAAATCCGACCTATGACGTGGATGGAACGACCCGACTTCCCGGACCATTTTTTACGATGCAGATTTATGCAGGAGCGACTCCCGAAACCATGACTGCTGTTGGAAGCTCTGCTGCTTATCGCGGCAGTAATCCGAATGTATATGGATTTTTTTCCATGCAGCTCATTTACATTCCATTCCCGGAAGTCCAGCCCACCAGCAATGTTTTGGTTCAAGTCCGGGCGTGGGAGAGCGCCTATGGCTCCAGTTACGAGGAAGCCCGGGCGTCAGGCGGCCGTTATGGAGCGTCGCCGCTGGTGGCGACCAATTCCGTCTCGCCCCCGAACATTCCTTCCATCGGAGTTATTCCGAGCTTCAATCTACACGCCGGCCTGCCATCCTTTACGACCGGGCGGATCAGCCGCGGGGCAAAACTTCCAGATGGAAACTGGCAATGGATTCTGACGGGCGCGCCGGGCTTCACGTATCTTGTTGAAAAACGCACCCCGCCGCAGCAATGGTCTCCTCTCGTCATCCTCACCAACGGCGCGGGCACGGCCACTTTCATTGATCCCAACGCCCACAACGCCTCGATTAATTTTTACCGCTCGCGCATGCTGGACTAGCAGTGGCCGCTTTGGGGCAGTGACGAGTGACGAGTGGCGAGTGACCAGTGGGGAATGACGAATAACGAATGCCGAATGGGGAGTCGAATCGATGTGACGAGTGGCGGGTCACTTTTGGGAAGAAGTATGAGTCCCTGCTACAGTTAGGCTTCCCATTCGTCATTCGTCATTCCGAATGGTGCCGCCGGGCGGTCGCAGCGCGACACACCCTACCTTGCTGGACACTTGTCACTCGTCACTCGCCCCTCCGCCGTTACTTGAGCAGGATGACGATGAATTCGGAGCCGAAGCCGACGGAGCTGCTGACGCTCACGCTGCC